>JBKCOM010000101.1:0-25530 GCA_046309775.1 Flavobacteriales bacterium
TATTGGTGAAACCACTTTCCATATTTCGGACAAAAACATTGGGGGAAGTTCGCTTGTGGAGAGTAATCTCCCTCGTGAAGCAAGCGGATATACGCGCGAAGTTTCGGTGAAGGTCTCTACGGGTGATGAAGTACTAAAAGACTTAAATAAAATCGACTGGTTGAAGATTGATGTGGAAGGCAATGAAGAAGCCGTGGTAGAAGGTTTTGAGAATATGCTTCAAAAAAGTAAGATTGAAAACATTTGGTGCGAGGTGCGAGGTCCACAAAGTGATCGCAACCCCAACAGCTATCTGGGAGTTTGTCGCAGAATGAAAGCCGCAGGATACAATTGCTACATTTTACACATTGATAGGATGATACCGTTCGACTTTGAAAAGTCCCAAAGCGTTCCGCAATATTTTGACCTTTGGTTTAAAATGGACTGATATAAATATATTATTAAATGTAAACTAGACGACATTTCACTTACCACAAAACCCCTATTATTGCGCAAGCCCGTAAGGGCTAGGTAGTAATACCTCGCTTGGTATTTGAAGTAGAATAAAGATGCAGAAAGATTTAAAATACTGGTATTTAAGAAATCATCGACTATTTGAATTTATGAGTGATGATGATTTGAATGAAGTATGTTTGATTGTAGGTCAAAAGAAGTTGAAGCAATATAAAGACAAATTTATATTATAACCCATTCACTAGATTGTCTATATTCGTTCCAATCAAAAACTTATGCAACACTACCTAAATGCCTTTAAGAACTTTGCGAACTTTCATGGACGAGCCACACGACAAGAATATTGGATGTTTGTATTATTCAATATTATTTTCTCGATACTGGCTGCCGCAATTGACTTTTTAATATTTAGGACTCCTATAAGCCTAGTTTATCTCTTATATGCACTAGTCTCAATCATTCCATCCTTATCTATAGGGGTGCGACGCCTGCACGATTCAGGTCGAAGTGGGTTTATGCTCCTAATTGGGTTGATACCCTTTATTGGTGGTATTTGGCTTTTGGTGTTGCTCCTTGCACCAAGCGAAGAAGAAGACAGTGCTTATGGAGAATACAAAAGTAATGCGCTGGATGCTCCTATGGAAACTGAAGCTATAACCAATAAAAAAGCAGATAATGCGATCCTTCTATTCGTATCTTGGATATTACTTTCAACCATACTTTGGAAGGTTATTCCTTTTATCATCTCAATTGACTTCAATTCCCCAACCTATTTAATCATTCTAATTCTTCAGACAATTATAGGGGCGTTGCTTACAATTAATATGGCATTAGCCGTCAAAGAAGGTACTAAGCGAACCGCAGCTCTTGTAATTGCCATTCTTATCCTTTTGTTTGATCTTTACCACTGTTATAATCTATACTCTCAAATACTTCGCATGGATTTTTAAGTTATGAAGAATTTAAATGTAGCAGCCATTCAATTCGACATTGCCTGGGAAAATCCGCGGATAAACTATGATAAAATAGATGCGATTTTGAAAAAAATCGCGCAGGCAGACCTTATCATCTTGCCTGAGATGTTCACCACGGGATTTAGCATGGCACCAGAGCGCGTCGCAGAATGCTATCATGATGAAATGCCCACGTTGCAATGGATGCGCACGCATGCAAAAAAATTCAATGCAATAGTAATGGGTTCTGTTTCGTGCGAAGATGGAGGCAAATACTTCAATCGATGTTTGGTCGTTTTTCCGGAAGGACATCATTTCTATTATGATAAAAATTATTTGTTCAGCATTGGACAAGAAAGTGAGCACTACACTGCTGGCCAAGGCAGCATTATCATTGAATGGAAAGGCTGGAAAATAAAACCGCTGGTCTGTTATGATTTGCGCTTTCCCGAGCACGCGCGCAACGAAATTATTGATGGAGAATATGCGTATGATCTTTTGATTTACATGGCCAATTGGCCCAGTGTGCGGATGCATCCATGGAATACCTTGCTGATGGCGCGAGCCATAGAAAACCAATCATATACCATTGGAGTAAACCGTGTCGGTGATGACGCCAGTGCCATCGCGCACAACGGATCGAGTGGCATCTATGATTTCAAAGGCGAGTCAATGGCCTCTTTAAAAGAAAATGAAGAAGGAATAATGCAAAAAGACCTCAACATTTCCGAACTCCGCTCATTCCGAGAGAAGTTTCCTGCGTTGAGGGATAGGAGATAGGGAGAGGGGAGAGGGGAGCGGGGAGAGGGGCGAGGGACGAGAGGCGAGGGGAACAAGGGAAAAAGGGAAAAAGGGAAAAAGGGAGATTGGAATTTGGACTTTAGAGTTTGGAATTGCGAATTCTGAATTCAGAATAGAACGTATTTTTAAAAAAACTATTTTAACATGGGTGTTGAGTGGGGCCATATTATTACCGACTTTGAAAGTGATGATGATCGCAAATATGTCGAAGAGTTCAAATCTACTTTTCGATTTATTCAGGCAAAAGAATTTAAAAATCCCTTCCATGGCATCATAGGAAGGATTGACGAGGCAACGCTTTATCAACTCGATAAATCTTTAGACCAACGAGAATTTATGGAAGAGTTTGAAGCACAAGTAGTAACTTTCAGCGAAAAGCACTCGCATAAATCTTTCGCGTTTTTATATGTCATGTGTCACGCGGGATTATGTTATTATAGAGGTTTTTTGGCTAAAGGCGGAAACATCATTTACGAACAACCAGAAAGCGAAACAGCACATATCGCCTTGCTTGGCAAACTAAATTCTGCATTTAAAGAATACTATTTCGAAGGCTTTACCAGAGACTTTTTCGAAAAAAAAGGAGAGATTACCGGCATAATGGAGGACTTTAGTCTTGCAGGGTTGTGGCTAGCGCTGAGCACCTCATACCCGGACAAAGAAAAATATAGAATAGATGGGGGACAATTCGAATTGATTTTTATTCCGAGGCATCGAAGATTCATTTTTGAATTTAAAAAATCCAAACAAAACATTAATATTTTTGGAACACTCTACAAGGATGATCCAGAGACTATTGAGGAAATCATCGCGGTAATTGATGAGTGTTTTGTTGGAATGGACTTTAACTTAGCAATTCAGCTTTTGGATAAAGAAGAAATACTTCACAAATCTTCAACTCCAATAAAAAACATATCTCCTGAGTTGACCCCACCGCCCATTCAAGAAGTTCCGAAAGCGAGTATTTGGGAACGTTTGAAAAAGTTCTGGAACCAAAACAGCGCTAAAGACATTAATTGACTTGAGAATATTGGTTTATTAAGCTTCAATTGCTTTTCAATCCTCGATAGTCACATTTCTTGATTTGACATCGAACCAACTTTTTTCTTATTTTTACCATTACCCTATTACCCTATTACCCTATTACCCTATTACCCTATTACCCTATTACCCTATTATCTTATTATCTTATTATCTTATTACCATGCTTTATCGTTCTAAAATAGGTTACGAATTAGCGATCCCAATCTTCGGAGTGCTGGGTGTCGTAGCGGCGTTGATGCTAAAAATGAAAGGACCGATTGCTCCACTATTGATTCCCGTTTCTCTAATTGTTATTATCGCGTATTTATTTTACGACACGACGTATACCATTAAAGGTAAAGAGCTCGAGATTCGTTTTGGATTTTTGTACAAACAAAAAATAGACATCACCACGATTCGCGAAATCAAGGAAACGAATAATCCATTGAGTTCGCCTGCGGCGTCGCTCGATCGCTTGGACATACGCTACGGCCGCTCGGGGAGCGTGCTTATTTCGCCAAAAGACAAACAGAAATTTGTGCAAGCTCTTCTAGAGGTTCATCCAGAGATCGTGGTGAAGTGGAAGAAGAAGTAACTTATTGTATAAAATACAAAAAGGCCATTCTTGCGAATGGCCTTTTTTATTCCGAATTAAATTCTATTATTTAAATGCATCGAAACCTGTGATGTCCATACCAGTGATCAACAAGTGAACGTCGTGCGTTCCTTCGTAAGTGATCACCGACTCGAGATTGCACATGTGACGCATGATTGGATATTCATTAGTAATACCCATTCCTCCGAGAATCTGACGTGATTCACGTGCGATTTCAATCGCCATGTTCACGTTGTTTCTCTTCGCCATAGAAATCTGCGCTGAGGTGGCCTTGCCTTCATTGCGAAGTTGACCAACACGCAACGTAAGCAATTGTGCCTTGGTGATTTCTGTGATCATCTCGGCCAATTTCTTCTGCTGCAACTGGAACGCCCCGATTGGCTTACCGAACTGCTGACGCTCTTTGCTATAACGCAAAGCCACATCATAACAATCCAATGCCGCACCAATAGCTCCCCATGCGATGCCATAGCGCGCGCTGTCCAAACAGCTCAATGGAGCACCTAGACCGCTGCGACCAGGAAGAAGGTTTGATTTTGGAACTTTTACATTATTGAAAACCAATTCGCCAGTATCGCTCGCACGCAAACTCCACTTACCGTGCATAGTAGGTGTTGTAAATCCTTCCATGCCGCGCTCTACGATGAGGCCGTGGATACGACCTTCTTCGTTCTTCGCCCATACCACAGCGATTTGTGCAAATGGTGCATTTGAAATCCACATTTTCGCTCCGTTCAAAACGTAGTGGTCGCCGGCATCTTTGAAGTTGGTGGTCATGCCACCAGGGTTCGAACCGTGGTCAGGTTCGGTTAGACCGAAACAACCGATCCACTCTCCACTAGCCAGTTTTGGTAGATATTTTTGACGTTGTTCTTCAGTACCATATTTCCAAATAGGATACATCACCAATGAGCTCTGCACTGATGAAGTAGAACGGAGACCGCTGTCGCAGCGCTCCAATTCTTGCATGATGATACCATAAGAGATTTGATCGAGGCCAGCACCGCCATATTCCGCCGGGATATAAGGTCCGAATCCTCCAATTTCTGCTAACCCTTTGAGCAGGTGGCGAGGAAATTCACCCTTTTCCCAAGCCTGTTCGATGATAGGTGACACTTCCTTTTTCACCCAAGCACGAGCGGCGTCGCGAACCAATTTGTGTTCTTCGGTCAACAACTCATCCATTAGATAGTAGTCGTGTCCTTGATAAAGATCTGTACGCATGTATTTTGTTATTGCAAGTTTCTATTAAAATGCGGCGCAAATGTATTCTATAAATCATCAAACACCATCATATCAGTGTTTGTTGATCCGCCCCGTAATTTTCGTACCACTCATCGACGAGTAAAGACCTGCCATTACTAGCAGCGACGGCCAGTTCATCGCATTTTTCATTATAAAAATTACCATTATGACCCCTCACCCAGATGAACTTGACTTGGTGTTTGGAGGAGATACGGAGGTAGCGCGACCACAAATCGGGATTTTTAACATTCTTCCAGTTGCGTTTTACCCACCCACCTATCCAATTTTTCTCTACCGCATCCACCACATAGCGTGAGTCGCTGTAGACAGTAACATTGCAACCGGGCGTTTTCAATGCTTCGAGGGCTACGCAAACGCTCATCAATTCCATGCGATTGTTGGTGGTAAGGCGAAAACCTTGGGACATTTCTTTGTAGTGTTTGCCCGACATCAATACCACGCCATAACCGCCCGGGCCGGGATTTCCCTTTGCCGCACCATCGGTATAGACAATAATTTCGGGCACTGCACTCATCCGAGAAGGCTAGGAAGGTTTTTAGAAAACAACTTAACGGCGATTGCAAGAATGATGATTCCAAATACTTTTTCAAGAATAGCGATGCCGCCAATACCAAGAAAACGCTCGATGCGATTGGTGAGTTTGAGCACAGCAAAAATGATAGGCATATTGAGGATGACCGCAATAGCGATATTGATCATTTGGTATTCTGCACGAAGGGAGATAAGTGTGGAGAATGTTCCTGCGCCTGCAATAACAGGAAAAGCAAGCGGAACAATCGAAGCAGCCTTTTCACCACCCTCTTTTTGCTTAAATAATTTTATCCCTAAAATCATTTCTAAAGCGATGAAAAACAGAATAAAAGAACCAGCCACCGCGAAGGAATAGACATCCACCCCAAAAAAGCCAAGGAATCGCTCACCGGCGACAAGAAAAATGAGCATTAAGATCAATGAAACAGTGGTCGTTGTCCACGGCTGAATATTGCCCACTTTGCGCTTGATATCAAGGATAATTGGAATCGATCCAATGATATCGATGACTGCAAAGAGGATAAAAAAACAAGAAAGAATTTCTGCACCGTTGATCATGGTGCAAACTTAGAGAATCGAAGCGATGATTTGGGGAAAATATTCGATTTCGAGTTTACGAACCTTTTGTTCAATTTCCACAGGCCCGTCGGTCGGTTCGATGGGAACTGATTTTTGAAAAATGACCTTTCCCTCGTCGTAGTGTTCGTTTACGTAGTGAATGGTGATTCCCGATTCTTTTTCCTTATTTGCAAAAACAGCCTCGTGTACGTGGTGACCGTACATTCCTTTTCCGCCATATTTTGGAAGCAAAGCGGGGTGAATGTTTACAATCGCGTTCGGGAAGCGCTCAATTAAACTAGCGGGAACTTTCCATAAAAAACCCGCGAGCACAATGAAGTCCACCTCTTGAGCCTCGAGGTATTCAAGAAAATCTTCAGACTCCAAAAAATTCTCGCGTGTGAGGAGGAAAGCTGGTATATGCCATTTGTTGGCGACATCAAAAGCACCAGCGCCCTCTTTGTTGCAGCCGATGCAAGCAATTTCAATGGTATCCGAATTTTGAAAATAATCGAGGATATTATTGGCATTGGAGCCGCCTCCTGAGGCGAGAATCGCTAATCTTCTGGTCATGTCGCAAAGGTAGTGCTTCGGCAGGAAAAGTGACTTGGTTAAATATCAATCACCTCTCTCTGCATCGTCTCGCAAATCGCTTCGGCAAGCTCATATAGTCGCGTAAGTTGTGCATCGAGCAACTCGGCGTTTGATTCTTGTGCCGCCTTTTCAATGTCGAGAACGAGTAAATGCAAATCGTTCATACCAAATAGCTTGAGGTTTGGCTTCATTCGATGAGCAAAGGCTTTTACTGAGGGGAAATCGTTTTCGGTAAATTTTTGTTTCAGCATCATAATATCCTTTCTCATTTGGTCAATAAAAATGACCAACGTCCCCTTGACATTTTCCATATTGCCGCTATACATATCGATGAGTGCGGTCAAATCATAGGTTTTATCAGCATTTTCAGGCATAATTGAATTCATTACAATACGAATGTACAAACGATATCATAATAGGGGCGACACATTTTATACTTTTGTCGAAAAGGGAGTACAAAATGTCGATTCAAGTGAATAAAGTTGCAAAGGTGTATGGCCAGCAGCGCGCGCTCAATGGCGTGAGCTTCGATATACCAGGCAGCGACGTGGTTGGATTTTTGGGACCCAATGGTGCGGGCAAAAGCACAATGATGAAAATCATCACCTGCTATATTCCGCCTACAGAGGGAAACGTGAGTGTTTGTGGGCTCGATGTAATGAAAAACAGCATAGAGGTGCGCCGTCAAATCGGTTATTTACCAGAACATAACCCCCTCTATCTCGATATGTATGTAAAGGAATATCTTTCATTTATTGGGGAAATCTATAAAATTCCAAACCTCAAAAAGAGGGTAGCGGAGATGATAGAACAGGTTGGATTGGGACCAGAATCGCATAAAAAGATTGAAGCACTTTCGAAAGGATACAGACAACGCGTTGGCCTAGCACAAGCGATGATTCACAATCCAAAGGTGCTTATCTTAGATGAGCCTACCAGCGGCCTTGACCCCAATCAGCTCGTAGAAATTCGGGCTCTTATCAAAGAAATTGGACGTGAGAAGACGGTGATGCTATCAACGCACATCATGCAAGAAGTGGAAGCGATTTGCAATCGAACCATCATTATCAATAAAGGAAATATTGTAGCCGATAAACCTACATCTGAACTCAGAAGTGGCATACAGAGTGGCGGATACGAATTGCAGGTTGAGTTTAGTGGGGTAATTAGTCGATCATCACTTTTGAAAATAAGAGGTGTGGCGGATGCACAAGAAGACGGTAAAAATATGTGGATCATATCGACCAATACGCCGGAAGATATCCGGAAAGATGTGGCTGAAATGGCGCTTCAACAGCAGATTGCGGTACTCACGATGAGTAAGAAGGAGCAGCGCTTAGAAGATATTTTCAAAGAATTAACAGGTGCCAAAGAGGCCACCACCGCAGAATGATTCATTAGATTTGTAGCATGATCCAGGAAGCATCATTTACAGGAGTAATTAGAATAATATTCTATATCATTTTAATCAGCTTCATAATTCGATTAATCGCTAGAATCGCACTTCCGATTGTAGTTAAAAAGGCAGAAGAAAACATGCGCCAGCGCGCTGATCAGTTCTATCGCTCACAACAACCTCCTCGTCCAGAGGGTGATGTGAAAGTAGAGAGTAACAAGAAAAAAGACAAACGCGAAATCGACGGTGAATACGTAGATTACGTTGAAATAAAAGACTAAACCAACCCTATGAAATCAATCCTTCTCAAAGCCCTTCCACATGTAGCAGCGGTGGCTATTTTCCTCATACTCGCTTCTACCTATTTCTCTCCTGTATTTGACGGATACAGCTTGAGACAAGGTGATATCAATGAACACGTGGGAATGTCAAAAGAAATATCGGATTATCGATTGATGTATGGCGAAGAACCTCTTTGGACCAACTCTATGTTTGGAGGCATGCCCGCATATCAGATTTCGGTCATTCACGAAAACAATTGGTTGAGACATATCGATCAAGCATTGAAGTTATATATGCCTGTTCCCGTGGGAATTCTATTCATGGCGATGTTGGGCTTTTATATTTTCACGCTTTGTTTGCGCTTGAACCCTTGGTTGGGAATACTCGGAGGTATTGGGTTTGGATTCGCTACCATCAACATTTTGTATTTGGGAGCAGGACACGTTTCGAAAGTCAATGCCATTGCTTATATGGCTCCAACACTTGGAGGTCTGTTGCTTGCCACCCGTGGCAAATGGATTTTGGGAAGCGCCATTTTCGCATTATTCTTTTCTCTTAATGTTGCTGCCAATCACTTACAGATGACATATTATCTCGCCTTGATTTTGGGAGCTGTTGCAGTAGCGGAAGGAATTAGATTATTGATTGAAAAGCAATTTGGCTATGTGGTTAAAGCCGCTGGCGCTCTCATTGTGGCATCGGGTATAGCGATTCTCCCCAACATGAGCAATCTCCTCACCACCTACGAATACAGCAAATACACGACGCGAGGTAAAACAGAATTGACCATTGAACCCGACGGCAAAGAGAAGGACCAAACGGCAGTAAAGGGTCTTGAAACCAATTACATCCTCGAATACAATTTTGGGAAAGGTGAAGCATGGTCACTTCTCCTACCCAATGCAAAAGGAGGACAATCAGCAGCCATCGGAAGCGATAAAGAATTGCTACAAAAAGTGCCTCGTCAGTTTCGAGAAGATATAGGACAAAGCAATAGATATTGGGGCGAACAGCGTTATACCGGTGGTGCATTTTATTTTGGAGCAGCCATTATGTTCTTATTCATTCTTGGGCTAATCCTGGTAAAAGATGTGATTAAATGGCCTTTCTTGATTCTCACCTTTATTGCGATTGGGCTTGCTTCGAAAGATGCCAGTGGAATCAATGATTTTTTCATCAATAATTTCCCGATGTATAATAAGTTTCGGGATTCGAAAATGATCCTAGTGATCATTCAAGTAATGGCGCCAGCTATGGCTGTTATATTACTAGACAGATTGTTCAAACAAGAGGGATTGATTGGAACTAAAAAAGTATGGATGGGAGCTGTTGCTGGAGTTATGTTGATTGGTTTGATTTTGCTCGCTTCACCTTCTATTACAGGTCCGTTTTTGAGTCAAGGCGAAGTAGAGCAGTTTAATGAAATCGAAGCTCAACTTCAAGATCCAAAACAGATTGCGATGTACGATGAATACAAAACTGCATTGACCGATATCCGAATGGAAATATTCAAAGCAGACGCAGGAAGAACATTTCTCATCTTCCTTGTAGCTGGAATACTTGTGGTAGTAAGCATGTTTAAGAAGATCCATTACCAAGCTGTGATAGGCGCCTTGTCAATCATTGTCCTTATTGACCAAATGACCGTTTGCCAGCGCTATTTGAATACAGAAAAGTTAAAAGGTAATTATGTCAACTATCAAAAAGCAGATGAAAAGGCATTACCACATGAACCTACCCCAGCGGATCTTTTCATTTTAGAAAATGAAAAACCAATGGTGGCAAATATCATAGACGAATCAAAGACACTTTTATCTAAAATGAATGAAAGCCACTTGTATCAAGGGATTCGTCATAAAGAAAAGCTTGCTCTAATTGCCGACTTTGGAGCATTGAATTTAAATAGTGATTACCGCGTATTAGCGTTGGGAAATCCATTTAATGAAGCGCGCACTAGTTATTTTCATAAAAGCTTAGGAGGTTATCATGGTGCTAAGTTGAAGCGCTATCAAGAGCTGATTGAATTTCATGTTCAACCTGAAATGAAGTTGATGATGGATAGTTTGAAAACCGCTACAGATGTAGGAATACTTGGAGATTTGAATGTGTTGAATATGCTGAACACGAAATATTTTGTATATAATCAAGAAGCACCTCCGATTGTGAATCCATTTAGAAATGGTGAAGCTTGGTTTGTTGATGAAATTATTCCAGCGGCCGATGCGAATGAAGAAATTACAAAACTAAAAGGCATTGATACAAAAAGAAAAGCCGTTGTGCACAATGAATTCGCGAGCATTGCTAAAGCAAGCGCAGTTACCGACAGCACCGCAGAAGTGAGCCTTGTAGAGTACAAACCCAATGCATTAAAATATCAATCTAAAAATAGTTCTGAAAGCTGTGTTATCTTCAGTGAAATTTATTATCCTGCCGGTTGGAAGTGCTACATTGATGGTGCCGAGACACAAGCATTCCGAGCGAATTATGTATTGAGAGGAGTGAATGTACCTGCTGGCGAACACACGATTGAGTGGAAGTTTGAGCCCGCATCCTTCAATCAGGGAAGCACATATTCCCTTGCAGGATCAGTATTGCTTATGCTTCTTGTTCTTGGCAGTGTATTCTTTGAATTGCGGAAGAAAGGATAATTAAAATAACAATATCAAAAAAGGTGAATGAACTAGAATGCTTCATTCACCTTTTTTATTTGCTCTGAATTCAATCGTAGCATATCATAAATTATCTTGAACCATATAAAGATGCACGGTACAGCCTTCATTACGTATGGCTTGAGAACTGAATTTCTGAATGAAGGTGGAAAAATATCCGTTGGTGATAGAGAAGTAAAAAGTATAGCGCTAACAAAGAGAATGGTATTGAGTTTATTTTTTTCACTTATCATATACCAAATACCCACTCCGAGCATCGCTATGATAAAGGTAGGGGATTCGGCTTTGTGATTAAATATGACAATCCAAATAAGAATAGAACACAAAAGCAACAATCTAAAGCGAACATCTGAATAGAGCCTAAACTTATGTAATGGAATAAGAAAAACAACAACTCCAGCAAGAACAACTGCATTTTTCATTAAATCTAAAGAAAACCATGAATACAACCACCCCATTACTGATAAGCCATATGACTCATCAAAGTCCTCTTTTAGCATCAGCCAATACCCTTGATATATCTTAATGAGCCCCTCAAAGCTTGTAAAAAATAGAGGAATGAAAAATAGAGAGACAATCCACAACAAAGAATAAATTGCTGTAAGGTACTTTTTGGGATAGAGCAGAAAAATCGCAAAACCGACCAGACCAAATAGTTTGACATATGCGCTAAAAACAATGACGAAGCATGCCCATAGATAGTGCTTTCTTTCGGCAAGTCCCAGGCCAAGAGCGATGAGCCCTGCAATCATCCCATTGCTTTGTTCATTTTGAATGCTCGTCATCAGCTCGACCACCACAATAAGCATGAGCAATCCTTTTTGCAGATCATTGAGCTTTGGCAAATAGCGTATAGCCGCAAATACGATGAGTACATTAAATAAATTCCAAAGAAACAAACCGATATTATTTGGAAACTGATAGAAGAAACCAAAGAACACCGAAAAAGTAGGTGTGTATTTGTATAAATCCCAATACTCTTTTGGATGCGCGACATACAAGTCTTTTCCCAGCTTCAAATGTTCGAAAGACTTGGCAAAAATCACATAGTTGTTGTAGTTCTGATAAACGTATCCCTCAATGGTTGTATTCTTAGTACCACCAATAGATTGAATTGTTGCAGCAATAGTTAGCAATACATAGATTGCCAAGACATACAGGTGGTTTGAAACAAAAGGGATAATTTTTTGAAAGAACTTCATTTTAATGAAATGAGAGGTTAATGTTATGCTATGTCATATCTATCTTAATCATTTAAATACTTACTTTTCCTTTCTCACCAATGCCACTAAATGTGCGAATAAAACTGCGGGGACGATAAAGCTTGGGAGCCATGAAAATGGGAAGTGTGTAACGGCATAATTAGGACGCTCAAAATCCCATGCTTGAATAGGACTAGGAGCCGCGCCAAATGCTGTGACCACGATGATAAGCAAACTAATCACACCAAGAGTATTCCAAATTTTCAATACTTTCAAACTGAACCATCCTTTGTGAAAGTATCCAAATGCCATGATTGGCGCAGTAATCCCGAAGATGATATCGAAATTATGACCATAGAATGTCATGCTCCATGGTACTTGTTTGTAAAACGCAAGCCAATACAACGCAATCTCAACAGGAATTCTAATGACGTGAAGCCAGGTTAAAGTCTGCAATGACAGGCCGGAGATAAATCTCTTTCCCCTTCCTGTGAATAAAAGCAAACTCAATATCACCAAGGTTGTTGCTACTGGAAATACTAGATGCGGCGGCATGGCCTCGCGGTCCATGTACCAACGATTCAGTGAAAGAGTACTTTGAAATATTACCCATGCAAGCATTAGAAGGGCGATGGCATGCATGCGCTTACGAACACGATCGTTGCCGAAAATCAGTGAGCTGACAATAAATAAATAAGTGACAAGAGTAATGGCGATGAAGAAGAAATTGAGCCAGCTGGGGACCTCTAACATATCTTGTAGATTTGCCTCAAATGTAAGGGCTGCTAATCAAGAAACAAGTGTTTTTCTTCCGCAGTCGGAATACGACAGGAATTGCTTTTACCAAACCAACCATAGCGGCGCTTAGCAATGAAATAGTACACCGCATTTCTCACAAAAGCAGGAAGAATAAGAAAGATACTCAAGATTTTCCACAGACCACCAACGTCTAACAAAAGACGTAAAACCGCTGTAGAACTCACAAGGTATTTGCCATCTCTATAATAAACGACTGTATCCAAATTTTCTACTTGAATTTTCGTGAGCAAACGTTTTGCGGTATAACCTTGAAGGGGCGCAAAACGCAATTTATGACCACGATCGGTACGGATTAGGAAGTCGACAGTTTTATTACAAAGTCCGCAGACTCCGTCAAAAAAAACAATTCTTTTAGGAAAGCTCTCCACGCTGCAAAGTGTTTGTACGAATATAGTAAAAATCAGAATTAAAATACTTTGTTTATTTTCGTTTCGAATCTACTCCTATGGACCAAAACAAGAAAGGCGTCTGGCTAACCGTGCTGGTAGCGGCAATTGGATATTTTGTGGACGTTTACGACCTCCAGCTTTTTAACATCATTTCTAAATCGAGCCTTCGCGGCATCGGCATCACCGATCAAGCGGTGATCGATAGATATGACTACATCCTATTGCTTTGGCAATTGGGCGGTATGCTCGCTGGTGGTATATTCTGGGGCATCATGGGCGATAAGATGGGCCGCAAAAGTGTCTTGTTTGGTTCTATCATCATGTATAGCGTTGCCAACATTCTCAACGCTTTCGTACTCGATCTAACACAATACGCCATCATTCGATTTATTGCTGGTTTCGGATTAGCGGGTGAATTAGGCGCCGCTATCACTCTTGTTAGCGAGGTGATGCACAAGGAAAAGCGCGGCTATGGCACCATGATCGTTGTGACGATGGGCGCGCTCGGAGCAGTTGCCGCCGCACTCATCAGCAAAGTAGATCTGCAATGGATGGGTTTTGCAAATTGGCAAATGTCTTATCTCATCGGTGGTGCGCTGGGGCTGCTGCTTCTAGCGCTACGCATGGGAACATTTGAAAGTACCATGTTTGAAAAGGTCAAAGAAAGCACGGCATCCAAAGGGAATTTCCTTATTCTTTTTACCAATAAAAAGAGATTAAAAAAATATATCGCCTGTATCTTGATTGGAATGCCCGTGTGGTATTGCGTTGGCATTTTGATTAAATTCTCCGAAAAATTCGCGGTCACAAATGCCATCTCGGGTGAAACCATCAATATTGGTTTTTCAATAATGTACAGCTTTATCGGTTTGAGCTTTGGAGACTTACTCAGCGGTTGGCTCAGTCAATTTTTTAAAAGTCGAAAAAAGGTCATCAACGGCTATCTCGTTGCAACGTTGCTATTGGTATTTGCCTACCTATTCCTCACAGGCATCTCCTCTTCTCTATTCTACTTCCTTTGCTTTATGATTGGAACGGCCACCGGATATTGGGCATTATTTGTGAGCATGGCGGCCGAGCAATTTGGAACAAACATCCGCGCTACCGTAACCACCACAGCACCCAACTTCGTTCGCGGTGCTGTAATTCCTGTCACCCTCACCTACAAGTGGCTTGAGGCTCAATCCAATGATATCACTGCCGCCCTCCTGATGGGACTATTCATTCTAGCATTGGCGTTTATTTCATTGGCGAGCCTTCCCGAAACATTTGGTAAAGATTTGAATTACATTGAAGAAGATTAAGTTTTTGAACTGTGGGGGTTAATTCAAAACATTTCACGTTTAAAAAAAGCTAATACAGGACATAAAACAAATCCGCTTAGGAATAAGTTTTACCTTTGCCATGTCCCTTATGAATTGTACTACGCTACGATCTTTTCGATCAGCCTTGCGCAAAACCGTGAACGTTGTTCCCGGAAGTTGGCGTAATACCCTCAATTTCAGCATTCATACTTCCATTGAGGCTATATCTCAAGACGTTTGGAATGGATTGAACCACCAGCAAAGCATTTTCTTGGATTATGGGCAGCTCAAGGCAATCAGCGATCCCCTCAATACGGATGTAAAATTTTTCTTCTGTCAATTTTTTAAAGCTAAAAATCCAGTCGGTATTGCAGTGTTTCAAATTGCAAAACTCGAGGCCGATGGCCTTCACGAACGATTGGGTTCTGGTAAAATAGCAGAGGCATTGGGTAGAAAATTTTTACCACAAGATAAATCCTATCTTCTGCTTTGCGGAACGGCCTTCGCAACAGGTGAACATGGTTTTTCATTCAAGCCAGAAATCCCCGTGCAACGCGCCATGAATGGTCTTTGTGAAGCCCTCACGGAAATCATATCCCTGGAGGATAAAAAAGAACAACCCATAACCGCGTTGCTCATTAAAGACTTTTATGAAAGTTCTTTTCCCGCTGCCTACGCGCTAGACGATTGTGGATTTAGAAGTTTTGATGTCGACGCGAATATGGAAATGCAATTGCTGTCAGAATGGACATCCTTTGAGGATTATCTCCAGTCGCTCAATTCCAAGTTTAGAACAAAAGCCAACGCTGCATTCAACAGAAGTGAGGATTTGAAAGTCGTAGAATTGAATGATAAAGAAATTGACCAACATAGCAATCGTATTCAGGAGCTTTATGATACCGTGCACGACAGGGCCGACTTCAAAATAGGGCATCTCAACTGTGCATTATTATGCAGAATGAAAAAAGAAATGGGCGATAAATTCATTTTTAGAGCTTATTTTTTAGAAGAAAAAATCATTGGTTTCTCCATCGCATTCAACGCACCGCATCAACTGGAAGCCTTTCTTGTAGGCATCGATTATCAATACAATCAGCAATATGCTTTGTATTCTCGCATGTTGTATGACTATATCGAGTTGGGAATTAAACTGCGTGCAACCAAGATCACATTTGGACGGACAGCAGGTGAGATAAAAAGCACTGTTGGTGCTTTTCCTGTAGCACTAAAATGCTGCATTCGCCACCCTGGCAAACTCTCAAATGTATTATTAAATATCATCTTCAAATATGTGGAGCCCGAGACCTTTCCCGTTCGTAATCCATATAAAGAAGTGACGCTAAAAAAACTTGCCCAATTGGGCTATCATCACACATGAAACCAGCCATCAACGAGCGGCTGCTCTTATTCATTCTAGCGGCGATTCAATTCACTAACATCGTGGATTTTATGATCATGATGCCAATGGGTGATATACTACAGAAGCAGCTTCAAATCACACCTTCGCAATACGGCTGGCTTGTAAGTTCTTATGGATTGGCTGCTGGAGCCACGGCATTCGCTGGTGTCTTTTATTTGGATAATATTGATCGAAAACGCGCGCTCATTTTCGCCTACTTGGGCTTTATGATCGGCACCATGAGCAGTGCCATTGTTCCCAATACCTCAGACCCTCATTTGAATTATATATTATTTATAGGCACACGCATTCTCACAGGTCTCACTGGTGGTTTGCTTGGTGGATTGGTGATGAGTATTGTCGGAGACGTGATTCCACTCGAGCGCCGCGGGCGTGCAATGGGTACTATCACCCTTGCCTTTTCGCTTGCCTCCATTTTGGGAATGCCACTGACGCTCACGCTTGTTGATTTTTTCAAAAACAATTGGCACGTGCCGTTTTACTTTGTGAGTGCCTTGAGCCTTCCAATATGGATAATAGCTTTCCGTGCCATTCCAGCAATGAATGCGCACATGCTCAATCGAACTACCGAGTATAATCGCCTTGATACAATCAAAGCAGTCTTTTCGACACCTCAACAGCGCAGTGCATTGTTGTTCACCATGCTTTTAGTCCTTGGACAGTTTACCGTGATTAGCTTTCTAACACCCTACAACATCAATAATGTAGGGCTTCAACAAAATGATGTAAAATACATTTATCTCGTTGGAGGAATATGCACCGTAGCATCTGGAATGCTCGTAGGAAAGGCGGTTGACAAGTTTGGGCGCTTTCGCATTTTCACCATTTTCGCCTTTGTTTCCATCCTCCCTATTCTTATCGCCACAAATCTCTCTCATGTCGGCTTGTGGGTAGTTCTCGCCAATGCCGGATTATTTTTTACCGTAATAAGTGGAAGAATGATTCCTGCGAATACCATTATCACCGCGGTGGTGGACCCAAAAAATCGCGCGGGTTTTATGAGCCTTAATAGCGCTGCGCAATCCATTGCCTCGGGGAGCTCCGCCGCCATCGCGGGAATGATTATCTATCAAGCAGACGAACACAGTCCACTTGAGAATTACAATTATGTCGGCTACCTCGCCATCGCCGCCACCATGCTCGCGCTGGTGGTGCTGCGGAAGCTCAAAAAGATGGAGTAGTCTAATTCGGAATTTAGAGTTTGGAATTTGGAATTTGGAATTCAGAATTGGGAATTCGGAATTCGGAATTCGGAATTTATAATACTGTGCTTTTAATGATAGATTTCTGTTCTTTTGATTTCTTTCTCGCGGCACTTTCATGTTTTCCGAGACTTCGCATTTCTTCAAGCCCTTCAATATCGAATGAGCCGCCGGTGCGCTCGTAGTCGCTCTTGTAATGCTTCAAGCTTTCAATTACAGTGTGATCTACGAGATAAGAATTAGAAAAATCAATGATCACATTCTTATCTTTTGGCAGCGCATCCAATGCAGCTTTCAACTTTATATAATTCGAAAAAACAGCGCTGTGTTGAACATCCACAACAATAGTATTCTCTTTTTCAGTAATGGTAAACAAAGGTTTAAATATTACTTTCAATGGAAGTCCATTGTAGAGGTGGATTATCATCTTGAGTAAAATTCCTGCTGCGATACCTACCAACAAATCAGTGGCTAAGGTGACAATAATGGTGGTTAAGAAAATGAGCAATTGTTCTTTACCTACCGCATAGGTGTTGTAAAACTCCTTGGGAGAAGCCAGCCTGAAGCCCGTATAAATAAGCATAGCAGCAAGGGCAGCGAGTGGAATCTTATGTAATACAAATGGAAAAAACGCCACAAAAACAAGCAAAAACAAACCATGAAAAACATTCGACCACCACGTCTTAGCTCCATTATTAATATTGGCAGAACTACGCACTATCTCTGAAATCATTGGGAGTCCGCCAATCAATCCAGCCATTGTATTTCCAACCCCTACTCCTATTAAATCACGATTCATATTTGATTTACGGTGATAAGGATCCAAGCCATCAATGGCCTTGCTGCTCAACAAAGATTCCAGACTACCCACGAGAGTAAACATGATGATATACTTAATGCCTGTACCAGAAAACACCTGACTAAAATCGGGGAAAGTAATCGCCGAGAATAAATTATCGGGAAGCGTCACTAAAAAGCGGGGACCTATGGTGTACTCATGATGATCCAGAAATAAATAACTGTGTTCATGTTCCAAATCAAAGAAAATACCCAGTGGAATCGCCACCAGAATTACCACTAATGGTGCGGGAATCATCTTGACGTATTTATTTTTAATCAAAGGCAATCCGAATAGGATCATCAAGCTAACCATTCCAATGATTAGAATTTCTGGGTTATAATTTCCCAAAGCACTGGGCAATTCTGCCATCAGCTCTAGTGTTTCATGAGACTGAGCCTTCACACCAGCAAGTGTGAAAATTTGCTTTGTCGCAATGATGATTCCGATGGCCGCAAGCATACCATGAACAGCGGCTGAAGGGAAGAAATCAGAAAGAACCCCAGAGCGCAACAAACCAAATACAATTTGAAGTATCCCTGCTACTACAATGCACGCCAATGCTAATTTATAACCCTGCATCGCATCTCCCCGACCTAACTCCTGAACAGCACCCAAAGCAATTACAATCAATCCGGCAGCAGGACCTTTGAT
Organism: Flavobacteriales bacterium; assembly: GCA_046309775.1. Lineage (GTDB taxonomy): Bacteria > Bacteroidota > Bacteroidia > Flavobacteriales_D > Sanyastnellaceae > JAIXWP01. The sequence continues at coordinate 18,971 of JBKCOM010000101.1, forward strand.
TGTTAGATTCGAGCCACCAAAGAAGCTGACTATAATACCGCCAATTGCGGCGGTAAAAATACCAGCCACCGGAGGAAAACCACTTGCCATGCTTATTCCCAAACAGAGTGGTAGTGCAATTAAAAAAACCAGAAAACCTGACATCAAATCTGACTTCCAATTTTCTTTTAGACCTTGAATGCCTGTTTTAGGCAATATATTTTTTGTTATCATTTTAAATTAATTTAATGTGTGAATACTTGCTGTAGTTCCTAAGAACAATCTTGAATAAATGCGAATGAGTGTAATTCCAGAAAAAACAAAAACAATAGAATTTATTACCGCCAATAATACTTGATCACTATGGATATGACTGAATATTAAATCCTCTCCGATAAACGTAGGCGAGATGGGAAATCCCATAATACCAAGAATTGATAGGAGGAAAAGAAATGCCCATAGAATGCTGATTCCATGATAACCATGATAGGTGATGAGATCGAATGGTGTATTTACTTTTTGCTTAACCACCGCTAGTACCGTCAGCCCCAAAGCTCCAAAGACAAGAATACCACTTATAAAAAGTGATGTATGCGCCCAGTCAAAGTGATCATTCAATGATACACTAATGACCATCCAAAAGTGATTGAATACAATTAAAATAAAAGCAAAAATGGGATTCTTTCTTTCAACGAAAGCACGCAATACAAGTAGCAATGCCATTAGAGCCATTCCCAATGACAATAAATCTCTGTATTGAAAAAGCAGTTCGGGCCATTTAGCAAAAACAACTACTAATAAAATATATAAGGGAAGCAAAACAAAAAATACCGCCTTCGTCGAACTAAAATGCGTTATTCTCCCTAACTTTTTAAAGAATCCAAAAAGAAATTGATTTAGAATACGGTCTAAATTCCATTCCTTAATCGCCAAAACAAAAATGCTATTGACCCATTTAGAAGGGAATAGAAAAGCCAATGAACGTGTCTTCTTGGGTTCGCTATAATGTTGATCTCGGATCTGATAAGCAACAATACTAGGGGAAATAAGAAGTTGATACATTCTCAAAAAAGCATTTCCAACAAAATGAATCAGCACCAAAAAGTCTAATCCAAGGGCGAGTTCGAAGAACATCAAACCGATCTGTGTAATCGAGGCATAGGCTATCTGAGCTTTTATTGTACTCTGCACACGAGCGGAATGGAATCCTATAAATGCTGTGAACAACCCTACACATGCGATTACTATCTTCGCGACTATCAAATGATGCCAAAACTCTTGTGTGCGTAATAATAGAAATACTCCAAGATGCACCGATAAAGCACCATAAAAAATCGCACTCGAAGGCGTTGGACCTTCCATTGCACGTGGTAGCCAAGAGCTAAATGGAAACTGCGCCGACTTAGCAGCGGCAGCCAATACCAATCCCAAAGCAATGATCAATGAAACAGTGGGATGTTCTACCATATGCGTCTCTACCAAAGTAGCGTTCTCCAGTATTGAAAATGTAATATTTTCATGCCATAGGTGATGGCTTGACCACATAGCAAGAATGATCCCGATATCAGCGATACGATAAATTGAAAAAACGCGAACCGCATTCCTAACGGGTAATAATCTATTTCTATAAAATGCTATTAGTAGAAAGGAAGAAATTCCCAACATCTCCCAGCCCACGAATAGCGTCTCGAAGTTGCCCGCGAGTATGGTCAAATTGAAGGCAGCGGAAAAGAACATGATCGTAATGAAAAATCGCTTGAAGCCATGTTCCAAGTGCATATAAGTTCTGCTGTAACGAAGCACCAAATGCGTCAACGCCGACCCCATAAACAGGTATACAGCGGTGATCGAATTAAAGTAAAAATCAATGATAAACTCATAGTTGTCTGCCCCATAGACCACCCATTCCGAAACATTGAGAGAATGAAAGCCTTGGAAACACCACGTGAGGATAATGCCTAAAGACAAGAAAAAATGAATTGCTGAAATCCATATTCCGATGTTGGCTATAACTCCCTCCTTTTTACCATTGACCGCACTCATCGCAGCCGCTCCAAAAAGAGGCAAGGCAATAAGTGGCCATAATAGGTTGTGAAAATCCATGATAATTAAATTCGTTTGAATAAATTAATTAGAAGAATAAAGCTCAAAATCAGCGTTCGCGTAGCGGTAGCACTTCCGGCTTGTAGGATGAATAGCCACAAGATGAATCCACTCTTGGTCATACCATTGCTTCACATTAGAGTCTCTAGCAAGCACATTCTTGATGAATTCAGTTTCCTGTTCGATAATCACCATAAGTCTCACGGGCTCATGTATATTCAGCATTTGAGCTGGCAATCCTGTTCTTAAATCCCCATCTACCCCGTTGGAAACACCTATTAACCCAACCACATTATGCGGCAATTTAGAACCAGCACCCAGCTTGTTTTGATCAAGTCGCGAAAAGTAATATTCGAGATTAATGCCGCCACAAACCGGAGATACAGCGCGCAGAATACCCAGTAAAGTATTACCATCAGTATCCAACGAATAGTCATAAGATTGAAGGAAGGAGCGTCGATCGAGATTGACGCCTCGAGAAAGCTCCCTGCGGCCCACAATGCAAAAAGCATTGGTAGCATGATTCCATTCAGGACGCGGTTCAAACAGGGAAACAGAGCGCTTTTTCACACTTTGGTGCAACTGCTTTGTTTCGAGATTTGAATTGATTAATTCAAATTTTCTTGCACGCTCAGATGCATTCTTTTCCAATGCATCTTGAATGATGCGATCGTGACTTTCGTGCTGTACTCTATTGCTTTGCGATAATAGATCCAAATCATAATACATGATTTCGTCACGTGTGGTATCGTGCAGAGCCGCAACAAAAGTAGTATTCGAAGGAATTTCAATACCCTGAATCATTAAAGCTGCGCGAACATCTTTTCTGTTGAGTGCGTTCGCGGCCACGCGCGCATTGGCGCTTCCTGGTCTGCCGCTGCATGCACCGCAGTCATAACCTGCGTAGTGCGTATTATTCACACTGCTCGCCCCATGTCCGATGATATACACTAGGTCTGCAAAAGAGCTGGTCATTCCTATCGAACGCAACATTCCTCCGAGCTTTGTGGCCAATTCCTCAACACTAAATCCCTTCTGCAAACTCGCGCCCTTATAATCAGCAGTGCGCAAATATTCCAAACAACCTTGCGGATCTATGTGATGAAATGACGAAACCATCTTCGCACTTGGAGCAGGAAAAAATATATTCTTCGCTAGTTTAAATCCAGACCACAAGCCAACCGATTGACTAATAAACCAACCCGCTATGGCACCATGACTGTGTTTATTAAAAGTTGCTACTTTCCTGTGCTGATTTCTTGACTCGCGCTCCCTTACAATGACCGAAGGAGTGACGGGCGCCGGACATACTTTCGTTGCATGCAGACTATGTTCCGATTGGAAATAAAAATCCAAACTAAAAAAACCTGCAGTTCCATAAGTTAGCGCTCTGCTGTCCAAACTTTCAATAAGCCTGCGCAACGAACATTCTCTATCATCTATGCAAAAAATAGACTGAAAAGAAGGCTTACTTTCCGATGAACTTTTGGAATCATTCGAGGCCAATGATTTAATGATATCTTGATAATAGGACCACTCATAGGCCTCATGCCAAGTAGCTAGAAGATTAAAATCAGCCCTTCTCAAACCAAAATCAGGAAAAGCGTGAGTGGTGCCAGAACTAGGTAAAGTATCTCTAATGCCTCTTTGCTCGAGAACATCAAGTTCTAATAACAATTCTAGAATTATAAAATCGGAAAGTGAGATGTCTCTTTTCTGAATTAATCCTCCACCCGTATCCTCAATCACAGCTACCATACCAGACCAACCGGGATGTTCAAACTGTTGATCGAAAAGATAGCGCTCGAAGTCGCGCTGATCCGCCACGAGCAAGGAGAGCAAGCCCACGGCAGAACAACGCCCATCAAGGAAAAGATTTCGAATTTTCTTGCTTCTAAAAAAACTGAAAAAGCTATTTTCTTCTACTGACCGCAACCAATTCAAGAGACCTTGCGGTTTTACCTCCACACTCCACGAACTGATTCCTTGATCCAGATACAGGCCCACTATTCGAAACAAGAGGGGATGAACTTCCTTATTCATATTCACCCCAAAATGATCCATCCATTTAATTCTATAAGAGCCTACGGTGCCTTTCCAGTCCATATTAGCCATAGACATTAACTTTTCTTTTATCTCTATTGCATTATCGGAAGGAAAACGTTTTCTAATGACTTCGTCTAAGACGTTCTCACGAATTCTGCCTGTTTGAAGGGCATCTTGATAAAAGTTTGGTTCCTCGTAGGTACGATATCCAAAATTCAACGAAGCGATCCTCATTGCATCATGAAATTTCAAATCTTGAAAGGCATGAAGCGTATTGTGATGAATAAAATCTTTTAAGGGAGCCTGAGTAGGCAAATAATGTTTCAGATGATGCAGCACCGCTGCCTCATCAAATACCTGATAAGTTGGTAATGTCATTGAATAATTTTTAAAATGGTAATGAAACTCGGTGAAGAATCTAGAACCCTTTAAAAATCAATTTTCAACGAACAGTAAAGAATAAATAAACGCTGCTTTGATATAGAAATGCACTTCTCATAAGAGAGGGCATTTCTATTCAAATATGAATGAAGTGGAAAACAATAATCCTTCTCATTGGAAGCATCGTCATCATCAAACTCCGTTTCCGATTCATCTACCTCTTCTTCAATTACGAATTGAAAATCCTTAGCAAAAGGCGCGCTGTCGTGCTGATGTTCGTTTTCTGATGGTGCTTCTGGAAGGCCGAAAAGGCTTGATAATTGAAAGTTTCCAAAAGATGCCGTGGGATTAATCAAGTTAAAAACAACTGCTAACGCCACGAAACCGTGGAGAAGACAACTGCATTTACTTTTCGACACTTTTTTCAAAACTGAGAAAACTTTGATACGAAGGTGAAATAAATCGAACCAGAGCCCTCAACTTTAACAAGATATTAACCCAATCAATTCAATGCAAAATTCGCTTCACCTTGTTTCATAAGGCGATAATGATGGGCCAATCGCGCAATCAAAGCGCTGAAGGTTTGAATCGCTTTTGTAGTGTCATCAGAAATGGGCTCCTTCTTCAAACGCAGCACCATCAAGCCATACAACGCTGTAAGACATGTTTCGATATCGTTGGTAGACTTCCCGTCCGTTCTCTTGAGATAATCATCAATATTGGGTTTTGCCTCGTTATAAGCTTGGGTGTAGGACTTATCCTTTACAATGGTGAGAAGTGTATTATGCAAATAATTTAATTCAAATACCAACTCATGTACCTCTGAGATATGGCCGCGATGCTCCACACGCTCGCTGCGCATGCGCTTGATCAAATCCTTAAACCAATTCAATTCATTCTGAAATGCCTCTTCATTCGGAGTGAAAGACTTTACAAACTCTCCGATGGCGTCTGCATCAAAATACATAGCACGCACCAAATCCTCCATCTGCCAGATGAAAAGCACATATTCAGCAATGTTCTCTTTCTTCTTTTGTTCTGCTAATATCATCTGCACTACTTATTTCTGCTCATTCTTCTTTTCCTCATCATACAAAGCATTCAAGCGATTGATGACATCCGTGGTGATATCATAAGCATTATTTCCATAAAGAATAAACTGCGTACCTTTTTGATAGTTCACCACATAGTCGATGCCTTTTTCCTTGGTATAGGTTTTCAAAAACTCCTGCACTTTCGCCAATAGCTCTTTCTGCATCTCCGACTCCTTCTTCATCACTCCCTCTGATTCTTTTGCTTGAATGTCTTCCATTTCCATTTGAAGACGTGCCATGCGTTCTTCGATTACGCGCGCTTCGTCATCGGGCAATTGCTTACTTTGCGCATATTGAATCAACTCTTGCGCTTCCGCTTGACGCTTTTGCATCTCCTTGCGCACACGTTCATCAGCCGCTCTATATTTCTGTTCGAGTGATTTGGTACGCTCAGAAATAAACTTATATCTCGCATTTAATGAATCACCAATGATATAGGCCATTACTGGCGCCTTTGCACCTTCAGTGCTATTAAAAGCGCTGTTCTCAGGTAGCGCTGTTGCTGGCATCTCAGGTGCAGAAGATTTGTTGACGAATAAATAAATCACTGCTCCCAAGAGCAACACGTTCAAACCGATGAAAATTTTCTGAATCATAATCTATTTCTTTAAATCATTATAAGCCTTTCCAAAATCAGTATGCATCCCATTAAACCGCGACATGGTTCCTTCGAGCAACTCAGGTGTAATAAGTTTTTTTACATCCTCCACCGAAGGTATACTTTCATGACTGATTTTATATGTCTGTTTGTATTGACCACCCTCGATTTCAATCAACCACTTGTCCATGTAGGACATAATGGAAATTTTCACCTTGGGGTGGGGAATATTTGCAACCAATCTCATGCGACAAATGTAGGATTTCGTTTCTTCGCAAATGCAATGTTAGAATAATGTTGAATAAAACCCCGCATTTTCGCCATCCTGCCGTCCGCGATCTCGCGTGGGTGATTGGTTC
>JBKCOM010000102.1:0-5987 GCA_046309775.1 Flavobacteriales bacterium
ACACTTTTTCCACATTGGGCAATGGTTCATCCGTAGTTTTTACTACATTAGTGACTGAACAAGAAAAGCCGTATGAAGGGAGACCTTCAAGTACGGTTTTGTGAGAACGCAGGGGTGAAATTCCCTTGCGTGACTCGATTAACCTCAACCGTAAAGTGATACGACATCTATTAATATTTGGATTATTTCTACTGACAAATCATTTGCTCGGACAGTCAACGATTTTAATTCAGGATGCAGTCCATAAAGAAATCATTGAATATGAGATGTCAGGTAGTTGGAATCAGGATGACAAGCAACTGTTCCTCGATGCTGACGGGCAGTATTTTGGAAAGTGTATGACCATTGACCTCAAAAGCAAAGTGGACAGCGCTATTTGGCTCTATCTAGTAAATGGGCTAATGCTGATGTGTGAAGACACTGCTACTCAGGACATGATTATAACCAAACCGATTTATGTTAAACTTGAGCCGAAAAAATCTAAAACGGTTCAACTGTATGCTATGTGTTCTGAAATTCATGATGGTATTCCTCACAAACTGACAAAATATAAGTTTGGAGACATGGCCGACAACAATCTGGTAGCAATTACAAATGCGATCAATGACATGTTTATGCATAACGTAGTTGGGCAAGGAGCGGTTTGGGCATATACAGACAATGCAACAGAAGAAGATATTCGTAAATATGGCGCAACAGACGCATCCATCGAGTTGACAATTCAAGTTCTTAATAGGGCTGGCGTGTCTACACAACTCAATCCTACCTCCCAACCGACAGCAGACACAAACACTACAATTATCCAAGCAGATATCGTTCCGGCAGTGACTTCAAACAAGAATATTATTTCTCTTGACGCTTATATTGTTTACAGCGCTGGAGGTGTTCTTTTAATTCTTCTCGGATCAACAGTGTTTCTCTTATTAAGAAGAAGAAATACCAAACAAGACAAACAAACCGAGACATGAAACCACCAGGCTCTGATAAAACTACTTTTTTCAGTAAGCTAGCAAGGAGATTGATTTGAATTTCCTGTTTGTTCTTTAATCTTACCTATGCTCAATCCCGAGAGCTATCGGGATTTGGGATTCGATAAACGGAGTAACGAAAATTCGATTATTTTTATGACTTGAATAATGAACATAAGACTGATGTTTATTTTCACACCCGTGAGCTATAGGGTCTGGCGTTAGTGGCATATTTGACGACAATTGCGGACGAATTTTATTAATTAAATTAGAAGCACTATGATAAATCAATTACGAGTAGTATGTGGACTTTTTTTTCTCTTGTTGGTAGGCTGTATTTCAGAAGAAACTCAAAATGCTGCTGCACAAGCCGCATCGACTATTAGAGCCAAAAAGTATAAAGTTGGCAAGGGTACTTCTGCTAGAACTGGCGAAGGAAGCTATGTGAGTTTGAATATAGAGTTTAGTGACTTTGACGGTTTACAAGATGGTTACGACAACGAGAAGTTAAGCTCAGTAGCAGCTTTAGTTTTCTTTAGAAATCTCAAACCGAATGAATATTCGGGTGTTGACAAAATTCAAGTGAGAATCAACCGAGAAAATTCGACAGAGGAAACACTTTATGATATCAAGCAATTGATTGAGGCTGAGAGTTATTTTAAAGTGGCAACAAATTTAATTACCAGTTTCCACGAAAAATCAATTCCTGCAATGCAAGCATGTATTGACACGACTATTATTGATGTGAGCTCGCAGCAGGAAATTATGAAAGCATTTGCCCAACTCGATTCTGCTTATGGACAATTCAATAACCATATTTTTACAGCATTCAAGTTTACAGAAACAACTGAGGAGAATATTCCTGTATTTGTAACATGGTGTGAATTTCAGCGCAACAGTGCTACGACAGACTTGAAGCTTATTTTAAATACATCTACTGATAAAGTTATTTTCATTGGTGACAGCGAGGAATAACAAGCCAGTTGTGGTAATTGGATTTTACACAAAGAATAAAGACCTTTTGTCAAAGGATAAAAATATTGAGAAGTACATTAAAATGAAGTACAAAGGGACGCTAAAAGACTATATTGAAAAAAATACTTAACTCGTTACTCTCCTCGTCAATATGAATATATCCAATACAATCATTAGGCTTTTGACGTTCAAATTGACGAGAGATGAAATGTTGCAATTCAACAGAAAACATTTCATTGCCGGCCTTATTGGAACATGGATTGTTGGAATCGGTCGTTATTGGGACGATTCGGGTGCAAGTGTTTTACAACATTTGGGCTTGGGGTCGGTTATTTACATATTTGTTTTGGCGGGTTTTGTTTGGCTTATATTAAAGCCATTTCAGGTAGACAAGTGGAAGTATAAAACGGTATTGACATTTATAGGGATGACATCTTTTCCCGCAATATTTTATGCAATTCCTGTAGAATTGTTCTTTTCAATAAAGACGGCGAATACTATGAATGTCTGGTTTCTAGCAATAGTGGCAGCATGGAGACTTGGGCTTCTTTACTATTTTCTAAAGGAATTTACACGATTGAGTATTGGGAATATTCTAACAGTCACATTAATGCCAATTTGCTTGATCATTTCAACATTAACGGTACTGAATTTACATCGTGTAGTGTTTAATATTATGGGTGGAATGAGGAATCCGACACCTCACGATAGTTCCTACGTTTTTCTTATGTTCTTGACCGGCATTTCAATGATATTGACTATACCTTTATTGATCGCTTACGGTGTGGGAATTTATAACAATAGAAAGAAGCGCGAAAACGATTAAAGTGATTATATTCGAAACTGATAGCCGCTGATAAAACATGCAAATCAACCGCTAAAAGAAGGGGTTATAAATAAAAACGTGAAGTAGAATGAAAATAAAAACAGACGGACAGTACAATTTGATTCTGTGCTTCACGATTTTGATTGTCGCGGCAGTCTCGTGTAATAGTAGAAGTCAATCAAGTAAGGAAAATCATATTGTAGAGGCTAGAACGGACAAGGAATTACTGAAGTTCACATCAGGTGTGCGCGCAATATTGGAGGATAGCAAGGGGAATATTTGGTTTGGTAGTTACAACGAAGGAGCGTGTTTGCTTCGTAACGGAAAACTCCAGTACTTCACAAAGGAAAATGGGTTAAGTGACAATCAAGTAAGAAATATTTATGAAGACAAAAATGGTATCATTTGGTTTGAATGTGGGATAGGCATAAGCACTTATGATGGTAGAAAAATATCCGTATACAAAGAAAGAAATTATGATTCAATTGATGAATGGAAATTAAATTATAGTGATCTGTGGTTTAAAGGTGATGAAACCGTTGGCTATAATAAACTCGAAGGGACGCCCGGTGTGTATCAATATGATGGACAAAAGCTTTGTTATCGCACATTTACTGTTATGGCAAAATTGGAGCAAGGGAGTGACTATTCAATTTCAACAAATTTTGTAAGAAGTAAAAATGGAACGGTTTGGTTTGGGACTTATGGTGCTTTGATTGGATACAATGGTGAGCAATTTAAAATGTTTAATAATGACTCATTAGGCTTTAATGGCACAACTGAATATTTGCATATTCGAAGCATAATGGAAGACAGCAAGGGTAATCTATGGATTGGAAATAACAGCGGGGGTAGCACAATTGGGGGCATTGGAGTATTGAAATATGATGGTAAAAAGTTTATCCCATTTACAAAACAACAAAAGTTAAGAAAGGAAGACACCAATGGTAATTCCTTGGATAGAGTTTTTTCTATTGGTGAAGATGCCGAAGGGAATATTTGGTTTGGAACTGTGGAGTCTGGTGTATGGAGATACGATGGTAATTCCGTGAAAAATTATACTAAGGCGGATGGCCTCGATGGTGACATGACTTGGATTATTTACAAAAGCAAAACAGGTGAATTGTGGTTTGGCGGAGGTCCCAATGGTGTGTATCGATTCAATGGACAGTCATTTGAAAGAAAGTTTTAAGTATGAGTACAAATACTCTAATTGATTCAAATTTCATGATTGTTCTTTAATCTTACCTATGCTCAATCCCGAGAGCTATGGGGATTTGGGATTCGGTAAACAGAGTAATGAAAATTCGATTATTTTTATGACTTGAAAAATGAGCATAAGACTGATGTTTGTTATCACAACCGTGAAACGTCCGATTTGATGCAGTGGCCGTTTTATTAACGAATCTAATAATAGTAAAAAACAAAATTTAATTTAAAATGAAAACAATTGCTTTGACACTAACTCTAGCCATTATTTCAAATGATTGACAGGTAGTCCTAATGTTAGTATAGATATCAAGCCAGAGATAGTCACTTTTGTGGGAGATACACCTGAATTATTATTGATATTTATGGGTGGCTGGGCGAAATATTCTTTGGAATCAAAAGACTTCAAGAATAAGATTGGCGGAAGCACGGCCGGAATAGAAGCGGTAATTGAATTTTACACAAAGAATAAAGACCTTTTGTCAAAGGATAAAAATATTGAGAAGTACATTAAAATGAAGGACAAAGGGACGCTAAAAGACTATATTGAAAAAAATGCCTAACTTGATTATCTCCTCGTCAATATGAATATATTGAATACAATCATCAGGCTTTTGACATTTAAATTTACATCGTGTAGTGTTTAATATTATGGTTGAGTGAGGAATCCGACACCGCATGATAGCCAGCGAGTCTTATGTGATCGGAATTAAAACAAGAATCTTATGAAGGTCCTTTTTTTTGTCTTAATCTATATAATATCAATAAGCGCTTTTGCGCAAGCTACTGATACTACAGAAATAAGAGTTACAGAAATGGGAGCAAGACCAGCACCGCTTGACTCTGAAGACATTCATGGAGGTGAAACATGGTATGCACTTGGTAATTTTGCTTGGATGGATTTCGTAAAAACTAATATGAAATACCCAAAGAGAGCTCTAAAAAAACGCGTACAGGGCACAGTACAAGTGAAGTTTAGGTTAACTCGAAATGGTAAAATAAGATTTATTAGAGTAGTGGGAAAAAGATTAGGCAAGGGAATGTCCAAAGAGGCCAAACGAATTGTTAAGTTGTCCCAGCATGGAGGATGGTGGATAAAAGAAGATGAAAAAGGAAGAGCAAAACCTTCTAAAGGAAGAGCGGTGGTGGACTTCAAATTAAACTTTCAGTCAAAATGAAAGTTCAAATAAGGGAATATTTAAAGAGCGACAGACTGGGTTGCATAAGCGCTATTGAAACATAGGATTGCCCAAATAAAACTACTTTACCCGAATTTTCCAGTAGTTATTGATACTACTCAGTACTCATTTGGTTTCTTTGAAAAGTACGGATTTAAAGTAACGAAGATTACAAGCGACTATTATGAAATAGGAATGCACAGATACGATATGATCTTAGAGGTTTAGCTAAGTAATAATGTCGATTTAATCTCGATCCGCGAACGTTGCGTAAACCAGAACATATGAAATGGGGAAGGATTTTTTTGCAAATTATATTGTGCAATATTAGAAAAATCGGTATATTTGCATATTAAATTATGCTTTATATGAATTTCTCCACCATTCGTGTTAGTGATGTTAAAATCGAAATTGGGACGCTCATAAGAAAAATGAGGACCAATAGAAAATTGACACAAGAGGAACTGGCCAATCAATTGAATTTATCGAGAATCACGATTCAAAATATTGAACGAGGAAAGAATTTCACCATCGATACGTGCCTTCTCATATTTCAATATTTTGACGAGCTCGAGTCATTTAGTGAGTACATCAAATCTAAAACGGATGATTATGGTGAGCTAAAATCAATTTATTAGAATGGCCAAGAACGACATCATAAAGGTTTTCTGTTTTGAGACTGAAATAGGTGTGAACCTGCAACAAAAAACCGGACAAAAAGTTAAGCTGCATTTTTGATTTTCGTTAATTCTTCGAACTCTTCGATTGTCAAGTAGTCCAATGTACCGTGTCTCCTGTTTTTATTATACCATATTTCAATCCATTCAAATA
>JBKCOM010000103.1:0-44780 GCA_046309775.1 Flavobacteriales bacterium
AGGACGCGCTTGTCCACGGTGTTATATAATTTCTTCATAAGTATAAGCGTATATTATACTGATGCAAAGATATGAAAATGTTGTCTTATCTGCCTATCGGTTCATCATAGCCTCGATCTCTTCCGCTTCCAATGGGAAGTCCTTAAAGAGGTCGTCGTTACCATTGGCGGTGATGACGATGTTGTTTTCAAGACGAATTCCTAGATTCTCTTCACGGATATAGATGCCGGGTTCCACAGTGAAAACATTGCCCACTTGCACGGGTTTTGTCCAATCACCTACATCGTGAACGTCCAATCCGAGGAAGTGTGAAGTGCCGTGCATGAAATATTTTTTATAAGCAGGCCAGTCTTTCGGTGCCGCTTTCACCTCGTCCATGCTGATGAGTTTGAGATCTACCAATTCTTTGGTCATCAATTCACCCACTTGTACGTGATAGTCTTGTAAGTATACTCCCGGTTTGAGCAAGGCAGTGGCTCCTTTCATCACGCGGAGCACAGCATTGTAAACGTCTTTTTGACGTGGAGTGAATTTTCCTGAAACAGGCGCACAGCGCGTCATATCTGCATTATAGTTGCCATATTCAGCTCCCACATCCATGAGGATTACGTCGCCATCTTTGCAGGGCTTATCATTGTCGATATAGTGCAAAACACAAGCGCTGAATCCAGACGCGATGATGGGTGTGTATGCGAAGCCACGCGAACCATTGCGCAAGAATTCATGCGCATATTCTGCTTCGATTTCATATTCCATCACACCGGGTTTAAGCATTTTCAAAACCCGCTCAAATCCACTACGAGTGATGTTTACGGCGCGTTGAAGTTGTGCAACTTCTGCACTGTCCTTCACGGCACGTAAAGCATGCATGATAGGCGCTGCGCGTTCTATACGGTAGTGCGGATAGGTAGCGCGAAACCATTTTGAGAATCGCATCTCACGTGTTTCTACTTCGATGTGTGCACGCGTGTGTTCGTTGTTGTTGAGATACACGCACGAAACTTCATTGAGCAATACGTGAATGACTTTTTCAAAATCTTTTACCCATTGAATATTCTGAATGCCAGTCTGCGCGCGGGCTTGCTCTTTGGTGAGTTTAGCACCTTCCCAGATGGCAATATGTTCGCTGGTTTCTTTTAAAAATAAAATTTCTTTTTGCGCCGCGTTAAAAGCATCTGGAAAAATCACGAGGATGGATTCTTCCTGATCTACACCAGAGAGATAAAAAATATCGCTTGCTTGCTTGAATGGCATGTGGCCATCAGCGCTCGTGGGGTAAATGTCATTGCTGCAAAAAATGGCGATGGCGCCACGTTGGAGTTGCGATGCAAATCTTTTTCTATTGGCGATATAATGTTCGCTACTAAGTTGTGTATATCTCATTTTGGCTATCTCTCGTTATTTTTTTAATTCTTTTTCGTACAAACCGATCCAATCTTTTGGAGTCATTTTAGTCATCAATTCTGCAATAAGATCAAAGGGAATGGTCTCTGGTTTTTTAAAGCGAATGCAGCTTTTACCCATATCCAACTTGGTCTTACTATGTTTTGGATATTCGTCTTCGAACCATTTTAGTAGCGATGGGTTGGAGTACATGCCCATGTGGTAAAGGGCGATGAAATTTTTTTGCGAGGCAATGCTCACAAAGGGCAGTGCAATTTTTGGGTCGCAGTGGTATCCAGCAGGATAGATAGAGTGGGGTACCGCATAACTGGGCATTCCATAGTCAAAACCTTCCTCAAAACCCTTTGGTAGATTCTTTTTTAAAATCTCGCGCAGTTGATTCATCGGAGCTTTGCGATCTTCTGGGAGATTTTCGAAGTATTCGTTTGCTTTGCTGCTCATAGAAACAAAAGTAACCAAACTTATGCCTATTACTAGGGTTTGAGAATGATTCTTTGTGTGAAATCATCAAAATAAAAATCTCCAGTTTTGAGAATGTAAAGGCCAGGTATAGGCTCAATTGAAGGAAGGTCTTTACCAAACACAAGATTATATTCTTCAATCTCTTGCTTTGTACGCGCTATGCCGAAATCGAAATATTGCTTTGTATTTTTTCCATGTTCTGTTAAATACCATTGTCGATTATTTGCATGAATATACATGCAGCAACCGCCGAGCACAGGCACTATTTTTATTGAGGAGCTATTGAACATTTCATTCTTTTTAGCAGACCAATAGGGTGCTATTCCTGCGTGGAGTTTGTGTTTAGCTGCAATTTGTTCGATGATAATAGTTTCTTCTGGTATGAAGAACATTTTCGTTTGCAATTCCTCTTTGTGAAAATCAACTTTATAAGCCCAATAACCACCAAGAACAATAAAAGGCGCAACCAAAATGAACGAGGGAATGCGCTGGATTTTCGGGGTAAGAATGAGCGCAAGTGCGATCAGGGCCAGTATCATCGCTGGGAAATTATAACGGATACAATCGAATGCGGTATAAGATCCATTCAATACGGGAGCAATGATGCCAAGAACGACACTGCCAGCGACGAATACGTGCCATATTGAAGAACGTGTGAGTGATTTTCTTTGCATCAACCGAATGATCGTTCGGGTGCTTAAAAATAAAAGAAGAATAAGGGAAAAACCAATTAGACTTACGAAAAGCACTTTTATCGGGAGTCCGGTAAATTCCAAATACATGTGATTAGCAAAGACAGCAAGTGATTCGCCGGCATGCTCGGTGGACATATTTCGAAATGGGGGGTCAATCTTGGGTTTGCTAGACCTGAGTCCATTCAATGTCCAGCTGCTCATCACAAAGGTTGTCAGCAATAAGACAAGATGAACGAGAATGGGCTTTTCTTTTTCATGAAAATATTTTACAATAAAATAGAAAAATAGGGGAGCGAGGAATAGCAACCAAAAGAGTTTGTCACTCACCGACATGATATACAACAATACACAGAACGCGCCGAATGCGAGGTGCTTTGAAGTTGTGTTTTTTATTTCAATAATATTGAGAATGATACTCCATGCGATGAGTGTATTCACCATTGCGCCGAGATGATAGGCGTTGGACAAATATTGAAAGTGTAGAAGAAAATCGTAAGTGTAGAGTGTAAAAGTATGCGGAATTAAAAGTAAAATCTGGAGGAGCACGCGTCCTGTGAGATTTTCCGAGGGATATAATTTTCGTAGAATATAATCTGAAAGAGCAGCAATAATGATGTATTGAACGATAGAATATACAATACCCGCCTGAGCAATATTTCCAGTGATTGATATGATGATGAAGTATAAGATCATATCTGGAAATGCATTTGGAGCTGCATTAAAAGACCAAAGAGAGAGGTCATTTTTATATATGAACATGTCCCGATAAACACTAGGCAAATACATGCAATCGGAATTGAGAAATTCTTTCTCAAATTCAGACGGAATAACGAGTGCAAAGCTCAAAAGAATCAGAAATACACCGCTGATGGTGATAAGTGCTGGAATAAAAAACTTCAGTCTAGTCATTGTATTTATCCGAAGAGTGAACCAAACAATTCTTCAACTTTACCAACCAGCACCACGCGAATTCCTTTATGTTCGCTGATTCCTTTATTGTATTTTGAAATATAAATTTCTTCAAAACCGAGTTTTGCTGCTTCATTGATACGTTGATCAATTCGAGTGACGGGTCGAATTTCTCCACTCAGTCCTACTTCTCCGGCAAAGCAAGCGGAGCGCGGTATAGCGATGTCTTCGCTGCTTGATAAGATAGCGGTGATGACTGCAAGATCCATCGCTGGGTCTTCGAGGCGCATTCCACCGGCGATATTTAAAAACACATCTTTCATCGCAAGGCGAAATCCGCAGCGTTTCTCTAGTACTGCGAGCAACATGTTTAGTCGTCGAATATCAAAACCAGTGGTGCTGCGTTGCGGTGTGCCATACACTGCTGTGCTTGCAAGTGCTTGTATTTCTACGAGCAAAGGTCTGAGTCCTTCCATAGTCGCCGCAATGGCGGTTCCGCTGAGTTGATCACTTTGTGAGTTGATGAGTATGTCAGATGGATTAGCTACTTCTTTTAATCCGCTTCCTACCATTTCATATATGCCCAATTCATTGGTACTTCCGAAGCGATTTTTTGATGTTCGCAACAAGCGATAGATGTGATGGCGATCACCTTCAAACTGTAATACACAATCGACCATGTGTTCGAGAACCTTTGGTCCTGCGAGTGTTCCTTCTTTGGTAATATGTCCAATTAGAAATATAGTAGTATGATTTTCTTTGGCGTATTTGAGAAGTTTTGTGGTACATTCTCTCACTTGACTCACGCTTCCGGGACTACTTTCAATGGCAGATGTAGTAAGAGTTTGAATGGAGTCAATCACCAATAAGTCGGGCTTTACTTCTTCGAGGTGGAGAAGAATGTTTTCCAGCGAAGTTTCCATTACTAGCAAACAGCGTGGATTGTCGTAGCCAAGTCGCTCTACTCGCATTTTAATTTGCTCTTCGCTTTCTTCGCCACTTACATAAAGCACTGTCATGTTCAGTTGCTTCAATGCGAGTTGTAGCATCAATGTGCTTTTTCCAATCCCTGGTTCTCCGCCAAAAAGGATGAGACTTCCGGGTACAATACCACCACCTAGCACACGATGCAACTCTTGATCTACAACGGGTATTCGATTTTGAATTTCCGATTCGAGTTCAGATATTTTTCTTGGTTTGGATAATCTAGAGGAGCTTTTTACAGGACCGTCACTTGTCTTCTGCACTATTTCCTCTACGAATGTGTTCCATTCTCCACATGAAGGACACTTCCCAACCCATTTTGGGCTTTGAGTGCCACAGTTTTGGCAGAAGTAGGCGGTTTTAATTTTGCTCATGATTGTAACTGAATTTTTCAGTGCATGCAAAGTAAATTAAAAAAG
The DNA here is from genome assembly GCA_046309775.1 of Flavobacteriales bacterium. Classification (GTDB taxonomy): domain Bacteria; phylum Bacteroidota; class Bacteroidia; order Flavobacteriales_D; family Sanyastnellaceae; genus JAIXWP01. The sequence goes on from JBKCOM010000103.1 coordinate 4,874, forward strand.
GCTGCCCCTTTTTACAGTGAGCAGCCTTTTTTGCAGCGTAGCAATTATCTTATTTCAACAAAGTGAATGTTCCTTTGAATAATGTATTTCTACCAAATGGCAATTCGAGAATGTAAAAGTATGTGCCTTCATTGAGGTCGCGTGGACTCCAATTGTTACCATAGTTTTCTGATTCATAAACGATAGAACCATTTCTATCAAACACTTGGAATCTGGATCCTGGATACAACTCAAGTCCTTCGATTTTGAAAGCGTTATTTTGAGCGTCCCCGTTAGGAGTAATAACGTTAGGAATTTTCACCGCACATGCATCAGCGATTACGAGGAATGTAGTAGATGAAGAGCCGCAAACATTGCTCGCAGTTCCAACGATTTGAAGCGTTTCGAATTGACAGTTTGCCGGAATCAAGTCACTACAAACATTGGCTACGCTTCCATTTCCGAGAAGAGGAGTTACTTCAGAACACGAAGCCTGCCATGTATATGAAGTTGCGTCGGTTGCTTGCAGATCCAATACTTCACATTCGGTAGGACAGATGAGACTAACATCAGCGCTTCCTTCAAACGTTGTTGGAATGCGAGAGATTACAACGTTGGCACAGCTTTCTTGTTCGGTATTACAACCCTGATTATCGGTGATTGAAAAACAATAGTTGCCGGAAAATTCAACGGTGATGCTGTTTGTATTGGTCTGACCATTGCTCCAAGCAATACTATATCCTGCTGGAACCACAGTAGAAAGCGTTACAGTTGACTCGTCGCATTCAAGAATATTTGCTTGAAGTTGAGGTGCGTTTGCAGTAGGTACATTTGTAATGGTAGCACACTCTTGTTGTGATGTCCCACAGAGATTTGAAACAGTAACGCAATAAGTGCCTGGTGTAGAAACGTTCAACGTTGCTGATGTTTGATTACCGGGAGTCCATGCGTACTGTAGCGCGCTGTTATCTTGATTTGATGGAACAGGATCGAGGTTTGTAGAAGCGCTATTACAAATGACAGCATCTTGTAGCGAAGGTTGTGGAACGTTCGGCTGATGCGTAATGGTGAATCCTCCATTGTCAGAACCACAACCATTCGTGATAGATACTTGAACATTTGATGTTACGTAACCCGTGTAAGGTCCTGCAACTGCGTTAAGACCATTGCTTGAAGGGACTACGCCATTGCCAGTCCATTCAATCTCTCCAGTACCACCGATGTCTACGACTTCAATTGCAAGTGGTAATGTTTCGTTACCGCAAAGAAGAGCGTTAGTATTGGGTGTGAGTGTGAGTTCTGGAGCTTCTGTATATTCCAGCTCGTAACAGTAGTCGAGGTTACACTCAGGATCTGTAAAGCAAAGCGTATAAAGTCCATAATCGCCGGGGGTAAACACATTTGGCGAGCTAACTCCCTGCGCATTGATGGGGTTATACGCAGTGGTAGTGGTGAGCGACCAACCTGCAGGTCCTGTTACCGTCCATTCACCAGAAAGTTCTGATGGCGCGCAAGAGCTCACACCTTGATACACTATCCCTGGAGTGAGACCGGGTCCAATTTCATTGACGCTATTCCAAATTTCACCGTTGCAATTGATGGCCCAAAATGAGTTATTGGCATCTTGAGTTGCATTACCATTTGAAACGTAGGTGAAGGTCCAAGTATCGCCGAGGGTAATCGGCGCGCTAGAAATCGTAAACGAAGTAGTGGCAGTAACGAGATAAGTGTCGGTTGTGCCATCAGCGTGAGTAATGACTACGTTGAGATAAGCACCTTGCCATCCATTAGCAGAACCATCTTGTGCGTAGATGAGAAGGTCGCCTTGCGCTGGATTGCTGAAGCCTCCGGTGAAAGAGACAGACTCAAGTCCGTCGCAATAGGCTCCAGAGAGATCTTCGTTTGCCTCATCAATGAATGACTCGATTTGGATGACCTCTTGAATGTTGAGACCTTGACAGCCATTTTCATCAGTAACGATAATGGAGTAGAAACCCGGGTTATTTCCGCTAAATTCAAAACACTGCTGATTTGTGGCAGCTCCGGCGGGAATATTACCTTCATATCCTGTGTAAACTGCCCAAGTATAGCTCTCCCATTCTTCTTCGAGACAAATTTCTTGTGTTACGCCGGGACATAGAGAAATGGGTTCGTTTCCTGTTACAAAATCAGGAATGAAATAAGTCGATGCGTCTACGAAAACTGTGGCAGTGCTCGAGCAGCCGCCAGAGAATCCGGTCACTGTGATGTTTCCACCTTGTGATACAGTACAGTCTTGTGTGTCACAGCCAGTGCTCCATGAATATGAATCAAAGCCGGGTGTTGCCGATAGGAGAGTGGTACCACCTGCGCAAACGCCAAGTTCACCTGAGATATTAATTGCTGGCGGCACGTCGGAAGTAACATCAAAAACATAGGTTAAAGTGGTAAAAGCACTTCCTGCACCGTTGTCTGTGGCAGTGATAGTAACTGTATTGATGCCTATGTTGGCTGCGCTTGCAGTAAATGAAGCGGTAAGATTTGCTGTATTTCCGTTTTGCGCTGTTGCGGATAGACCTGTGCTTGTTTGAGTAGTGGTAATGGTTGTAACCTGACCTGCTTCAGGACTGAGGAATTGCATGTTGAGATCATAGACTTGTCCTTGACAAAGAACAATAGTGTCGCAAGGTGCAGATACGGTTGAAAGCGGAGGAATATTGCTGGCGGAAAGACAAGTGCTGAAATTAAGTTCTTTGTTATCTAGCCAATTCACGCCATCTTGCTGGTTGTTGTTTATGCCATAGGGGCCATTATAGTTTCCGTTGTTTAGATTGAAGCGACCGAATTGAACGTGGCTTGTCCCTGTGATTCTATCTGCTCCGACGTTTGCTGGGGTAGGCCCGCTAAATCCGCCATTTCCACCCACATCACCATGCGCCCATTGCATGTCTTGATAGCAAAATTGAACGTTGTTGCCATTAGGAAGAATTCCAGAATCTTCTGCTGCCAAAATAATTTGGAATGTATTGGTGAGGTTGTCGTGATTGGCAAAATATCCTACATCAATAAAGTTGAGATAGAATGCCTCATCTGTAACTTTATAAAAAAGTTGGCCCGTGGCTCTGAAGTCAAAATCTGCCCAGAAAGCTGCAATTTGATCGTACTGATTAGAATCTTCGTTGCCGAGTGGATTTGGGAATTCAGAAGGTGTCCAGTCGATGTATCCAGCAGGACCCATTACAATGGTACCTTTAGAAGTTAGAGCGATTTGATTATAGTTCTGACCAAAGAAGCAAAAGTTGAAAGGGAGTTGAATTGGTCCAAACCAAACGTCGACACCAGGGCCTCCACCGCCCGAATTGGACCATCCATTAGGATCAGATTCGGTATAAGTCGCGTCGGGTTCAATCCAACACTCGCAATCACCGTCGTTGCTCTTAGTGGCGCCGCCACCCATGCGAAGGCCTTGGGTCAATTTTCCTTTGTGCGCTTTATAAATTTCTCTGATGCGATCCTCGTTGTATCGAGGGTCAGTACGAAACATATCCCAATCCTCGCGGCTCATGTATAGAAGGCGGTCATATTGATACAACTCTTCCTCGGAAAGGTCGGGGCTATATTTCCAAGAATTAGCTCCAGCTAGAGAAGGATGAAAACGATGACCTTCGGCTAACTGACCAATAATTGAGTTTGAAAACAACAATGAGAGAAAACAAAAGAAAAAAATTCTCATGCGCATATTAGGTGTAATTAAGGCTTCAAATATAATGTCTACTCAATAAAAAGTTGAATAGTTCCTCCTTTCATGTGAGGATTACTTTTCATATCAGTAGCAAAGATAGTATAGGTATACACCCCGCTAGGACAAATATTTCCATCCATTGAATTTCCATCCCAAACAAAGTTGATTGTAGATTCATAAATGGTTTTGCCTTGTTTGTCGCGTATTATGAGACGATCTATATTTTGAAAATGCTCTATCCCTGCTTTCACATCGAAACTGTCATTCATCCCATCACCGTTGGGAGAAAACGCGTTGGGCAAATTGAATTTAATACTTCTATAGGCTTCGATAGTTTGTGAAGTCTCATTTGTGTTACCGTCATCCGTGATAATAACAAGACGGATTTGGTATTGTCCATCTTCTTCAAAACTATAATTCAGGGTAGGATTATTCGAAACGAGTTTACCATCAATCCACCATTCGTAAGCACTGGCTTTTTGAGGGCTGAATAGAAAATAGAGCAAGCTATTATTGTCCACTTCTTTTATCTGCATCACTGGTGGTTGGGCTTGATTTTTAGAAGTGGCTATCGAGCTTTCGTTTTCTAACTTATCTTTTTCAGACACAATTTCGCTATGCTGGTCAGTCGTCTCTGGAGCAGACGACATTCTTGCGTAATAGAGATTCAGATTTTGCAAATCTGTATTCACTCGGTCTTTAAATTCTACTGTTTGAATGGTTAACTCTTGAGCATTAGTATTAGCAGAGGCTTCCTTCAAATTATTAGTCGCAGTAGCAGTATTTCTTTCTATTATAATACTGTCAGGCGCTTCAGCAGTAGTGTTTTTAGTATTTTCTGTTGAAGGTGATTGTTCTGTTTTTTGAGGCGAAGTTTGTTTTTCGCCTTGGTTGCTAGTATTGACGTAATAAACCGTTGCGGCTGTAATTATAGAAGCGGCTGCTCCAATTAGTATTTTTGTTTTTAACGCAATAGCTGTCCCAGCGGATGATGCCGCGGCTGGGAGTGAACTCGAAATGGAATTCCACAAATCGGCTCTAACGATCGACTCATGGTTTTCTAACTTTTCTTTAAAAAGATCCTCAATATTTTTATTCGCTTCGCTCAATTTCTTTCTCTTGTTTTAGTAGGTTTTTTTTCAACCAATCTTTTGATTTTAGGTATTGCGTTTTGCTAGTATTTTCTGAAATACCGAGCATTTCTGCAATTTCTTTGTGCGCGTATCCTTCAAGTGCGAAGAGGTTGAATACCGTTCTATATCCTACTGGCATAGTTGCGATTAGACCTAAGAGTTCGTCGGCTGTCATGGTGGACAGCGCGTCCATTTCATCTGAGGTAATATCACCGGCAGCTTCGATATCGGTGCTATCCTTCCACTTTTTGGAGGTTCGCAAATGAGTGAGAGCTGTATTGACCATCACTGTGCGAATCCAACCTCCAAGCGGGCCGCTGCCTTGCCATTGATGCAACTTTTCGAAAACCTTTATAAAGCCCTCTTGAAGTGCATCTTCCGCCTCTTCTACATTATCAAAATAACGTTTGCAAACCGTGAGCATTTTCCCAGCATGCCGCTCAAAGAGAAGTTTTTGCGCCTCTCTTTTTCCTTCCATGCAATTCTTTACGAGCTCTTTATCGGTCATGCCTCACGTGAATAGATGATGTAAACCTCTAAAAAAAAGTTGTCCGCCACTGTAAAAAAATTACAATGGCGGACACATCAATGATTTCGGAATTTTATCTTAAGAGCAGGACGTAGCCTTCAACAACTTCAAATTTGCTGTTGCTTAGACGTTTACCTTCAATTCTCCATACATACATATCAGGCTGAGCGAAATAAGCGCCGCCGTTTACATTGCCTGTCCAGCCAGCCTTAGGGTCGGTTGTAAAGAATACGAGCGTTCCCCATCGATCATAGATTCGCATAGAATAAGTATCGGGATCTAGACCATTTACAACGGGAGTAAAAACTTCATTGCGCCCGTCTTCGTCGGGAGTAAAGGCATTTGGAATAAAGGTTTGAAATTCACTTTGTATCACAATCGGTCTGCAAAGCGTATCGCTACAGCCAAAGTCTGTTTCGGCAATCAAGCACACATCATAAGAGGCCAAATCGATATCTGGAAAAGTAAATATAGGATCAATGTCGGTGCTCTGTCCTAATGTGCTGAAAGACCACTCGTAACTGCTCGCTCCGAATGTCTGGTTTGTAAACTCAACCGTATTGTTAATGGTACTTACATCGTTGGGAGTCCAAATGAAATCTACCTCAGGCAGTGGGTATACTGTAATTGGAATATCCAGTGTGTCATAAACCACACAACCGTTGACTGTGGTTACCGCAAGGAAAGCGTCGAATGTTCCGATGGTATTGTAAATGAAAGTTACATCACCACATACAGGCTGACTCGACCCGTTTCCAAAGTTCCATACACAAGACTGCACAAGCGTTGGATCTGTGGCGTTTGCAAAGTCAACACTCAACGGGAAACAGCCCTCCGTGATATCCGAGCCTATGATGACGTCGGGCACAGGGTTTACGTTGATTGTCAAGGTATCATAAGACGGCGGTGTGCAGCCATCAAACGCATAAGCATAGAAAGCTGTTGTGTTTGGTGGGCATACGGTCACATTTTGATTGTTGCTAATTGGATTTGAGTTGATCGGATTAGGAACTTCATACCAGCTAACACTCAGTCCAGGAGCTCCACCACCAAGCGCCGCTGTCATATCAACACATTCGCCAGCACAGATCGTTAGGGCATTTGTACCATTTTGCACGAGCAATTCAATCGGAGGATTGAGGAAGGCTGACACGGAAACTGTGTCACTGGAACAGCCTGATAGAACATCTGTAGCGTAAGCATAAAGTGTAGTGTCTTGTGTCAAAACAAAGTTGTACGGGCTATTCACACCTTCAAGACAGTTGATTTGCTCGCAATTGTGCCAGAAAACGTTGAAATTCCCATTACCCCCTTGAAGGGTTACTTGGAACGGCACTACCTCTTCGTAACAGAATGGCGCTGGGAAAACTTGTGGTGTTATAAAAATCTGAGGATTTGCTGAGTTAACAATCACACTGGTATCTGCAGGGCATCCGAGGTTGTCAAGAATAAGAATATTGTATGAACCAGCAGGAACATCATTGAAGACACCAGAATTATTTGTTTCGAAAATGGGGAAACCGCTCACATTGTACTCCACTGCCACAGCGTCAACGACCTGTATCTGTCCAGTGGCGTCTCCAAAACAAGTTGGTGGCAGAATCACAACATCATCGATAAAGTTTTGTGGTAATGAATTAATGGCGATTGTTCCTGTGAAGCTGCAATTTTCAGCATCACTGATGATATACTGATAAATTCCTGCGCACAAGTCTTCTTCGAGATAGTCGTCCAAATCGGGAAGTGGAGTAATCCAATTCAGATTGTATCCACCAAAAGACCCAGATGGTATAAGTTCAATAGAACCATCACAGACCCCAAAGCACAATTCTGTTGGGAATACCTCATTCACTACAAGTGGTGTTCCTACGGTGATGGTAATTGAATTGGTGTTGACACAACCGTTAGCGTCTGTACCTTCCACAGTGAATATTTCTGTAGCCGCGGGCTCAACGTTCATCGGATTGGAAGTATCGATATCAAGCAATGAGGGGCTTGCTGACCAAAGATAAGTTTGTGCTCCTGATGCTGTCAATTGAGCTACGGTTCCATCACAGATGATGTTGTCATCAGCGGCGATGGTGATGGTTGGAAGCGCATTGACAGTGAGCTGCATATCATCCTGTAATGAGCAAATTCCATTTACTGCAGTGACGGTTAAAGTGTAGGTTCCTGCAATGTTATAGTTCGCTGTTGGTTCTGCTAGTGTTGAATTGTCAAGAATGTTATTCGGATCATCCCATGAATAGGTTTGACCAGCGATAGCTGGTGTACCAATTACAATATCCGAATTTGCACAAACATCTAGGTCAGCGCCTGCATCTACCGTTGGGAGAGGGGTTTCGGTGACATTAATACATTCGTTAATAATCGCCACGCATCCTGTAGCATCCGTTACTTGATCGATACAATAAGTATTGGCGGTGGTAATAAATTCAGTATGTGTCGTGCTTGGTTCATTCCAAATCGCTCCATTTACCGTGATATCAAATGGACCCGTTCCAGTAAGATCTATGCCAACATTAACGCCATCATTTTCACAGAAGGTAACGTCTCCATTAGCCCAAGATGCCGTTGGTAGAGGTATCAAGGTTAAAAGTGCTGAAGGACTTGCTGTATTGTTTGTACAGTTGGTGGCGTCGTCGGTAACAGATGATACACTATAGTTTCCCGCGGCACATGCGGTATAAGTGTATGTATTTGTGAGTGATGTATGTGGGTTGGCGGCATCAGGTCCGTTTGGCGTGGCTATGTTGAATGTCCACGGTCCCGTACCGGTGAGCGTAATCGTGAAATCATGACATGTGCCGTCGCATTCTGTGGCGTTTGCGCTGAAGGTGGCGGTTGGTAAAGGATTCACGGTGAGTGTCACAGCTGGACTTGGCGCGGCCAAAGTGCAATTATTTGCATCTATCACAGTTTGTACAGAGTAAGTACCAGCAGCAGTGGCGTTGAATACGACAGTATTACCGGGACCTGCAAAGGCTGGCGGATTACTCAGCCCAGTTGGCGTTTGAACGCTATATGTGAATGGTGCTGTGCCGGTGAATGTGATATCAAAAGGATGAGTTTGGCCAGCACAGATGGCTGCATTTGCATCAAAGACAGCAGTAGGTCGCGGATTGACTGTGAGCACTGATGTGTTTGAGGCAGCACTGCTTACACAACCGTTATTATCGGTTACTGAAGTAATCAAGTAGTTTCCTGGGAATGCTGGGTTGCCCGCTAATACTGCGTTTGCCGTGAGAGAATTGAACGGCCCTTGTGGCAATGCATTCGCAGGTGTCTGCACGAAATAATCAAAGTCAGCCGCACCAGTGAAGGTAATGTTGAAATTATGCGTGCCATTGGCGCAGATGGCTGTGCTTGCACTGAGTGTAGCTGTAGGTAGGGCATTCACCGTTACTGTCACTTGTGGTGAGTTAGCGGTGTTTGGACAGTTGGCGTCATTTACTTCACTGATGAAATACGTTCCAGCTGTGCCTGTGGTAAACGTAGCAGTAGGCCCTGCAACACCATTTAATGTTTGCACTGGCGTTGCACTGGTTGTATTCCAAACTTGAAGATTATTGAAAGGCCCAGTTCCAGTCAGGTTAATCGTAAGATTGGCATTTTGACCTTGACAAATGGTGGCTCCTGCAGCAAAGGTGGCTGATGGAAGCGGATTTACTGTTAGTGTTGTTGTTGCGCTGGTACCCGTTGCTTGTGTCACGCATGTCGCATTGGACGTCATGATTACGTAAACAGCAGTATTGTTTGCTGGCGAATTTAAAGTGAAGCTGTTGCCAGTATTTCCGGGTTGTAGGTTGTTATTGACATACCAAGCGTATGTAGGTGCTGCGCCGCCATTGGTTGGAGTGGCTGTGTATGTGATATTATTTCCTGCGCAAATAGCGCCAGCTACACTTGGGGCAATGGTCACAGAAGGAGTCACCAACGGAAGAATATTTGCTGAAATAATATTGCTTTGCGCCGTAGTCGGTGCTGCGCAGAGCGCGTTACTAGTAATAGTAACCTGAACATTATCACCATTGTTGAGCGTTGTTGAACTGAAAGTAGCGCTGTTTGCACCAACGTTGTTTCCGTTCACTGTCCACTGGTAACTAACTCCAGGACCTCCATTGGTTGGTGTAGCCGTAAAGGTAATGTTTGCTCCAGCACACACAGGCCCAGCGGGCACAGCAGCTATTGTGACAGATGGAATCAATATCGGATTCACGGTCATATTCACGGGAGCGCTAGTGGCAACAGCAGGAGAAGGACAAGCAGCACTGCTAGTCATTTGAACTGAGATAACTTGACCATTGGTCAAAGTACTTGATGTAAAAGTATTAGTGGTTTGTCCAGGAATGGGTGTTCCTCCAGATAGCCACTGATAAGTTGGGGCCATACCACCATTATTGGGAACTGCGGTAAAGGTCACGGATGTACCAGCACAAATAGCCCCGGCAGGAACGGTATTGATAGTTACCGTTGGGTTTACCACTGGATTCACCGTAAATAGTAATGCGTTGCTAGTGGCAGTGGGAGTAGTATTACAAGCTAAGCTTGTAGTCATGATACATGTCACACTCTGTCCATTGAGTGGAGTATATGTAAAGGTATTCGTAACCGAAGCCGGCCCTTGGGAATTACCATTTACAAACCATTGAAAAGTTGGCGTTGCACCTCCATTGACGGGTGTTGCCGTAAATGTTACCGGAGTTCCAGCACAAATTGTGGTTGCTGTAGACGCTGCGATCGTTACCGATGGAGTAACATTATTGGTGACAGTAACTGTTTGACAAAGATTTAGTCCCGAAGTAGTACAGCCATTGCCATCAGTTACCGAAGTAACGCAGTATGTAGTAGTGGCTGCTGGCGTTACATTGAGTGCAAAGGGTGATGCTGTGATTCCGTTTACAGGCCATGTCACACCAGCTCCTGTTCCGTTAATAGACCAGTTTGGAGTTCCTGTGAGACTCACTTGAAGATTGGTATTTCCTCCCGTACAAATGGTCGCACCTCCCGTGAGATTCGCGGTGGGCAAGGGGTTTACGGTAATCGTCATTGGGTTATTCTGCGGGTTTGAGCAGAAAGGCAATGTCGTGTATTGAACATCAGTAATGGTATAAACAGTAGTTTGTGCGGGATTTACACCGTTGAGCACTTGACCGTTGGTCCACGGCGCTGCTGGCATGTTTGGAGCGCTCACAGGATCTGCTACACTGGCATTCCAAGTAACATTGAAGGATCCGGGTTGACTAATATTAACGGTGATTGGTGTTGAACCTCCAACACATAATGGCCCCGCCTGCGCAAATGTAGCAGTAGCCAAAGGTCGAACTGTAACGGTAATGGGCACGTTAACCGGCGTTACGCATGCTGGAGTGTTGGTATAAGCTACACTCGTTAGTGTATAGATTGTAGTGGTAGTTGGAGACACATTCACTGTGAATGGCGATGTAGCGATATTCAGAGGCCATGCAATTCCAGCTCCTGTACCATTTACCGTCCAAGGGCCTGTGCCTGTAAGGTTGAAGGTAATGGTCGCGCTTCCGCCGTTACAGATTGTGGTAGCATTAGTTCCGGCAATGTCCATCGTACCTCCTGGCAGTGGAGAGGCTGCTACAGTGCCACAAACATTCGATGAACAGTTAGGAATGCTTGTATCTGTTACAGTAACGCAATAGTTGCCGTCAGGGAGGCCGGTGATATCTTGTGTCACTGGCCCATTATTCCAAGCATAAGCATATGGTCCAGTGCCCCCCACTACGGTGAGATCGATGGCGCCATCATTCTGAATACAAGATTCGTTGGTGATTGCCTGATTTATACTTTGCAGAGACACATCAACGTCTAGAACAGCTGTGGCGTTGCACTGAGCGGGAACACCATTGAGGGTTACTTGAATCTGAGTATCTGTGCTTATGGTGTTTAAATTTTGAGTAGCACCATTTCCCACAATTCCCGGTGTGTTATCTCCATTGAGTACTGTCCAAGTTAAATTGGTGCCTCCTGATGCAGTAACAGGTACAGCAGCTCCGAGGCATATTGTAGTGTCGGTAACACTAAGTGTTAAATTGGGATAGATGTTTACGGTTACCGTCATTACGTCTGAGCCAGGCAGTACGCATGCGTCATCGATTGCATTGAGAGTAATTGTATGAGTACCGACCATGGCATCTGTAGTATTCATAAAAATACTTGCATTGGCGGGATTTACACTAGACTGAGTGATTTGTGGGTTGCCCGGAGTAAGAGCAGGGGGAAACACCGCCGAGATGGCGATGCCTCGAATAGGATTCGGGTTGGAAGCGGATACATTAAAGCGAAGAGAATCACCTACACAAACGCCAATAGTATTTCCTCCCTCTGAGTTTCCGAGGGTTATGCTTTGAACCTCAGGTGTTAAGAAATCAGTTGGTGTAGATGTACAATTTCGAATGAGCACTGCGGTGGAATAGTTAATGACACCTACGGGATTGCCACCATTTGTAATGGTCATCGTGATAGGAATCATGTGAAAACCTAGACTCATTCCGTTGGTATTCACTGTGATCTGGCCGGTGCTTGCATTCACTGCAAAGCCATTAACAGGTGTGTAACCGGGCATAGGACCGCTTACACTCGAACTACCAGCAGTGGTTAATGGTGAGCCAAGCGAATAGTTAATGCTAAGACCGGCGGCGTTGGCTGTATTAATGGGGTTGGTAACTGCTCCTACGTTTTCACATTCATAGGGAATAATATTATTTGCCAATGATGGGGAAGAGCCGCAGGTACTAGTGTTGATTTCAGAACTCACCCAAGCCGTTGGAGTATTTGAGGAATCAACATTATTGAAATAGTACCAGTTGTTCTCATTCCAAACAGCGTTGTATACACAGCCGGGCTGAAGAGTCACAATACCCCTGTAAACAACCTGGACAACCCCAGGTATCAGTCCACCGATTAAACTATTGTTGAAGTACCAAACACAAGTACTATTTTGCAATTCTGTAGCGCAGAGTTCAGAAATTTGTGTTTCAGATACAAAAGGTAAATCTGCTGAAAATGGAACAGCGCTGCATCCAGTAGGAAAGAAAAAAATATTTTCTGTGCTTAGCGAAATTGTAGAACCAAAGCAGTCTTTGTATTGGGTGTAAGTGATTTCGTATTGATTGCCACCCAAGCAAGACCAAGTGATGTGTCCCCCAAGTATTTGCGAGGAGTGGGACTTTAAAGAAACTAAAACTAAAAAGGCGCAAATTAGGGCATTGAAAATTTTGGTTTGCATAGTAAGTATATCTTAATGCACTGATCGTTACACGGTTAAGGTTTTTTTAGTAGACACGCGCGCACCTGAAAAGGTCGCTCGTCACCCTAAAATTAGGCCGAAATATACAATTTTTGTTGCAAACATGTTGAAAACACTGAGATTTTGAACAAAAAATAATTCATGCATAAGTCTTAAGATTTAGATAACACAAAGACTAAGTAGATTTTAAACAAAAGTGTGCTCGATTGAAAGCCAGTAGCTACATTTGTAGCCCCCAAAACGAATTTTATAAATTCATAATAAATGAAAAGAAATCTACTTACCGCATTCGGCTTTCTTGCTGCGATTGCAATGTCTGCTCAAGACTGCTCTGATTTAATCATTTCAGAGTACGTAGAGGGTAGCAACAACAACAAAGCTATTGAGTTGTATAATGCTTCTTCTCAGCCGATTAATCTTGGCACCGCAAGCAACCCAGTTTACTCAATGGGTCGCGAAAGAAATGGAAATGCAATCCCTATGTTGTTGCCAATTACGGGAGTGATTGAACCTTATCAAACTAAAGTATTCGTTCTTGATAAGACGGACCCCAACGGAACGGGAGTAGACGAACCTGTGTTCCCAGAGTTGATTGCACTCGCTGACACACTCGTGAATCCAATATATGTAGAATCCAATTCTCCTTTTTACTTCAATGGTGATGATGCATTTTACTTGGTAAAAAATGGATCTGTTCTAATTGATATGATCGGCAAGACTGGTGAGGATCCAGGTGGTGGGTGGTCAGTTCCCGGAGACCCCAATACTCGTTGGTGGACAGAAAATAATACGCTTGTAAGAAAGCAAAGTGTATTGAAAGGTGTTACTACGTCTCCAACTGTTTTTGATCCCTCGTTAGAGTGGGATAGTTTGCCTGTAAACACTTTCTCTAATTTAGGTATTCATGTTTGTGATTGTGAATTTTTGAAAGTGAAAGAGCAAGGTTCTCAAGCTTCTTTTGAAGTATTTCCAAACCCATTCGAAGGCGGCAATCTCTTATTGAAGAGCGCAACGAAAATGGTTTCATTCACCCTTGTAAATGCTAATGGACAAGTTGTGAGAGAAAGAGAGTTTATCAACTCAAATTATCAGGCCATTGATCTTCCACAAGTGACTCCCGGTATGTACATGATACTGATGGAGTTTGAAGATGGTAGTAGAAATTATCAGAAATTGATTTATAGATAAATTAGAAAGGGGTTTTAAAACCCCTTTCTTTTGCTTTTATCCTTTTACCAACCAATACCAATCATGAGATTCCTTATCTCCTTTATCGCCGTCCTCAGCACTCAAGTTTTATTTTCACAAGCAAAGTTCTCTGGAGTTGTCCGTGACGGATATTCTGGCGAAACGCTCATCGGCGCTACTGTTTTTTACGCCGAAGGAAAAGGCGCAGTAACCGACCTCGACGGGAATTTTTCACTTAGCCTAGCCCCGGGCAATTATACCATCACTGTAAAATACGTTGGTTTTGCCGACTACTCCAAAGAAATTCAACTGACTTCAAAGGGTTTATTTCTTGAAGTAAAAATGGAAAGCGCAGATCTAAAAGAGGTAGAAATCATTGCCGATATTGCGGTGGATAGAAAGACTCCTGTGGCATTTTCTGACATCAGTGCGCTAAAAATCAGAGAAGAGCTCGGAACACAAGACCTTCCGTTGGTTCTCAATACCACCCCAGGTGTGTACGCAACGCAATCAGGTGGCGGAGACGGTGATGCCCGCGTCAACATTCGTGGATTCAACCAGCGAAATGTTTCCGTGATGGTCGATGGTATTCCAATGAATGATATGGAAAATGGGTGGGTTTATTGGTCAAACTGGTTTGGTCTCGACAACGTCACTCAAAAAGTGCAAGTTCAAAGAGGTCTTGGGGCTTCGAAACTCGCGGTACCCGCTATTGGCGGATCCATTAATATCCTTTCACAAGGTATCGAGCAGAAACGTCAATTCACAGTGTCTTCTGAACTAGGAAATAACAGAAATATTCGCAATTCGATTGGCTTCAATTCTGGTAAACTGAAAGGAGGCTGGGGAGTCACTGGGGCATTTTCATACCGAATGAATGATGGTTGGGTAGATGAGCTTGGCAGCGAACAGTATTTTTATTTCTTGAAAATTCAGAAAGAGTTCAAGCACCATAGTTTTTCTCTTTCTACAATGGGTAGCCCCCAGCAGCACTTCCAACGCATCGGCCGCCAATTGATGCAAACGTATGACTTGGATTATGCGCAAGAACTAGGGCAAACTTCTACACCAATTGCTGGGCAAATTGTTGATATGGGATTGCGATACAATTCAGAATGGGGCTTTCTCAGAAGAGACCGCGGCAACCCAAACGCACCAACAGAGGTGTTTAATTCAAGATTGAATTATTATCACAAACCCATTGGAAACTTCAAACACTTCTGGACCCCAAATGAAAAATTCGCGTTGAGTAACATCGTGTATTTTTCATTCGGTGATGGTGGTGGAACAAGATTAAACAATAGTCAAATTGACCCAGAAACAGGTCAATTGGATATTCAATTCATGTATGATAGAAATACAAAGCCAGTGCAGTCTGTTCCTTTCCTACCACCAGTGTTTCCATATGACCTAAACGTAGTGAATGACGTCAATCAGTACAAAGCGACATATTATCTTCAATCTTCGATTAACAGTCACAGATGGTATGGCCTGCTTTCAACGTTTAAGTATAAATTAAATGAAAGCATCGAGTTTTCAGGTGGTATAGATGGTAGGTATTATACTGTACAACGCTATCAAGAAATTTATGACCTGCTTGGAGCAGATTATGTGCATATCCCTAGCATTCAAAGCCGCGATGCAAACAATCCTTCTCAAGTAGTATTTAGAGAAGGTGATAAAATCAATTATAATGTCAGCAGTGTCGTTATCAATTATGGTACATTCTTCTTAGCAGAAATGGAAAAGGAGAAGTGGACTGGATTTATTAATGTTACAGCTTCTCGCAATGAGTTTAATCGCGTCAATTTATTTGGTCTGAAAGACGAACAAGGCAATCATCCAGAGTCAGGATGGCAGAGCTTTTTAGGATACACCGCAAAGACGGGGGCGAAATACAAATTCAACAAACGTCACAGTTTCTTTGCTAATGCTGGATTTTTGAATCGCGCTCAATTGATTCAAAACGTTTACAATGGTAATACCATCAGCGTTAACAGAGACATCGAAAACGAAGAAATTACCTCAGGTGAAGTTGGATATGTTCTTTCGCAAAAAGGACTCCGCGTGACAGTGAATGGTTATTACACCCTTTGGAATAATAGACCAACTACAGTTCCTGTAACGGTAGGTACCGAAACAGTTTTGGCATTCGTTCCTGGAATGAGAGCGAGACACTCTGGTATCGAATTCGAATCAGAATATCAAGTGGACGATAAGCTCACAGTTGAAGGGGTGATATCGCTTGGTGACTGGACGTGGCAGTCTGAAAATAGAGCAGTTATTCTTGATGAAATCGGGAATCCAATTGGTGAAGTAAGCTTTGATGCGAGAGGCGTAAAAGTGGGGGATGCTGCACAAACTCAGTTAAGCGCGGGTTGCAGATATGAACCCATTAAAGGCTTTTATATCAGACCACGCATCACTTATTTCACAGACAACTTCTCTGACTTCAATCCCGAAACCTTGAGAGGGGATAATGCAGGGCGTCAATCTTGGGAAATGCCTTCCTATTACACCTTAGACCTAAACTTGGGTTATAGTGCCAAGATCTTCAAAGATTACAAACTCGGCTTCCGTGTGAACCTAATAAATATCACCGATCAAAGATTTGTGACCGACGCGACTAATGGAAGCACTTTTGACATCAATACAGCCGAAGTTTTCTTCGGAATGGGATTCCGCTGGAACGTGGGACTTAACTTTACATTCTAATTTGAAATAAGATCAATTACATCATAATGAATACAAATCGATTATTAAAAGGAGCGTTCGCAATGATGACACTCGTACTCTTGACGATGTCAGCAAGCGCTCAAGCAATTTTGCCAACCTCTTGGAGCTTCGACGTTGCAGCGCCTGCAGGCTGGTCAGAGTCTCTTGGCTCAGGTAACGCACGCTACACTAATGGTTTTGTTGGTACAGCTTGCCGCCTCGACAACACAGGTGAATTCGTACTACTAGAGATAGTAGAAGAACCGGGTGTGGTAACTTATACCATGAAAGCTCAGAATACTGGTGGACCATTTGCAGGAACGTTTACTGTTCAAGAATCATCAGACGGGAATAACTGGACCACTCTTCGTTCATTCGTAGATGCAGTGCTTCCTAGTGCGGCTTTCACTACTTTCAATGATACGCCACTTCCAACAACGCGTTTTATCCGTTGGTTTTTTACAAATAAAATAAGCGGAAACAACGTTGCACTGGACGAAATTTC
The DNA here is from genome assembly GCA_046309775.1 of Flavobacteriales bacterium. Taxonomy (GTDB): domain Bacteria; phylum Bacteroidota; class Bacteroidia; order Flavobacteriales_D; family Sanyastnellaceae; genus JAIXWP01. The sequence continues at coordinate 21,923 of JBKCOM010000103.1, forward strand.
ATTGGCTTTACCTGTAGCCGGTACTGAGCAGGAAATCAACATCACTTCTGGTGGAAATAACGTACCTAGCACCACTACACTTTTCATCGGTAATGCTACGACAACAGTAATTACCATTGAGAATCTTGGTAATGACGGAGTGCTTGAAGTACCTACACTCTCAGTGGATGGTCCAGATGCTGACCAGTTTACTGTTGGTCCTTTTGACAACGGAAACTCAATTACTCCTGGAGGCTCTACTTCGTTTGATTTGACATTCACTCCCGTTGGCAGTGGCTCTCGCTTCTGCACGCTCACATTTGAAAATAATGATGCTAGTGAAAATCCATATGTTATAAATGTTTACGCAATCAGCGGAACCGCAGCAACAGAACCTTCGGCTGCGTCTGGTCCACTTGGATTTACCAATCTCACATCGTGGGATTTCAATGTGAATATCAACCAAGGTACATCAGATGCTGAGCGCTTTGTAGTGCTTCGCAAAAAAGGTGCGCCTGTTACGGAAACTCCTTCAGACAACATGACTTATGTTAGAGGTCAGTGGATTGGAGGTGCTCAGGTGGTATACGCTGGAGAAGCTGCTTCTTTCAATGCTCGCGACATCGAAGCTTCAACGAGCTATCATTTTGCGGTATTCCCTGTAAATGGTCCTGAAGGATTTGAGAACTACCTTACAGAAAATCCTACTACTGGAATTGCAACAACACTTGGTCCTAACATCGGCTCTTACTACGCTGGCTTGAATCACAATGATCCCAACTTTGTAAGTGACCTGACATCTAAGCTTGATCCAACAAACTATTTCCAAATTTTTTATAGCAATTACATCAGCACACTCATTAATGAGTTTTATGTAAAAGATACGATCACTGTTGCTGGCGTAAGCGCAAATGCTGTAGAGTGTCAATATTCTGGAGATGTTCAGATTTATGAAGCCGGATTCACATTCTGGACTGGCACTGGACCTTCAATCATCAGCCGTGAGCACGCTTTCCCACAAAGCTGGATGCCAACCTACCTCGATGCTGCTTTTGACGACTCTGATGAGGTTTCAGACCTTCACAATTTGTTCCCAGTAAACCAAGTCGAGTGTAATGCTGTTCGCAGCAACTATCCATACGGAGAGGTTATAAACGCTACAGATGTTTATGGCGATTGCCAGTTGGGTACAAACTCATTCAACCAAACAGTATACGAGCCACGTGCTTCTATTAAAGGTGATGTAGCTCGCGCTATGATGTACCAAGCTGTGAAGAATAACGCTCCAGGCGAGGACTTCAGCTTCCCAGAGCAAATCTCATTCTTGATTCCTTATGGTCAAATGGACTATATCATCAAGCAGTGGCACTTTGAAGATTTGCCGGATAACTATGAGATTGCTCGCAATGAATACATTCAAACCAAGCAAAACAACAGAAATGGATTCATCGATAGTTTAGATTTCCCTTGCTATATCCGATTCAGCAATCTCACCAAGTTCGTTCCTCAGTTTGTAAATACTTTGGGAACTCTCAACTGCACAGATATGGCTATGTCATATCAGTGGTTGGTGAATGGTGAAGAAATTGAAGGAGCGACTTCCGCTTCTTACTTGCCAACGGAAACAGGAGCATACTCAGTTCGCGTTCAACAATTCGAGGAATGTCCAGTATTTGAATCTGCGGCAACAGAAGTAACTGTTTCTGTAAATGAAAATAATCTTGAAGGATGGAATTTGGAAGTATTTCCTAATCCATCAAACGGCGTATTCAACGTTGCTGTTGAGGCTGCTACTTCTGAGATGGTTGACGTGGTTGTGAGCAATGCTGCTGGTGCGCGCGTTTCTCTCGGCAAACAAACATTGGTACAAGGTCGCAATGTGATTGCAGTAAACCAAAACCTAGAAGCAGGAATTTATTTTATCGAAGTAATTGCTGCCAACGGAAAATTGGTAAAGTCAATTATTGTTGAGTAAAAAATTTAGCTTAATGCATAAAAAAAAGCGGCTCCCTTGGGAGCCGCTTTTTTTTTTATTAGAAAGTATATCTCAATGAAAGTGCAGCATCATTATACAGTCAAGCGCCGCCCGTTAAGTTGATCATCGGCTTGTAATCAAGGGAGATTTGAAAAGGTATTTCTTCAAAGAAATACTCCAAACCAATAATAGCGTCTGCACCAATGATAATTCCTCCAGAGGTATATCGGTCACCAAAAACGGGATGATCGCGACGGTAGCTGAATGAGCCCAAATGAGCCCCAACTCCATAATACCACTTCATTCCCTGAACATCCGACAAGTCTTTGTGAACTTCATAAAGTCCCGTAACATTTACCCAGTTTCTGCTCCATTGAAGAATACCTTCTAATGCTTTATCTCCTCCCAGATAGTGTTGATAGGTGACACCACCAAACCAACTACCCCTAATCCCAAGAAGTTGTTGAGCAATGCCCGTTATGCTGAATAAGCCAGTAAGGGCAAAAATTAAAAGTGTTTTTTTCATATCGCTTGAGGTTTGATGACAAAACTAGAAATAAAAAAAAAGCTGGTTCCTTTCGAAACCAGCTTTCATGAATTTTATTTTCTAATCCTTATGGAAGAAGATTGGCGTAGAGCCCGTTTTGAAGATTGACAGTGGTATTTACCGTGCTTGACTTCAAGTTTCCACTAAATGTGAATCTGAAGTAGGTGCGGTCGGGAGTAGTACCTGGATTGTCATCAAAGAGATAACGCTGTACTGATATGTTTACTGAAGAACCGGTCACTTCACTTGAGTACACATCGCCAGTGATATTATTAGTATATATCACCTGAACCACAGGGAAATTCGTAGGATTTGCAGTGAATGTTTGGCCTGCCGCAAATAAAGTAGGAGAAGCAAAAGTAATTGTCATTGTACCTCCCGCAGCACTAATACCACTCGTCGTAAAGCCAAATGGATTTGTAACAGAAAGCGTTCCTGTAGGATCTAGTACATTGTGTGTGATGTTTCCTATTCTCCATGTAAATATTGAATCACAGGCAGGACAGTGTGAACCACCGCAATCCGTCCAGTATTCGTCGCCATCCACTGATCCATTGCCACAGTTACCAGTTGTAGTACAAGGAGGACATTCTGGACCACCGCAGTCGATACCGAATTCTTCTCCATTGTAAATTCCGTCGGTACAAGTAGGACAAGGGTCGCAATCATCTCCACCACAATCAATTTCCTCTTCTTGTCCATTGAGAAGTCCGTCCCCACACAAGTCTGGACAAGCTGGACAGCCTTGTGCACCGCAGTCAATAGCGGTTTCACCAACGTCTAACACTCCATTCGCACAAGTTGGACACTCAGGGCAACGGCCGCCGCAGTCCCTCCAAGTTTCACCGCGCTCTGGATCCCAAATGCCATTTTCACAGTGGTCACATTCTTCACATGGTCCACCACAGTCAATTTTTTCTTCACCATTGTTCAACAATCCGTCATAACAGTTTGGTGGAATTTTATTCTCCTCGTTGAGACAGCTCGCGAGGAAGAAAGTAGTTGAAAAAGCTACAAAGAATATGAAAATGTAGTTGCGTATTTTCATTGGTAAGGTTGTTTTTTGCGGTTCGAATATACGAATAAGACAGCAACCCTCAGCATAAGGTTGCATATTCTGGAATATGTGTTGGTAAACTGGATGATGGTATTTTCATTTTTCTTAGTAATTACGCACCGTGATAGAAAAGCTCTGGATAGAAAAACAACGCCCTGATAGCGAGATTGTTGGCAGTTTGACTCAAGAAATTGGGCTATTGCCAGAGCTTGCGTCCTTGCTCGCTCAAAGGGGTGTCAACTCATTTGAGGAGGCAAAATATTTTTTTAATCCAGATTTATCCGAACTCCATGATCCTTTTCTAATGAAGGATATGGATATGGCAGTGGATCGTCTTCAAGAGGCTTTAGAAACAGGCGAGAAGATTTTGGTTTATGGCGATTATGATGTCGACGGAACCACCGCGGTTACAGTAGTTTATTCATTTTTGAAAAAGCTTGGAGCGGACTGCGAGTTTTATATCCCCGATCGCTATCTTGAGGGGTATGGCTTCAGCTTTAAAGCGGTAGAATATGCCAAACAAGCGGGCATTCAACTTATTATCACACTCGACTGTGGCGTGAAAGACGGGGAAAAAATTGCTTTGGCCAAAGAATATGGTTTGGACGTAATCGTTTGCGATCACCATAATCCCGGTGCTTTACCTCCGGCATTAGCAGTACTCGACCCAAAACGTTCTGATTGTGAATATCCTGATAAGGGATTGTCGGGTTGCGGAGTAGGTTTCAAATTTTTACAAGGTTGGTGTCGCAAATACAATTTCCCAGAGGAAACTCTTTTTGAATATCTCGATTTGCTCACCATATCGATTGGTGCGGATATCGTTCCGGTGATGGGTGAAAATAGAATCCTTGCTTTTCACGGATTGAAAAAACTGCAAGAGTCAAGAAGGCCAGGTATCGACGCGATGTTGAAGCTGGCAAAATATACCAAGCCTGATTTGACAATTACTGATGTCGTTTTCATACTTGCCCCGAGAATCAACGCTGCCGGGCGCATTGCGTCAGGTGCGCAAGCGGTAGAGTTATTACTAACAGAGGATGCAGCGTCGGCTGAAAAAATCAGTGCGATGGTCGAGGCAAACAACATGGAGCGCCGCAAGCGTGATCAAGAAATAACAAAAGAAGCCATGCAGATGGTCCATCAAGATCCTTTCTACATGAGTTCTTTTGCTACGGTGGTGCGCAATGAAGGTTGGCACAAAGGAGTGGTGGGCATTGTAGCTTCTCGTTTGGTAGAAGAATTTTATAAACCAGCAATCGTATTGACCGAAAATGACGGTCATCTCGCGGGCAGCGCTCGCTCCATCCCTGGTATTGACCTTTATGAAGTATTAGGAAAATGCGGCGATTTACTCGATCAATTTGGTGGTCACGCGATGGCGGCAGGTTTGAGTATGAAGCCTGATTATTTCGAAAAATTCCGACAACGGTTTGATGAAATCATTCAAGATTTGCTACATGGAACGCGCCCTAAACCATATATCGAATATGATGAAGAAATAAATCTCTGCAACATCGACGACAAATTCTATAGAATTCTCCAACGTTTTGCACCTTTTGGTCCCGATAACATGAAACCTGTTTTTCTCGCACGCAACCTTATGAATGCGGGCGGAACAAGAGCTGTGGGAGAAAATTTAACTCACCTTAAACTTTCGGTTTTCGGCGCGGAAAGACGTGAGAAAAAATTTGATGGAATTGGTTTTGACTTAGGCAAATGGGCCGCACCAATCACACAAAACGTACCCGTTGATATTCTCTTTACAGTTGAGGAAAACGTGTGGCAGGGCCAACGCTCTCTTCAACTAAATGTAAAGGACATTCGATTTTCTGCTTAATACATTTCGCCGGGTTTCAGTGCATTCCAGCCTTGTGCCTTTAGTGCAATAGCTTCTCCAGCTTTTGTAATCATTCTACAACCAGAACTTTCATCAGTGATGTGTCCAATCACACTGAAGTTTGGATTGCCTTGAATTTTTTCAAAATCAGATTGCTTAATGGTAAAAAGCAATTCATATTCTTCGCCGCCATTGAGTGCCGCCGTCGTATAATCCAAGTTGAATTCCTTTGCTGCAGCGATGGTTTCTGGGGCTATCGGAATTTTCTCTTCATAGATATCGCATCCCACAAAGCTCTGATCTGCGATGTGCATAAGCTCTGATGAAAGCCCATCACTGATGTCAATCATTGCGGTCGGCTTTACATCCATTTGGGCTAGCAATTGCACAATATCCTTTCGTGCTTCCGGTTTAAGCTGACGCTCCAATACATAATCGTATCCTGTAAGATTTGGCTGAGCACCAGGAGCTGATCTGAATACTTCTTTTTCCCTTTCTAAGATTTGAAGTCCCATATATGCACCGCCCAAATCTCCCGTCACCACTACTAAATCATTCACACGTGCTCCTGAGCGAGTCGCAATTTTTTCGGGTTTTGCAAATCCGATTGCGGTCACTGAAATGATGAGTCCAGATGTGGATGAGGTGGTATCACCGCCCACGAGATCTACTTCATACCACTCGCACGCTTTTTTTATTCCAGCATATAACTCCTCAATAGCTTCAAGCGAAAAGCGGTTGCTCACCGCAATGCTCACCGTCACTTGTTTTGGTGTTGCGTTCATTGCAAAAACATCGCTCAAATTCACAACAATGCTCTTGTAGCCCAAATGCTTCAATGGCACATACATGAGGTCAAAATGCACTCCTTCGACAAGCATATCCGTGGTTACTACCACTTGATCTCCTTGTGAAACTTCCAATATTGCTGCATCATCGCCCACACCTTTGATAGTGGATGGATGGTGTATTTTGAAATATTGCGTGAGGTGTTTGATTAGCCCAAATTCACCCAATTTTTCTAATTCAGTGCGATTGTCGTTCATGCTGCAAATTTGCACCAATTAATCATGCCGCCAACTGCTCTCTAAATTTCTTTCCAGTTACTTTGCTTTTTGCCCAAGAATGGAAATCAAAATATTCAAATACAAATTGTTCGAATGGGTTCTTACGCAAGTCGTCCAATTGGGTAGACAAATCCTGATATAAGTCGTCATTGCTCTTATTGGTGCGTTTCTTCAGCATTTCATTGATGAAGCCCAACATTACATTTTCAAATTCAAAAACTTTATTGCGGGTTGCCAAGAAACGCTGTGTAGAGCGCAGAGTGTAAGGCAGCAGCTCTTTATTTCCCAATTCCAAATGAATCACTAGATTCAATATTTGAGCAATGCAATGGATGTCTTTACTCTTGTCAATATCCACATTATTGAGCAATTTGTTCACCCATTTCAACGATTCGTGATATTGCTCAAGTCCGAAATAGATTACCGCAATATTGAAATAGAAATGTGCTTTGCGTACGTTGCTCAAATGTTCTTGAAATGCTCCAAGTCCGAGCTTAATTTCTGGTATGATTTCAAGTCCTTTTTCAAACTCTCCACTTTGCGCGTATAGCGCCAATTCAGTACTCTTGCCAAGGGAGAAAAGACGAATTTCCAAATCTTCATTCATGCGCTCTGCAAGTGTTTGAGGGAAGGCGCGCAACTCATCCAAATATTTGAAAGCCTCGTCCCATTGTCCCAGACGCATGCCGACGTAAATGGTATTCGATAATACTGAAAGGTAAATGCCGGGCTCCTCTTCGAATAGGTGTGGATGATGCTGGATAATTTCAATATTCTCTTTTAAAAATGGATAACAAAGTCCATATTCACCGAGTGCAAAGTGATAGGCACTGCTGATATGGCGTAAGAGGTATTCATTCTCAACGCCGATATCTTGTTTTGCAAGCCTTTGTTTGACCTCGTCAATTAAGTGTTTGAAGTGTCGAGTTTCTTCCTCAGTGCGCACTTTTCCTTGTCGGTAAAGCTGAGAGAAGATTTTGCTCTTAATATTCCATAGCTCTTCTGTGGTCTTTAGTTTTTCATGAATTTCCATGTCCCTTCTAAATATTTCATCGAGCTCCGACATTTCTTGAATGTCGTCATAGTTGCCTTTTTCTAAAATGCGTTTTTCCCACTTAGAAATCTCTATAAGAACAGTGAAGAGTTCATGTTTTTCGGCGACTTTGCGAGCACTGTGCAAGACCTTTGCACTTTGATCATACAGAGATTTATTGTAAAGAATCTCAGCCGCATGGACTTGTCTGTGAATTTGTGCTTCGATGCTCGAATTGGAATGGAAGCTATCAAGGCTTTTTAATAAAGCATTATAAAGACGATTTTTCGCAATCGAAAAACGATTGACAAAACCTTTGTCTTTGAATTTTTTCAGGAGCTTTTCTTCATCATACTCTTCCTGCTTGTCGATGGCGTCAAACAGGGTTTGATAGTTGTTTTCATCACCGATAATGTGACGAGAAGAGAAAACTTTAAAGTAACGCTTCTCAGGCTTGCTCATACTCTTGATGAGTTTGTGCAATTGATCAGATGCTTTGTTTGACATAACGAACAGGTTTTAGTAAGTACTTAATCATTGGTTTGGTACTCCTAAATTTCGCAATTCGTTTCAAGTCAATAGAGTGTAATGAACGAACGGTTCGTTATTTTGAATTAAAGGGGGCTTTTTTGATTTTAACGGAAATTCTATTTTAGAGAAATGATTGCCTTCCCATTTATCTGCCTGGTTTCCAATGCGTGGTGCGCTTTAGATAGTTCTTCTTTGGAAAATACACCGCCGTTGATAGGTTTGATTTTTCCCTGTTTCCATAGCTCTACCAACTGTTCCATGCACTCTTGAATAATATGCGCACGGTGGTCGCCGACTTTGAGCATATTCACTCCAATGATGGATTTACTTTTTGCTAATAATAATATTGGCATGAGCAATCCCATCGACCAAAGCAATTTCATGGTGGCCCATTTACCCCCTCTTTTTCCGCTGCGTTCAGCAAATCCATAAAGCACGAGTCGACCGCCGCTGCCCAAGAGGTGCATGTCTTTTTTGAATGTACTTCCTGCTATAGAATTAAAACTGACATCAAGCTTGTCTCCCGCGAGGGCAGTTTTGATTTTTTCTGCGTAATCTTCGTTATTATAATTATAGGCCTTGATACCACGTTTTAAGAGCGCGGATTTTTTTTCATCAGATCCTACGGTAGCATAGATTTCACAGCCAATATTTTGAAGCAATTGAATAAGAGCTGTTCCCACGCCACCCATGGCGGCGTGCACGAGCACTTTTTCTCCTTTGCGGCATTGCTGCACGTAACAAGCGCTATAATATGCAGTGGCGTATTGTGTGCCAAGCGCACAAGCTTCTACATCGGGCATTTCATGGGGTATTTCGGCGATACCTGTGATGGGGGTACACACGTGAGTGGCATACGCTCCAAAGCGTGTCAAGGCTGCGACTTTCTTATGAAGCCATTTTGAATCTACATTCTTGCCAATGGCAATCACAGTTCCCGTCGCATCATAGCCGATGATAGACGGTAGAGGAGGAGCTTCGCGATATAGTCCATTCCTGGCCAATACATCGGCGAAGTTTAATCCAAAGGATGAAACCTCAATGAGCACTTCATTGTCTTTCGGTTCGGGAATCGCAATGCTGCGCCACTCAAAGGCCTCGTGGGCGGCACCGTTCTTAACTAGATAGGCAGCTTTAGGCTGGGTTTCCATTGCGTTTGATTTTTATTGTTGCGCCTGTTTCATTGGTCAAAATAAGACGATCACCCTGACTTGTTTTCTCATATTGAATAGCCGTTATCTTTTTGCCCTTGGCGTAATTCCAGCCACTCGTGTTCGTGCCTTCCGACGTAAGATTGAGCACTTCTCCATTTTCTAATGCAATCAATATGCGATAGGTCTTATTGTTTTCATAGTCGAATGCATACGCACCAGTGCTGGGTTTGCTTTTCAGTTTTAATGGAAAATTACCAACGTTTTTACCGTTTCTGTCGAGCAAGTAAAGCTTGCTTCCAGCTACAAACAAGTATTGAAGTTTACCGTTTTTAAACGCATCGATTTGAATCACATCGCCAATAATGGCACCGTCAACGGCTACTTTCCAAAGAGACTTGTTGTCGCTTCCCAAAAGTTCTAACTCTCCGTTGCCATTGTGTCTGATAGTTTCGGTACTATTATCCTTGTGATTTTTCACACTCCAAGTACTTCCCGAATGATTATTCGGTATTACCGAATGTTCGCTCGGTGGTACTGTATCATTTGATGTGGCAGTATTTTCTTCGGTATCAATAGGTTTTGCTGTTTGATCTAGGCTACGCAAATACGTGATGATAGGCCAGCTATCGGTACCCGTTACATGCACTTCTTGTACTCCCAGGGCTTGGAGAATGGAATTGAATCCCATTGGTAAAGTGGAGGTGAGTATCAAGTTTCCATGCCAAATGAGGGCTGTACGAGGTTGATGTTTTAATTGAGCTGGATTTTTGAAGCTGGCAGTGGAAGCGATCTTTATGATGAGGCTCATGCTTTCTGCAGCGTAGAGCACTCCATTTTTGAAAACGCCATAGTTGTGTACGGTCAATGCGGTGTTGTTTTCATAGCGAGAAAACATCTCAGGATATTTGAAGGTCAACAAACCACCAGGTGCCACTTGGGCAATGGATGAAAGCTGCGTGTTCCAATCAGTGGTGTCACTTATTTCATAAAACGCAACAGGCGAAGTGACGCTATCATCCGTCATATAAAATGTACCGTAGGTGCCGGATAGTCTATTGATCCAAATTTCATTGAGGTCGCAGGCACAGCTATCTCCAATCGAGAGCCATGCTTGTGACCAATAGTCTTTCTTCTCTTCTGGGAATAAAAATTCGTAGATGTTGTCGTGTGCCTCTGTAATATCCGCATTCAACCAGATTTCCCAATCACTAGCTTCCTCGGGGATGATATTAGGGACGTTGCGTTCGTGGCCGCTGCCAATGGCGAAGATTCTATTTTTTTTATTTGCGCTAATTGCCGTTCCTGTGCAGCGTTGTGAATTGTCAACGGTGGATTGAATTTCTAAATTCATCCAACTATCATCGTTAATCTTGGCGTAAAAAGTTAATGCTGCATCACGCGCGGCTTTATCCCTAAGCTGAATGAGCTCTTTTGAAGGAGTAGGTTTTTTCGCAGCGATGATACATGACTCAAGGAACGAACTTGAGTTAGAGCCGAGGCATAATCCGTCGTACACCGCAAAGTAAGTTTCATTCAGTTGGTATATGCTTACTCCTTGGAATTCCCCGCTGGCCTGTGCGTTTGCCTGAATATCGTTTATAGAAAATTGAGAAACCACGGGAATGGAGAAGGCAATTTTTGAAGGGTCATTTGCAATGAAAAACAATCCAGAATTGGAGGAAATCTTTTGAGAAATTTCGACTTTAGCGAAAATGGCTGCTACATTTTGCCAGGTGTTGAATCCCGGTAGCTGTTGCAAATTGGGATATTCATCGAGGATATTGATCGTGTTGTGAATGGGGTTGCATTCAATTACGATTTCACTTTCGGCTGGAGTAGCGGTCCACGGGTCTTTGCCAACTTCTTTTTCTTTTAAAAAGGTAAAAAAGACGTAGCCAATAAAGGCGAGTCCGGCGACTACAAGCAAAGGAAATAGAAAGCGTTTCATGGATTTTTTATCTGACGCTAAATAAAAAAAAACACCCCGACCAAGGCCGGGGTGTCAATATAGGTTCTACACAAAGTGATGTGAGAAGTCTTATTTTCCGAGAACGCTGCGTGAAATAACGATTTTTTGAACTTCACTTGTTCCTTCGTAGATCTGTGTGATTTTCGCATCGCGCATCAGACGCTCTACGTGATATTCTTTTACAAATCCGTATCCACCGTGTATCTGAACGGCTTCTACAGTGTGCTTCATTGCCACGGTTGAAGCGTACAATTTGGCCATGGCGCTGGCTTCGTCATAATTCAAACCTTGGTCTTTCATCCAAGCTGCTTTATATACGAGTAAACGAGCTGCCTCGATTTCTGTAGCCATATCTGCAAGTTTGAAAGCGATGGCTTGGTGCTGAGAAATTTCTTTACCAAAAGCTTTTCTTTCCTTTGAATAGGCGAGGGCGAGCTCATAAGCTCCGGCTGCAATACCGAGCGCTTGCGCAGCAATACCAATACGACCGCCACTGAGGGTCTTCATTGCGAATTTGAAACCGAAGCCATCTTCACCAATTCTGTTTTCTTTTGGAACCTTTACGTCTTGAAACATCAACGTGTGCGTATCGCTTCCGCGAATGCCGAGTTTATTTTCTTTTGCTCCCACGATAAATCCTTCCATTCCGCGCTCCACGATGAGGGCGTTGATACCCTTATGTCCTTTGGAAGCATCTGTCTGGGCAATTACGAGATATGTGCTAGCTGTGCTACCGTTGGTAATCCAGTTTTTGGTACCGTTGAGCAAGTAGTGATCGCCCATATCGATGGCAGTGGTGCGTTGAGAAGTGGCGTCAGAACCGGCTTCTGGCTCAGAAAGACAGAAAGCTCCAATTTTTTCACCTTTTGCAAGTGGCACTAGGTATTTCTGCTTTTGCTCTTCCGTACCGTAAGCATCCAATCCGTAACACACCAATGAGTTGTTTACAGACATACACACCGACGCAGAAGCGTCGATTTTGGAAATTTCTTCCATTGCAATGGCGTAGCTGAGGGTATCCATTCCGCTGCCACCGTATTTAGTATCCACCATCATCCCCATGAAGCCGAGCTCTGCCAGCTGCTTTATTTCTTCTGCGGGGAATTTTTGATGTTCGTCTCTTTCGATCACGCCTGGTTTGAGGACGTTTTGAGCGAAATCTCTTGCAGCGGCTTGCACTGCCTTATGCTCTTCACTTAATTCGAAATGCATTGTTTGTTTGGTTTGGCCGCGAATATAACAAGAAAACCACTGAACGGGTTCAATGGTAAATCCATTGAAACGGCTATTATTTTTTTGGGATAAAAAAGGCTTTGATGCAATTTAGGTCTAGAGGTTTCCAAAGGAAGCGAGAAAAGTTAATTGGAATTTGTAGATCAGTTTTAACTTTATGATTGATTCTCTATGTGGAATATCGAGATAATGGTATGTTTAAAACTTTTTGTGGACTATAAATGTCCATTTTTTTGATGAGTTCCTATATTTGGACAAAATATGTCCTCATGGAATTTCTAAAAAAACATACCTCATTTGGAGAACAGTTGAGGCAATTAAGAGAAAGAACAGGTATGTCGTTACGAGAGGTTTCTCAAAATTTAGATATTGATCCCTCATTGCTTGCAAAAATTGAAAGAAATCAAAGGCCACCAACTAAGCTCTTGATAAAGCGAGTTGCAAATTTTTTCGAGGTAAGTGAGAAAGAGCTGCGTGAGGAGTTTTTGAGTGATCAAATTGCATATAAAATAATTGATGAGGAAGCTGATTTAAATATATTGAAAGTTGCTGAAAAAAAGATTGCGTACATAAAAGCAACGCGAAATGACTAATAAAAAGATTATTGAACCAAATAGCCAAGAGTTACCAAGTGACTTTGCAGACAGACTAGGTGTTTTTTACACCCAGCAAGTCACAGCGAGCCATAAAAAAGTTAATGGGCAATATTTCACTCCTACTGCTATAGCTAGGCTTTTAGCTTCTTATTCTGATGCATCAAAACGAAGCTTGAGGATATTGGATCCAGGATGTGGAACCGGGATTTTATCTTGTACGTTAATTGAGCATTTGGCGAATTCAGAACGGGGAATTGAACAAATTGAACTAGTGGTCTATGAAACGGACAATGAAGTAATTCCATTTACGAGACAAGCGTTGAATAACCTAGCGTCATGGCTCATAAATAAGGGTGTAAAGTTCAGCTACGTGCTTCATCAAATGGATTTTGTTTTGGAAAATGCGAGTGTGCTTTATTCTAGTAGCTTGTTAAGCTTATTCGAGGAAAGAAATAATATTGATACAAATTTCGACGTCATCATTTCCAACCCACCTTATTTCAAACTTTCAAAAGAAGATAAGAGAGCGTTGGTTTCACAAATGTTAGTTAGTGGACAGCCCAATATTTACTCTATATTTATGGGAGTAGCTTCCAAACTACTCTCCGCTGAGGGCGAGCTTATTTTCATAACACCAAGAAGTTTTGCATCAGGAAACTATTTTAGGGCATTTAGGGAGTTTTTTTTTAGAGCAGTTCAGATTGAAAAAATACACTTATTTAATTCGAGAAAAGATGCGTTTAATAGAGATAATGTTTTGCAAGAAACGGTCGTTATCAAAGCAATCAACGAGCGATTAAACCCAAATAAGAGTGTGTTAATTTCTTCAAGTGCAGGAATTAAAGATATTCTTGAGCCTGAGATTAAGTACTTCAATTCTTCGGAGTTAGTCGACCTTGATTCAAAGGAGAAAATATTGCATTTGCCTACAAGTGACAAAGAAGAAAGGATTATGACTTTGGTCTCCTCTTGGGAAAATGTGTTGGCGGATTTTAATATTAAAGTATCAACCGGACCTGTTGTCTCATTTCGTGCATCGGATTTCATTCAAGATCATTACGAAAATGGGGTGGTCTTTTTGGCTCCTTTGTTTTGGCTACATAATGTCAATAAAATGATGCTAGAATGGCCCAAACAAGGCAAAGGCAAAGGGCAGTTTATTCGCATAGAAGATGGCTCTAAGTCTTTACTCATAGCAAACAAGAACTACATATTTTTAAGACGATTTAGTACCAAAGACGATAAGAGTAGATTAATAGCAGCGCCATATTTTTGCAATTATTCAAAGGCGGATTATATTGGTGTTGAAAATAAAGTGAACTATATATACAGAAAAGGCGGACATTTAGACCGTGAGGAAGTGGTTGGGCTTTGTGCTTTATTGAACAGCGACTTATTTGATACATACTTCCAAGTTTTTAATGGAAATGTAAATGTGAGCGCAACAGAGCTGAGGGAGATGAGATTTCCTCCTTTTCGAAACATTATAGAAATAGGCAAAAGGATAATACTTTCTAATGACTATTCAGTGACTAATGTAAATACAATCGTGAATGAACTTTTTGAGATTGAGGTCATAGTGAAATTATATGAGTAAGTTAGAAGAAGCACAATATATACTGAAGGCTCTTGGTCTTCCGCCAGCCCAGTTTAATGAAATGGCGGCCCTTACATTCTTAGCGTTGTGTCAAATAAAGGAAGGAGATAAGTGGTCGAAGGCGACTCGCAAAAGCCTTGGTGTAACAAAAGGTATTATGACTTTTGTGAACGAAAGTTATGGAAAGTCTTATGCTCCAAATACTCGAGAAACCTTTAGGAGACATGTACTCCATCAATTTGTCCAAGCTCGAATAGTTGACCATAACCCAGATGATCCAACTTTACCTGTTAATAGCCCAAAAGCCCATTATGCAGTGACTTTAGAGGTTTTGGAAGTCGTAAAGAGTTTCAGGACAAAGAAGTGGAAGACTACCTTAGGTAATTTTATTGATACGGTTGGGAAACTATCTGAAGTCTACATGAGAGAACGTGAATTAGCACAAGTACCAGTAATCCTTCAAAATGGAAAGATAATAAGGCTATCTAGTGGGAGGCATAATGTAGTTCAAGCAGCGATAGTGGAACAGTTTGCTCCACGTTTCGCCAATGGAGGAGTGCTTTTATACCTAGGAGATACTGCAAAAAAGGATCTATTCGTAGATAAAAAGGGATTAAAAGATTTGGGAATACCAATCGATCAACATAGTAAACTGCCTGATGTTATAATCTATGATGATAAGAGAAGTTGGTTGTTTTTGATTGAGGCGGTTACTTCGCATGGCCCGGTGTCGCCCAAACGACTTTTAGAATTGGAAGATTTTTTGAAAGACTGCAAAATTGGAAAAGTCTATGTTACTGCATTTCCAGATATGGCTGAGTTTAAGAAACACTCAAATAATATCGCTTGGGAGACAGAGGTTTGGCTTATGGATGTGCCCGATCATATGATTCATTTCAACGGAGATCGGTTTATGGGGCCTAGATAAAATTCGATCATGAGCTAAACTTATTTCAGAAGCCCTTGGCTTCTTCGTATCTTTGCGGCCGCAAATTTTTCAGCTCATGTTGGCGGTATCCAATCTTTCACTGCGCTACGGCAAGCGCACCCTTTTCGAAGAAGTAAATCTCAAATTCACTCCTGGCAACTGCTATGGCGTGATCGGAGCCAACGGCGCCGGGAAATCTACCTTCCTTAAAATTATTTCTTGCGACATTGATCCCACCACCGGTGAGGTCATTATCGGCGCTGGCGAACGCATGTCTGTTCTCAAACAAAATCACTTCGAATTCGACGGTGTACCCGTACTCCAGACGGTGTTAATGGGCAATAAAAAGCTTTGGAACGTGATGCAGGAAAAGGATGCCATCTATGCCAAAGCAGATTTTACAGATGCAGATGGCGAGAAGGCCGCGGAATTGGAGACCATCTTCGCTGAAATGGATGGATGGAACGCCGAGAGCGACGCTGCCAATATGCTCAGCGGCCTAGGTATCAAACCTGATGATCATCACCGTTTGATGAGCGACCTCACAGGTAAAGAAAAGGTTCGCGTGCTCCTCGCACAAGCCCTTTTCGGAAATCCTGATATCCTTTTGCTCGACGAGCCTACCAACGACTTGGACGTCGAAACAATTACGTGGCTAGAAGATTTCTTGGCTGAATTTCAAAATACTGTAATCGTGGTGTCGCACGACCGTCACTTTCTTGACGCCGTATGTACACACATCGTAGATATTGATTTTGGTAAAATTCAATTGTACACTGGTAATTACACTTTCTGGTACGAATCAAGCCAATTGGCGTTGCGTCAACGCGCGGATCAAAACAAGAAGATTGAGGATAAGCGCAAAGAGCTTCAAGAATTCGTAGAACGTTTTAGTGCGAACGCTTCAAAGTCGCGTCAGGCAACGAGTCGCAAGAAACTCTTGGATAAATTGGTGATTGATAATATTCAACCAAGTACTCGAAAATATCCGGGTATTATTTTCAGACCAGATCGCGAATGTGGGGATCAGATCTTGAATGTCGAGAATCTTTCGAAGACAAGTGCCGAGGGCAATCTTTTGTTTTCAGATGTTTCATTCAAACTCATCAAAGGTGATAAGGTGGCAGTGATTTCGAAAGACCATGCGGCGATTACTGCATTCTTTGAAATCATCAATGGCAACGATACGCCGGATACAGGAGAATATGAATGGGGTAGCACGATTACCACCGCTTATCTTCCGAACCATAACGACAAATATTTCAACGGAGAAGACAATCTGGTAGATTGGTTGCGTCAGTATTCAACGGATAAAGATGAAACATACGTACGCGGATTTTTAGGCAAGATGTTATTCAGTGGTGAGGAAGTTTTGAAAAAATCCAATGTATTGAGCGGAGGAGAAAAAGTGCGTTGCATGATTTCTCGAATGATGCTGAGCAATGCAAATTGCTTGATGCTCGACGAACCTACCAATCACTTGGACCTTGAGTCTATCACGGCTTTCAACAATGCTATGAAGGATTGGAAACACGTGGCTTTGTTTACCTCGCATGACCACGAATTCACGCATACGGTTGCCAATCGCATCATCGAGTTGACACCGAAAGGAATCATAGACAAGCGAATGACTTATGATGATTATCTAGCAGATAAAGGCATTAAAGAACAGCGCATGAAAATGTACGGAGCAGCGTTCGCTACTATTTCATGAAACAATACCGTGTCATAGGCCTCATGAGTGGAACCTCGCTAGACGGCCTGGACATTGCTTATTGTACTTTTTACAAAAAGGATCATCATTGGAATTTTGATTTTCACATTGGTGAAACAGTCGCATATTCATCCGATTGGAAGGCCCGTTTGAAGGGTGCTATGGATATTTCTGGATATGACTTGAGCATGCTTCATGTTGAGCTTGGACAGTTGCATGGGGAATGGGTAAGAGAGTTTATTTCTAAAAATAATATCGACGCAGTCGATGCCATCTGTTCTCACGGTCATACCATATTTCACAATCCTCAACAGTCGTTTACGCTTCAGATCGGCAGTGCTCCGCATATCGCCGCAGCCACGGGTTTTCCGGTTGTAGCAGACTTCAGAACAAAAGATGTAGCCCTTGGTGGTCAGGGAGCGCCGCTGGTGCCAATTGGAGACGCCTTGTTGTTTTCTGAGTATCAGGCATGTTTGAATCTTGGAGGTATTGCCAATGTCTCTTTTGATTCGAATGGATCGCGTGTGGCGGGTGATATCAGTATTTGTAATATTCTCTTAAATGCCATTGCCGCGCGTGTCAATCGCGATTACGACAAAGGAGGGGAAATAGCTAGAGCCGGCAATGTCATTGAAGCTTTACTTGAAAAGTGGAATGCAATTTCATTTTATGAAAATCCGCTTCCAAAATCGCTAGGAAGAGAATTTTTCGAAACGAATTACGCTCTGGATCTCGTACCGAATGAACATTCGGTAGAGGATTTGATGCGTACGGCAACCGAGCATATTGCGATTCAGATTTCAAATGCACTTTCAAAATATGAAATAAATACAACCTTCGTTACAGGCGGAGGAGCTTTCAACGAATTTTTGGTTGAACGAATTCGTCAGCTTAGTGGAGTTGAGATTCAAATACCTTCCACAGAAATTATTCAGTTCAAAGAGGCCATTGTTTTTGGATTCCTAGGTGTGTTGCGTCTTTCAGGTGATGTCAATACACTCCGTTCGGTTACGGGAGCCGCACAAGACAGCATTGGCGGTGCAATTTGGCTTTGATTTTTTTTTCAGTTTTTTTTAAAAATGTTTGTTTAAGTGAAATATTCACGAGAGGTTTGGTGCGTCAAATTTATTCCTGCGCAATGAAAACACTGTTGTCTAAGTACGAAAACAAGAAACCTGAAATCGTTTTTGAATGGAAAGATTCGCTTACCGATGCTGAAGGCTGGGTAGTGATCAATTCGTTGCGCGGCGGCGCTGCTGGCGGTGGCACACGTATGCGTGTAGGACTAGACAAAAGAGAAGTGGAATCATTGGCCAAGACGATGGAAATCAAGTTCACCGTGAGCGGACCGCAGATTGGTGGCGCGAAGAGTGGAATCAATTTCGATCCGCGCGACCCGCGCAAGAAGGAAGTATTGGAGCGTTGGTACGCTGCTGTGGCACCGCTGTTGAAGCATTATTACGGTACTGGAGGAGATTTGAATGTGGATGAGATTCATGAAGTCATTCCGATTACGGAAGAATGCGGAGTGTGGCATCCTCAAGAGGGTGTATTCAACGGACACTTTCAACCAACAGAAGCTCAGAAGGTAAAGCGCATTGGCAATTTGCGCTTAGGTGTAGTGAAAGTATTGGAAGATGAAAAGTACTCACCATCGATAGATAAAAAATATAAAGTAGCGGATATGATTACTGGATTTGGCGTAGCAGAGAGTGTGCGTCATTTCTATGAGTTGTGGGGAGGAAAGATAGAGGGTAAAAAAGTAGTAGTGCAGGGTTGGGGCAATGTAGGAGGAGCAGCGGCTTATTATATGAGCCAGCAAGGAGCGAAAGTAGTGGGCATTATTGACCGCGCGGGAGGACTCATTCGTGAAGAAGGATTTTCTTTTGAAGAAATAAAAACGATGTTCATCGAACGCCACGGGAACGCGCTGAACGCTCCTGATCAGTTGAGTTTCGAAGAGGTTAACACAAAGATTTGGGATGTAAAGGCTGACGTATTTTTGCCCTGTGCAGCATCAAGATTGATTACGGAAGATCAAGTGAATCGAATGATAGCAAGTGGAGTAGAAGTGGTGGCTTGTGGAGCTAACGTTCCCTTTGCCGATGCACAAATATTTTACGGACCGATTGCAGAGTTGGTGGATGAGAAGATTAGCTTAATTCCTGACTTCATTGCCAACTGCGGTATGGCGCGTGTCTTTGCCTACTTGATGAGCAATGGCGACGTTGATTTGACTGACGATGGTATTTTTAAGGACACATCAGAAACGATTCACAAAGCCCTAAAAGCGGTACGCGATATTCACCCCGAAAAGCGCCGCATCACCGCCACCGCCTTCGAGTTGGCCTTGAAGAAGCTGGTATAAGGTTAGATACTAGTTACTAACGACTAGTGACTAGTTAAATTCCTATTCCCTATTTCCTATTCCTACTCATTCGCCCCTCCCATTCGCCCCTCGCCCCTCCCAATCGCCCCTCGCCCCTTTTCCTTATCTTCGCCCCAAAATATTTTGGCTTATGTTATTACAAGGGGCTCCAGTGGAGCAGTCGCTCGATATAATTGGGTTGTTGATCAAAGGGGGAGTGGTGATGCTCATCCTTCTGCTATTGTCTATCGCGGCTTTGATCATCATCGCGGAGCGTTTGATGTTTATTTCCAAAAATGCCAAAATCGATGACAAGAGTCTGGAGACCTTGGCTTCTTTGATGGAAAAGAATGACAAGGCGGGAATGCGCGCACTGTGTGAGAAACGCGGAGATAGCTGGGGGCGAATATTCAACTATGCTGCTATCACGGATGTAGCCACGCCTGCAGAACTCGATAAAATTCTTGAAGATGCGGCCAACATTGAGGTGTCGCGTTTAGAAAAAGGATTGAATTACCTTTCTATGATTGCGGGTCTCGCGCCACTCTTCGGTTTCGTAGGAACGATCATCGGGGTCATCACGATTTTCTTTGATATCTCCATCAGTTCTGATATCAGCATTTCGATTATCTCAGAAGGTCTTTATAAAAAGATGGTATTGTCAGCAGCGGGACTCGTAGTGGGTATCCTTGCCTTCTCAGCGTATCATTTATTCCAACACCAAATCGATAAATTTGTATCAAATGTGCAAGAACATGCGTTGGTGTTGAAAGTGGCCATGTCAAAAAAGAATAAGTAAGAATGAAAATCAATCGAAGACGTAAGGGAGCAGCGGAGGTGAGTACACATTCGCTGAATGATATTATGTTTTTCTTGCTGCTTTTCTTTTTGATTATTTCTACCATGACAAACCCCAATGTGGTGAAGGTGATGCTCCCTTCGGCAGCAGACAATAAAGAAAAAGAGTCGAAGCGCAACGTGCAATTGACAGTGGATGCGCAAAAGAACTATTATATTGACGGTGAAATGATGAGCTTGGAACAACTCGAGGTGCGCCTCGAAGCCATTGCTAAAAAAGATCCAGAAGCCGCATGTGCCATCAACATTGAGCGCACGCTTACCGTGCAAGATTTGGTAGATGTGATGCAAATGGGCTCACGACACAATATTAAAATGTACCTCAAGACGGGCAAGCCGTCATAATTTTTTGGAAATGGAAATTCTTATTCTGGTAGTCTTCGTTCTCGGCTACATTGCTATTGCTACAGAACATTCAATTAAAATTGACAAAGCTGCATCGGCGCTTATTACGGGTGTGTTGTGCTGGTCGATATTGGTGGTGGGCGCTTCGGCCGTACCCGAACATTTGCTCGGTGACTATGGCCACATGCTTACTATGGAAGGCAAAGAGAGCATTCCTCTTGCAGAATTTTTTGATCATCGATTGTTGCATCACCTTCAAGAGATAGCGGGTATTTTATTGTTCCTTATGGGAGCGATGACGATAGTAGAGATCGTAGATGCACACGAGGGATTTAGAGTCATTACCGATCGTATTCAATCTAAGAACAAGGTGCGTTTGATGTGGGTGATAGGTATTCTCACATTCTTTTTATCAGCGGCCTTAGACAATTTGACTACCGCAATTGTAATGGTGAGTCTCGTGCGCAAATTGATTGATGATCAAAAGACGCGTTGGTTTTTCGGTGGTATCATCGTGATTGCTGCGAATAGTGGCGGTGCGTGGTCGCCTATTGGAGACGTGACCACAACGATGCTTTGGATTGGAAAGCAGATCACGAGTGCGAGCATTATGAAGGAAGTATTTCTTGCAAGTTTTGTTAACCTTATAGTTCCTCTAATTGTATTGTCTTTTGTGCTGAAAGGTGAAGTTACGAGGCCTTCTAGTATTAATGATGAAGGAAAGTCCATTTCAGGAAGGGAACGTTCGCTCGCGTTTGCATTAGGCGTTGGTGGATTGTTGTTTGTGCCCATTTTCAAGAGCATCACTCATTTGCCTCCATTCATGGGCATAATGTTTAGCTTGGGTATCTTGTGGCTGGTGACGGAAATTCTACATGGCAAAAAACCAGAGGTGGAAAAATCAAAGTTGAGTGCGCTGCATGCTTTGAGAAAAATAGACATGCCTTCGGTGTTATTTTTCTTGGGAATTTTGTTGGCAGTATCAGCGCTGCAAGATGTTGGACATTTGCGTACGCTTGCAACAGGTCTGAAAGATAGTCTTGGAAATGTCTATGCGATCAATATAGCCATTGGTGCTTTATCTGCGGTAGTGGACAATGTGCCGCTCGTAGCGGCGAGTATGAATATGTATGAGATTGTGCCAGCACTAAGCGGCGATGCTTGGAACGATATGTTTGTGCAAGATGGACCTTTCTGGCATTTCTTGGCCTATTGTGCGGGAACTGGAGGAAGCATGTTGATCATAGGATCAGCGGCTGGCGTGGCCGTGATGGGGTTAGAGAAAATTGACTTTATGTGGTACGTTAAAAATATAACCCTTTGGGCTTTGCTCGGATATCTAGCTGGAGCAGGGGTTTATATTTTGGAAATGATGATTTTACACTAAGTCATTCGACTAACAATCTGTATTGAATAAGTTCTTTAAGGGGTAGGAGGGGATTCACAATTTCCACCGAATTTCGTCGTTGCAAGCTCACGTGGGACTTGCCTTAATTACTCTTAATTCGAAACAGTATGGATTTGCTATTCTTTCTTCAAGACAATTTAACCGTTGGTGGTCAAGCGGCGAGCAATGCTGTCAATCTTCCAGACGCTCCTGTCGAGGAGGGCATCAATTGGCTCAATGAATTTATCAAAGGGGCTTACATCTACGTACCTCAAATAATTTTAAGTATCGCGGCAGTTTATATTTTCTTCGAAAGAACTCAGGCCATCAATAAGGCAATGAAGGAAGAAGGAAATTTCATGGAGAAAATCAAAGAGTATATCAATCAGGGTAAACTCGACAGCGCTCGCAATCTTTGTGCTACTACTCAAACTCCTGTGGCGCGTATGATTGAAAAGGGTATTATGAGAATTGGTAAGGACATGAGCGACATCAAAGCAGCGATTGAGAACGTGGGTAAATTGGAAATTTATAATCTTGAAAAGAACGTTTCTTTCCTTGCGACATCTTCCGGTGCTGCGCCGATGCTAGGTTTCTTGGGAACCGTTATCGGTATGGTCGGTGTATTCCGCTCGATTCAGGTGAATGGTCCAGACCTCGCGAGTATGGGTGGTGATATG
>JBKCOM010000104.1:0-7585 GCA_046309775.1 Flavobacteriales bacterium
GCGTCCATCTTTTTTTGATGCACCAACTCTTGAGCGTAGTAATCTTTGGTGACAAGCTCAACTTTTTCACCACTAGCCTTGAATACTAAGGTTAGAATCATCGCTACAAAAGCGAGATAGAGAATTGTGATTTTAAGACCCCAGTTCATGTGATTTAATTTTATTGGTTTGCGCTGTTACTGGCCCTAAGAAGGTGGTTTTTGATTTTCCAATCAATCGATCTCCTTGCCAGAATTCTATTTTTACTTTCGACTTTTGTTCGTGAATACTGCCTTTTGGAAGTACGATGAAGAAGGTAGCTTCCAATAGTTCATTGCTTTTTGCAATGCGCTTTTCACCCACCCATCTCACCTCGGCTCCAGGAATGTCTATGCGCATTTCCAAATCCAAATCTTCCGTCGTTTTATTGATGAGGTGCATGTTGTACAGATTGCTCACCTTATTATTTTCTTCATTATTAAACATCGTTCCCTTAGCGCGCATCACAGTAACATCGATGTCGGAGCGAGTGGCGAGAAGAAATGTTTCTACACCCACCAAAAGAAACAATATACCTGTATATGCCATCATCCGCGGCGTCCAGCGAAGTCGCTTGCCGGTGCTGATGGTAAATTCACTGGCATAGCGTACCAATCCGCGCGGTTTTTTCACACTATCCATAATGTGATCGCACGCGTCGATGCAGGCGGTGCAATTGGTACACTCTAGCTGAGTGCCATTGCGAATGTCAATACCCGTGGGACATACGCGCACACATTCATGACAGTCGATGCAATCGCCAGCATCAGGTGATGGATTTTTAGAAAACTTCTCACGCTTTTCTCCGCGCACGTGATCGTATGCCACCACAATGCTATGTTTATCGAGCAACACGCCTTGCATTCTTCCGTAAGGGCAAACGACAAGACAGGCCTGTTCTCTAAACCAAAGGAATACAAAGAAGAAGATGGTGCTAAAAATCATGATGGCCATGAAGCCTCCAATGTGCAAGGCGGGAGATTCGGTGGCGATCTTAATCACTTCATCCATCCCAATGATGTAGCTTAAAAAGACATTGGCCGTAAGGAAAGAAATGATATAGAAAATGACCACTTTCAATCCGCGCTTGCGAATTTTTTCTGCATTCCATGGGAGCTTATTGAGCGCTTTTTGATGCGTAGAATCGCCTTCAATCCAATATTCAATTTTGCGAAATACCATTTCCATAAAAATGGTTTGAGGGCAGACCCAGCCGCAGAAAACACGCCCGTACACCACTGTAAACAATGCAATGAACACAATGAAGATGATCATGCCCAATACGAAAAGGAAGAAATCTTGCGGCCAAAAATGAACACCGAAGAGAATGAATTTTCTTTCTATTATATTGAAAAGAAAAAGTGGTGCGCCATTGATTTTGATGAAAGGAAGAATGACAAGAACCGCGAGGAATACGAAACTCACAATCGTTCGCATATTGTACAATTTACCCTTCGGTTTCTTGGGGTAAAAAAATACGCGTTTGCCTTCTTGGTCGATGTGGGTGACGGTGTCACGAAACGCTTCTTGTCCTTCCATGATGATTATTTCTTAATGATTGAATCTAACTTCTGCGACAGTTACACTGTCTTTCTTCGCTTCTGTTTGGTCGCCCGTTTCAGGAGCTTCTTCAGAGGCCGGTGTGTAAAGGTTTCCTTCGGGAGCTTTGGCACCAGCAGGATTCGTTCCTTGCAGCGTGAGTATGTAGGAAGACACTTGTGCCATTGCACTCGGACTCATATCGGCTTTCCAAGATTTCATACCCGTTCCACTCACTCCTAGTTTGATGGTTTTGAAAACGTCTTTGATATCACCGCCATGTTTCCAGTATTGGTCGGTGAGGTTGGGACCTACTTTGCCTTCTCCAGAAGCTCCGTGGCACGTGGCACACATGGAAGTGAATACTTCTTTTCCTTTAGCGAGAGCTGCTGCTTCCGTTAATACAACAACGTTCGTTTCATCCACAAGGTTAGATGCGCGTTTGCGGTATTCTTCCATTTCGATTTCCGCTTCTGCCAATTGAATTTTATATTCATCGATTTGAAGAGGTCCTGTTTTGCTTACGTGGAAGTGCACTAAGTATACTGCTGCCCACACTATTGTGAGGTAGAATCCATATTTCCACCATGGTGGTAATGAATTGTCCAATTCTCTAATTCCATCATAGTCGTGGTCGGTTAGGATAGCCGCTTCTTTTTCTACGGCAACAGATTTGTTGAAACGTTCCCAGAATGAAGGACGTAATACTGGTGCTGCCGCAGTAACTGGGAGTTCAGCTTCTTGTTTTGATACTAAAAGTTGGATCATGCGCACGTAGTACACGACCACAGCCATCTCTACGATGATTAAGAAGATCAATGCATTGAATGCATTGCTACCAAATCCTTCGTGTAGAAACTCCGCTTGACGCTCCGCGGCCATAGCTCCATTGGGAAGTTGAGTCAATCCAAGGATGAGAATGATTACTGGAAAAATTCCTTTTTTACCCATGGCTGAATTACGCGCTACACCAGCAAATACTTTTTGTAATTGCATAATGAACGCAAGTAAAATCACCGCCACTGCCACGAGTGCATAGAATACGGGATCTTTATAGGGTGAGTAGCGCTCCACTTGCACCGCAGCTTCTGCGACTGCTGGCCCTCCCTGAGCCAGAGCATTCATCCCAGCCACTACCATAGGCACCAGGAGAAAATATTTGAATATGTTTTTCATAATGTTTGTGGTTCTATTTTGATTCTTCTAATGGCAATCTGCTTTGTTCGTTGATCACTTCTTTTCGCGTGCCGAATGCGCTGATCACAGCGATCACAAACACACTTCCAAAAAGGATGAGACCAATCATCGGGAATACGCTGATTCCACTGATGCTTTCGAGATAATTGACGAATTTCATACTATTTCTGTGTTAAAGTATTTGGTGTATTCTCAATCTCTAGGTCACGGCCAAGGCGCTGCAAATACGCAATCAATGCAATGATTTCATGGTTTGGTTGAAGACCTTCTTCGCTCAAGAGCAAGCTGGCTTCATCTTTTTTCAAACTTTCATAGATCACGTTCGCTTGTTTTTCCAAATCGACTTTCGCATTCGCTACATCCTCATCAGTGTATGGCACACCCAGTGTCTGCATCGCTGCGAGTTTTTTACCAGTTACATCCGTATCGATATCTGAGTTGAACAACCAAGGATAGCGCGGCATGATTGAACCTGGCGACATCGAAGTAGGATCAGCCATGTGATTGTAGTGCCAGCTATCCATCTTTTTGTTTCTGCCTGAACCTGCGCGCGCCAAGTCTGGTCCGGTGCGCTTAGAGCCCCATTGGAATGGGTGATCATACACAAATTCTCCCGCTTTAGAATATTCTCCGTAGCGTTCTGTTTCACTTCTGAATGGACGAATCATCTGAGAGTGACAGGTATAACAACCCTCTCTAACATAGATATCACGACCTTCCAATTCAAGTGGTGTATAAGGCTTCACGCTCGCGATGGTTGGAATATTTTCTTTTATCAAGAATGTAGGAATCATTTCTATGATACCACCTATCGCAACTGCTACAAGTGAAATCACCAACATTTGAACGGGCTTGCGCTCAATCCAACGGTGCCAGTGTTCTTTGCCATGAATCTCTACTTTCTTCGCCAATGCTGGCGCTTCGGCCGCTTCATTTGCTAAGAAAGAACCAGCTTTTGCTGTTTTCCAAAGGTTCACCACCATCATAATGGCGCCAGCAAAGAATAGCAATCCTCCCAATGCACGCAATGCATAGAATGGACGAAGGTGAGTTACAGTATCAAGGAATTGATATTTCAACTGTCCTTCAGGTGTGAATTCTTTCCACATGGTGCTTTGCACCCAACCAGCCCAGTACATAGGAACTGCGTATAGAATAATACCTAACGTTCCGATCCAGAAGTGCCAGTTCGCAAGTTTATTCGAAGCAAGTTTTGTTTGAAACATGCGTGGTATCAACCAATACAGCACTCCGAAGGTGAGGAAACCATTCCATCCAAGTGCGCCTACGTGAACGTGTGCAATGGTCCAGTCGGTGAAGTGAGAAATAGCATTTACATTTTTCAACGAAAGCATGGGGCCTTCGAAAGTGGCCATTCCGTAGGCGGTAATGGCTACTACCATGAATTTTAAAACAACGTCGTCTCTCACTTTATCCCAAGCACCTCTTAGTGTCAAAAGACCATTGATCATACCGCCCCATGATGGTGCGATGAGCATCACAGAGAATACGGTTCCCAATGATTGCGCCCAATCTGGCAATGAAGTGTAGAGCAAGTGGTGAGGACCTGCCCAGATATAAATGAATATCAATGCCCAAAAGTGAATGATAGACAAACGATAGGAATACACAGGTCTATTCGCTGCTTTGGGAATGAAGTAATACATGATACCGAGGTAAGGTGTGGTAAGGAAGAATGCCACGGCGTTGTGCCCATACCACCACTGCACCAACGCATCCTGAACACCCGCATACCACGAATAAGATTTGAATAATGTAACGGGTAATTCAAAACTGTTTACAATGTGAAGCATCGCAACCGTTACCCACGTAGCGATATAAAACCATACAGCTACATACAAGTG
Source organism: Flavobacteriales bacterium (assembly GCA_046309775.1). GTDB lineage: Bacteria > Bacteroidota > Bacteroidia > Flavobacteriales_D > Sanyastnellaceae > JAIXWP01. Next base: position 4,620 of record JBKCOM010000104.1, read on the forward strand.
ACGCTCGCGGCGCTTGATAATAGTACCAAACATATTGATACCAAACACAACCCATATGAGCGTAATCATGATGTCAATAGGCCATTCGAGCTCCGCATATTCTTTACCCGTGGTCATCCCCAATGCGAGGGTCACCGCTGCTAATACAATGATGAGCTGCCAGCCCCAAAAGTGAATCTTAGAAAGTAGATCACTAAACATGCGCGCTTTCATCAAGCGCTGCAAGGAGTAATAAACTCCCATAAAAATACCATTACCCACAAATGCGAAAATCACCGCATTGGTGTGTATCGGGCGCAAGCGACCGAAGGTGGTAAAACTAAGGTCAAAGTTGAGCGAGGGAAAGACCAGTTGCAGCGCAACAATCAATCCCACCAGCATTCCAACGATTCCCCAAACGGCAGCTGCCCAGGCAAACTGCTTGACAATCTTGTTGTCATACTCGAAGCGTTCAATGTTTGTGTTCATACTTTTTGATTGGTTGTAGTATTATCTGATTTAGTTTCGGGTTTGGGATCATCCATCAAAATGCGAATGGATGGAGTATAATCATCATCAAACTGCCCATTCTTAGCGGCATACAGAAAGGCTATTAAAAAGCCCGCTGCCACAGGGATGCTGATTCCGATTAATATATAGATGGCACTCATCTCTATTTTTTTTATTTGCGTCAAATGTATTTTTCACTGCAACCGTAGAAACTGATTGCAGTTAGAGAGGAGACTGACTTATGTCAGTTAGATAGATGATGTACGCAAAGCCTTGATACGCGCCACAATGCGCGCACTGCCTGTAGTAAATAAAATGATAGAGATAGAACTTGCAGGCATGAGTATGGCCGCAATAAATGGAGACATTTGCCCCTGAACTGCTATGGATAAGCCTACTACATTGTACATAAGTGAAAGTATAAAACTGGCTATCACGATTTTTTTCGCATAGCCGATATAGTCTATTAAGATTGCCATTTTTTCAAATGACTTGCTTTCCATAATGACATCACTGGCGGGTGTGAAATTATTAATGTCTTCAGAAATGGCCCATCCGATGTTGCTTTGCATCAAGGCTCCAGCGTCATTTAGCCCATCACCAATCATCATTACTTCTTCCCCATTCTGTCGCAATTTTTCAATATAATCTTGCTTTTCATGCGGACTACAACCGAAGTGCATAGGAGTGTCTTCACCAAAATATGCACGGAGATCTTTAGCCTTGGCTGATTTATCTCCGCTCAAAACACTGAAGCGATAACCTTTCGTTTTTAATTTTTCTAATGTTGCTTTCAACCCAATTCTAAAGCCCGTTCCAAATGAGAAGTATCCTTTTATTTCACCATTGATCTTCACATATACGCGTGTGTCTTTATCGGCTATTAGATCTCCTACACCCAACCACTGAGCATTTCCTATTTCTATCCAATCTCCTTCTATGCGTGCTGAAATGCCCTGTCCAGGTATCTCGCGATAGTCTTCAACCGTAGGGGATACACGAATATTGATTGATGAAAAATATTTAGAAATGGACTGACTCAGCGGGTGATTGGATTGACTGCAAACCGAATGAACATTCTGTTTTTCTTTTTCATTCAAATCATTTCCTTCAAAATGAACGTTGGTATTTTTTGAAGAGGTGATTGTGCCTGTTTTATCCCAAACAATATGACGAATGTTTGCAATCTTCTCGAGCAAACCTGCATTCTTAAGAAATACCCCATTTTTACCCAAAACACTAATGATAGCAGCATGAGTAAACGTGGCGCTAAGAAGAAGTGAACATGGACATGCAACAATCAAGATGGTTGTGAGTGCATGAAAGCCTCGTCCCATGTCTGTGGGCAGCCAATAAAGAAAACTTCCAAAGGAGAGTAGTAATAAAAATAATGTGAAGTGCCGTGCGATGCGATGAACCATATTGTCCATATCGCCTTCGTAGCTTTTTTTGTTTTCTCTATTCCATAATTTGGTGAGATAACTTTGTTCTACTTCTTTCACCACCTCAAGCTCTAGTTGTCCTGCTGTTTGACGGCCGCCTGCATAGATCAATGATCCAACCTCAACATGCTCGGGCTTGGATTCGCCCGTCACAAAACTATAGTCGATACGTGCACTGCCGCTGAGAAGCACAGCATCCGCGGGAATGAGCTCTTGAGACCGAATGATGATTAGGTCACCTTTTTCCATTTTTGACAATGGAATAGAGGTGATTTTATCTTCCCTTTTAATACGAATAGATATGGGAAAAAAAGATTTAAAATCGCGGTCAAATTGAAGATTAGCCTGTGTCTGGTCTTGGAAATAACGTCCAATGAGCATAAAGAAAATGATACCTGCCATGGAGTCTAAATATCCATTACCTGTACCCGAAACGATTTCATATACACTTCGGCCAAACGTGATGGCGATACTCAAACTCAACGGCAAATCAATATTCAAAAACTTAGCGCGCAAACCCTGCCAAGCTGAAACGAAAAATTCACCTCCACTATAAATCAATACAGGCAAGGACAAACCAAGACTTAGTATGCCGAAGAGCCTGTTCATGCCATGATCAATAAAGCCAGAACTCAAATACTCTGGAAAGCTCAAGAGCATTATATTTCCGAAACAGAAGCCAGCAACAGTGAGACGATAGATGCGCGAACGATCAGTTTTTTGTTCTTCTTTTTTTACTGCGTGAATATATTTGAGATCAGGCTCGTAACCAAGAGTTGCCAGCAATTCTACAACATTGCGCAAGCTGGTTTCATTCTTTTTAAATGCAATGAAAATACTCTTGCGCATGAAATCAGTCCGAGACCGAAGGATGGCGGGATTTAATTTATATAAATGTTCTAGTAGCCATACACAGCTCGAACAGTGCATCTGAGGAAGCGACAATTGCACATGCGCTTCCTCTTCATTTTGAAAAGTGAGAATATTATTTTGTGTAGAAATATCTTCTAAATAAGCGAAGCGCTCGTCATTTTT
>JBKCOM010000105.1:0-11121 GCA_046309775.1 Flavobacteriales bacterium
CTTACTCAACGGAAATCAAACAGGTAGCCTTTTAGTACATTATCAAATAAGTCAGCGCAAGAAAAGAAACTTATTGAAAGGCAATGAATATGTGGCCAAGACCATTGTGACCACTGATCTCATTGAAGATATCGCAAAGTCATTCAATATTCCGTGGTACGATACACTCACTGGTTTTAAGTATATCGCTGGAGTGATGCGCGAGAAAGAAGGCAAGGAATTCTTTATTGGTGGCGGTGAAGAAAGCTATGGTTATCTCGTAGGAGAATTCGTACGCGACAAGGATGCCGTTTTATCATCTGTGGTCATCGCTGAGATGGCGGCATACGCTTACGCTAATGGCACCAGTCTTTACGGCACGCTGATGGACATCTACGATCAATATGGATTGTATCACGAGGAATTGGTGAGTATTACCATAAAAGGAATGGATGGTGTTGAAAAAATCAAATCCATGATGACCGAACTCCGTGCGAAGCCTCCTGTATCTCTCGGTGGATCTGAGGTGGTAGAAGTACGTGATATCGCGACTGCTATGCGCAAAGACATCAGAACTGGCAAAGAAACCAAGATGGACCTTCCGACATCCAACGTTCTGCAATTCGTTTTAGCAGATGGATCAAAAATTTCGGCTCGTCCAAGCGGTACCGAACCAAAAATCAAATTCTATTTCAGCATCAAAGAAGCCTTTGAAGGTAGAGCAAACTACAAAGCACAAGTGGATCGCATTAAAAAGAGAATAGAGACAATCAGGGGCGAATTGGGAGTTTAGGATTCAAACCTTGGACGAGGTCAAGATTTGACAATCAACTTATTATTCTTACTTTTGTATTGATGAAGCGTTGGCTCGGAATAATCATAGTAGCATTGTATGGCCTCCTTTCCACGGGGCTACATGTCCATATGCATTATTGCCATGGCAAGCTCAAGCACGTCGCCGTAGCTTCTCAGGCAGATGAGTGCTGCAAGGCTGACCACCAATGCGGTTCACTCGACGGCATTCACGCATCCTGCTGTGATAATGAAAACATTACTTTCGAACTTGAATCAGACCATACCTCGGGTGCTTTCAAGAGTTTCGAATTTATTGCAATTGATAATGTTGAGATTTTTAAATCACCAACAATTACGACAAGCATTGATGAGGATTCATTTGTTCCCTCTATTGAAAGCCGGCCCCCGCCCAATAGGCCCATATTTCTATTAAATCAAAGTCTCGTTTTTTACGCTTAGTCTTTTTTAGTGATCTCTATCATTGATAGAGCCATGTCTTTTTTCACTAAAAAAAATAAGCATCATGAAACATATTTCAATTTTAATATTAGGACTATTTATTAGTCTCACCTCTTTTTCACAAGATTCAAAAAAGCCAGTAACCATCACCCTCCGCGTTGAAGGAATATGCGGCATGTGTGAGAAATCAATCGAATCTGCACTCGATGCCAAAGGTGTTGTTGCGGCAGATTACAACCTCGAAACCAACATTGCGACTGTTACTTATAAGCCTTCGAAAATAAGCGAAGAGCAAATCCACAAACTCATCACCGCTAAAGGCTACGACACCGATAAGTACAAGGCTACTGATGAAGAGTACAGCAAGACGCACGACTGCTGCAAATACCGCGAACAAGAAAAACATTAATCATGAAAAAAATCATTCTTTTTACTGGAATGATCTTCATGAATGTCTTGTTGTTCGCCCAGCACGAAGAACACGATCATGAAGGTCATATTCATGGCGAAGTATACGGTCTCAATGAAAAAGGCCGTAAGGAAAGCCTTCCCGGAGCCATGGTGTTTTGGTTGAATACTACCAAAGGTGTTTTTACTGAACAGGATGGTAGATTTGAAATTGACTTAGAGGAAAATCAAAATCAGCTTGTTATTGCAATGGTAGGTTACAAGCCGGATACTCTATTGATAACTGATCAAAAAGATATCGAAGTGACTTTGCAACCAACCAACGATTTGCGCACCATTCAAATCGTAGAAGAAATTGGAGCGACGATGCTCAATCTCAAAGATGCACAGCTATCGCAAGTGATGACCGAGAAGGAACTTTGCAAGGCAGCATGCTGCAACCTTTCGGAGAGCTTTGAAACCAATGCGAGCATTGATGCATCATTCACCGACGCCATCACTGGTACAAGACAAATCAAAATGCTCGGCCTCGATGGTCGCTATACGCAAGTGATGTTTGACAACATCCCCAGCGTTCGCGGCTTGGCTTCGATCTATGGGTTGAGCTACGTGCCCGGACCTTGGATAAGAGAAATCTCTATTTCAAAAGGCGTGGGAAGTGTCATTAGCGGTCATGAAAGCATTACCGGACAAATCAATGTAGCGCACAAAAACGCTCAGATGAAAGAACGCTTGTTTATCAATGCCTATGCGGGAAGTCAGGGCCGACTTGAATTCAATGCTGTGCTGCGCCAACCAGTAAATGAACATTGGAACAGCATGTTGCATATACATGGAGCGATGTCAGAACTTCGGTTTGATATGAACAATGATGGATTCTTAGACAACCCGCTTTTTAGAAATGTAGTAGCACGTAATGAATGGTCGTACACTGGAGAGCACGGCGTGCGCGGCGAGTACACATTGTCCTATCATCACTTACAAAACACAAGTGGGCAATTTGACTTCGACCCATCTGATGCTATTCGTGCGCAACTCTGGGGAGTAAACGTGACCACAGATCGTTATGAATTCAGTGGAAAAACGGGTTATGTTTTTGAAGAAAAAGACGGAATGAGCCTTGGGTCGCAGGTATCTGCATCTTATCATGACCAAAGAGGAAACTATGGAGAGCGCATCTATGATGGCCAACAATTGAACGCTCGAGCCAATTTACTTTTTGCTTCTGAATATTCCGAAAAAATAAAACAAACCAGCGGTGTGAGCTTTGCTTTAGATGATTATACCGAAGTGCTAGACAGCAGCGATTTTTCAAGAACCGAACAAACATTCGGTGTATTCAGTGAACACACCTTCACCCCAAGCCCAAGCTGGTCTATCATTGCAGGAATTCGCGGTGATCATCACAACACCTATGGATTCTTCGTTACACCAAGACTGCACGCGCGATATAGCATCAACGACAATACGACGGTAAAACTTGCTGCGGGCATGGGTTATCGTTCGCCAAATTTGTTGATGGATAATGTGGGTTTGTTTGCTAGCAACCGAAGCATTCAAATTCAAACATCAGATGTCGGAGCGCCCTACGGGATGAAAATGGAAGAAGCGATTAATCTAGGTCTTGTATTTACCAGAAAATTCAAAATCTTCCATAGAGACGCGACGCTTGCTATTGATTTGTACCGTACTGATTTTAGAGAACAAATAGTCGTAGATTGGGAAACTCCCACCGTCATTAAATTCTATCAATTAGACGGCCCTTCATTCTCCAATAGTGCTCAAGTAGAAATGCAGTGGAGTCCTATTCGAAGATTGCAAATGCGTATGGCGTATCGCTGGCTGGAGGCAAAGACACAATATGGAGAGCAATTGCTCTTACGCCCGCTCATCGCACAACATAGAGCATTCACGAATTTCGAATACAGCACCAAAGAAAAAGACAATGGAGCGAAATGGATGTTTGATTTGACCGTAAGATGGCTTGGAGAACAGCGCTTGCCTAACACCGCGAGCAATCCGCACCCATATCATTTGCACCCAAGAAGTGATGATTTTTTCATTATCAATGCCCAAGTCTCAAAGCATTTCAACAGTAATTTTGAGGTTTATGTTGGAGGTGAAAACCTAGGGAATTTCATGCAAATGAGTCCCATCATTGCTCCTGAAAACCCTCAGTCGCCCTATTTTGACGCAAGTTTGATATGGGGACCTGTATTTGGCCGCATGGGATATATTGGTTTGCGTTGGCGAATTGGCTGATAGCGGGCGCTCGTCGCTTATATTTGCCTCCAATTCATTAAAAACCATTATGTCAGATAAGATTAGTCGTTTGGAGAATTTGATGGCCGAGGCGCAGCTCGGAGGTGGTCAAAAACGGATAGACGCCCAGCACAAGAAAGGCAAGTTGACAGCGCGCGAGCGCATTCACTTTCTACTCGACGAAGGCAGCTTCGAAGAGTTGGGTATGCTTGTGACGCATCGATCGACCAATTTTGGTTTGGACAAAGAAGTATATCTCGGTGATGGCGTGGTGACAGGCTATGGAACCATTCAAGGCCGTTTGGTATATGTATTCTCTCAAGACTTCACCGTAATGGGCGGCTCGCTTGCGGAAGCCCATGCAGAGAAGATTTGTCGCGTAATGGATCTTGCGATGAAAAATGGCGCACCTGTGATTGGCCTCAATGACAGCGGTGGAGCACGCATTCAAGAAGGCGTCGTTTCACTCGGCGGTTATGCTGATATTTTTTATAGAAATGTGCAAGCCAGCGGTGTAGTGCCACAAATCTCAGCCATTATGGGTCCTTGCGCTGGTGGTGCTGTATATAGCCCCGCCCTCACAGATTTTATTCTGATGGTTGAAAATACCAGCTACATGTTTGTGACCGGTCCTAACGTGGTGAAGACTGTAACTCACGAAGAGGTGACCAGTGAAGAACTCGGAGGAGCAAGCACACACAGCACAAAAAGCGGTGTGACACACCTTACCGCTGAGAATGATATTGCCGCAATCCAAAAGATTAAAAATCTACTCTCATACATGCCTTCCAATTGTGAAGAGCAACCTCCTATGTTGGAATACAACGGTGGCGATGAAAGCAGACCTGCATTAAACAATATCATCCCTGACAATCCCAACCAACCCTATGACATGCACGAAGTGATTCAGCATGTGATAGATGAAAACTCTTGGTTTGAAATACATAAAGACTACGCTGAAAATATCATCGTAGGATTTGCTCGGTTAGCGGGACGCAGCATTGGTATCGTTGCCAATCAGCCTGCATTCCTCGCAGGAGTATTAGATATAAAATCAAGCAATAAAGCCGCACGCTTCGTTCGCTTCTGCGACGCATTCAATATTCCTCTTCTTGTATTCGAAGATGTTCCCGGGTTCTTGCCTGGTACCGATCAAGAGTGGAATGGCATCATTTCTAACGGAGCAAAATTACTATATGCCTTCAGCGAAGCCACGGTGCCACGCGTTACAGTGATCACACGCAAAGCCTACGGCGGCGCGTATGACGTGATGAACTCCAAGCACATTGGCGCCGACATGAACTACGCTTGGCCAAGTGCAGAAATTGCGGTGATGGGTGCAAAAGGAGCAGCAGAAATTATTTTCAAAAAAGAAATTTCTGAAGCAGCAGATGCCACTGCTAAGTGGAAAGAAAAAGAAGCAGAATATGCTGAGAAGTTTGCAAACCCATATAGCGCGGCAGAAAGAGGTTATGTAGACGAAGTCATTATGCCTGCGCAAACAAGAGAAAAATTAATCAGAGCATTCAAAATGCTTGAAAATAAAGCGGAGAAGGCACCGAAGAAGAAACACTCCAACATGCCTCTCTAAAAACAACCATATGCTTCGATCAATGACAGGATTCGGGAAAGCCGAATCGACCATAGGAACAAAGAAATTCACTGTTGAATTGCGTTCTTTGAATAGCAAACAGCTCGACTTGAATTTGCGCATTCCTAATTTGTACAGAGAAAAAGAACTCGAGTTAAGAGGATGGCTCAGCGAAAATGTACTTCGCGGCAAAGCTGATCTACTCATCTATTACGAAAGCATCGAAGCAGAAAAGCGCACTGCTATCAATACAGCGCTGCTAGAGAGTTATTACAACGATCTCAAGCAATTTGGCGATAAAGTAGGCATGACGAATGCTGACTATTTGAATGCGTTGATGCGCATTCCAGACATCATGAAGCCCGAATCGCAAGAGTTGGATGAGGAAGAATGGAAGGCAGTGATGAACCTTGTGAAGGATGCTTATAAAAAATTTGATCACTACCGCACTACAGAAGGTGCAAAATTGGAAGACGACTTTCGCAAACGCGTAGCACTCATCCTTGATGCACGCGATGCGCTGGAAGCACCCATTGCAGCGCGCACAGAAAAAATCAAAGAGCGCATCAAAAGCAATCTTTCAGAATTCATTCCATTGGATAAAATTGATCCCAATCGCTTCGAGCAGGAATTGATCTACTATTTGGAGCGCCTTGACGTTACCGAAGAATATCAGCGCCTCACCACCAACTGCGAGCACTTTATTGATGAATTGAAAGAGGATTCACAAGGGAAAAAACTCGGATTCATTTCACAAGAAATAGGCAGAGAAATCAATACTATTGGCAGTAAAGCAAACGATAGCGATATGCAGAAGATTGTAGTTCGTATGAAAGACGAACTTGAAAAAATCAAAGAGCAAATTAACAACGTGCTCTAAGATTTTATCTATTTTCGCGCATGGAACTTAAAAAAGGGAAGGCCATTATCTTTTCAGCTCCCAGCGGCGCGGGGAAAACTACAATTGTGCGCCATCTTTTGAGTATTCCATCATTACGCCTATCCTTTTCAGTATCTGCAACCAGCAGGCCCAAACGTGGAAAGGAAGAAGACGGAAAAGATTATTACTTCCTTTCTGCATCTGATTTTCAGGCCCGCGTCAAAAACGGAGATTTTCTTGAATGGGAAGAAGTATACACCGATCAATATTACGGTACCTTAAAGAGCGAAATACACCGCATCTGGGAAAGTGGTTACAACGTGATCTTTGATGTTGATGTAGTAGGTGGATTGAATTTGAAAAAGATTTTCGGGGAAAATGCCCTAGCGATTTTTGTACAACCACCCAGCATCGAGGTTTTAAATTTCAGATTGAGAAATCGATCCACCGAAACACCCGAGAAGATTGCGATGCGTATAGAAAAAGCTGCACACGAAATGCAATTTGCTCCTCAATTCGACTTCATCTTAATCAATGATAAGTTAGAAGAAGCTTTGCAACAAGCGGAAGCTAAGGTGTCTGAATTTGTTCAGTCATGAAAAAAATCGGACTCTACTTCGGCTCCTTCAACCCTATCCACCTCGGACATTTAATAATCACAGATTACTTCGTTCATGCAGGTATATTCGACGAAGTGCGACTCGTAGTGAGTCCGCATAATCCCTTGAAAAATATTGAAGATTTGGCACCTGAAGCTGACCGCGCCGCCATGTGCAGTTTGGCTGTCTCTGGATTAAAAAATGTGAGCGTCTCCACCATCGAGTTCGATTTACCCAAGCCTTCCTATACCATCACTACGCTGCAGGCATTTCAAGAAAAAGAACCTGATTCTCAGTTTTCGCTCATCATTGGTGAAGACAGTTTGATTCACTTCGAGCGCTGGAAAGACTACGACAAAATACTTTCAGACTATGAGGTATTTGTTTTCCCAAGAGTAATTGCTGAAGCAGACCAAATGAACGTTCGGTCTAAAAATTACCCTGTGAAACTTGTCAATGCTCCCATCATTGAAATATCATCTACCTTCATCCGCTCACGAATCAAAGAAAGTGGCGATGTGCGCTTCTATGTGACAGAAGATGTGAGAAATTATCTTGAAAAATCAAGACTCTACAAGTAAAATTACCAAAGATTATTAGCATCTTCGTTTCATCATGATTGCAAACGATAACAAGAAAATATTTACCTTTCTAATAGCCGCTTTTGTAGTAGTGAGCCTGCTCGTCATTCTATCAACTGGTGCGCACCAAGGCGGCGATACGTATCAGCATTTTATGATTGCCAAGTGGGCATTCAAACATCCGTATTTATTTCTCGACCACTGGGGTAAACCATTTTTTACAGCCCTGTTCGCACCTGTTTCTCAACTTGGCTATACCGCAACGAAATTGCTCAATACAGTTCTCGGATTCACCGCGGCATGGTACACGTTTTTATTGGCAAAACATCTTCATCATCGTCTGGCTTGGCCCGCAGCCTTCATGTTACTTTGTGCACCGATTTATTTCGTACACCTCAATTCGGCGATGACCGAAATTTTGTTTTCGACCATCATCATTGTATCTACTTACTATATTGCTACGGAGCGCTGGTATGTGGGTGCTTTGATATTGTCATTTTTACCATTTGTGCGAACCGAAGGTTTTGTGCTCATTCCCTTCATCTCTCTATGGTTTCTCATGCACAAAAAATGGTTGCCATTCATAGCGCTTGGGTTTGGAACCGTGGTGTACAGCATTCTTGGAGGATTGTTTTACTTCCATGATTTCTTGTGGGTATTTAATAAAAACCCCTACGAAGTAGAACTTGATTTCTATGGCAGTGGCAATTGGCATCATTTCATTTCTACAAATTATGTTACTTGGGGTGTGCCCACATTCATCGCATTATGTGCCGGTGCCTACTGGTTGGCTCGAACCACGCGTCGACATTTTCAAACTTTGGAAATTGAAATCAAGAAAGAAATTTTTCTCGTTGCACTTCCTGCAATCGTCTTTTTACTTTTTCATAGCCTCGCATGGTGGTTGGGCAAGCTTTCTAGTGTAGGTGAAATAAGAGTTCTGGCCTCGATGATGCCACTCTATGCTATCATTGCCAGCCGTGGCTTCAATTGGATGGTAGAACGTTTTTCTGATGACAAAAAGAAGAGCATTCGTTTCCAGACATTCTATTGTGTGCTCATTCTTCTGATGCCTTTTTTGTTCTTCCCATTACCAATGAAACGTATGAAAGGCCAAGCTGTGATGCACGATATCTCTGAATGGCTAGAAGAATATCCTTATCAAGGACGTGTTTGGTATTTTGATCCTCAGATTGCATTTGAAGCCGATGCTGATCCATTCGAACCGACTATCATTCGTCCATATTTTTTCAAAAAAGATTCTCTTCCCTCGCAGCGATTGCAGAAGGGTGACATCTTGATTTGGGACGCGCACTTCGGGCCGAACGAAGGGCGCACTCCTCTTTCACAACTAAATGACACATCGCAATTTCACATGCTCAAACTTTTCAAGCCAGAAAAACCTTTTGAGACCTTTGATAGCGTGAATTATGAAGTGAAAGTTTTTTTGAGAAAATAAAATTCTAAACGCCTCTCAGCGCCGTTTTCAACTCGCCCAGTTTGAAAGGTTTCATTTCATTAATCACGAGTTTTCCTTTGCTGGTATTAGTGGAAACGCTTGCCATCCGTGGCTTGCCGCCACTTGCTTCTACCGCAATAATTCTCACCGACTGGTTGCTTGGAACATCATTAAAGACCACCACTCCATCATCGACAAAACCCAACATTACACCGCGAAGACCAGTAAAAACACAACTCACCGATGTTTTATCAGGGAAGGGAACACTTACAATGAAATCCTCCTTTTTACTGAACTTCACAAATCGATCACAGTTTAGCCAGCCCAATTGATTGGCATTGTAGATGAAAAAGTCCATATCCGCCTTAGCGACCGCTCCAACTTCCAACGTATCACCACGACCGTACTTTTTTTCAAAATGCGACAACTCCATACCCCTTTGCACTCCGATTTCTCTTCCAAATTGAAGGACTACCGCATGGTCTTCATCATACTTATCCATAAATGATCTCATGTTCCACTGGGGCATTTGATCAATCATTTTGAGAATCTCAAGATCATATCTTGGCACTGATGACTTGGATAAGTGTCGTTCTTTGACCCAACCATCTGGATCCAACTTCAAAGTCACTTCTGTTTGATAATTCAATGCACAGAATTCATCCACCATTTCCATCGGAGGATTGAAATTCGCTACAAACCAATTGTTCACGAGCGTTCCGTCTAAGAACGTCCACGTGTAATAATCCATCAATGAAATCTTCGTATTTCTTCTGAAATATGACTTATTAATTTGAATAAAACATGTATCATTTTCTGGCATGTTAGAAAGTACGGAACCGTTATTTGTACTCGCAATAGCGTTGGCGGTGGTATCTGCTAGAGTCCAATTGATAACACCGCTATTTTCCTTCTTTCCATAAAACAATTGAAAATCTTCTTTTTCACTGCTTTGAGGAAATGATACCGAATACGTTTGACCTTCAGCAATTTTCAATTTTCTTCCATCTGCCACCGCTTCAATGTAGACCATTCCAGCTGTCTCGATCAACTCACCATTACTTGTGGTAGATAATTTATTGAGAAGTATCTCCGTCATATCATAGCACTCTGTAAGTGCTAATGAGATTGGTCCTTTGGGACCGGAACCATCTTCGTGTACTAGTGCATTCGCGGGAAACTCAATGAGTGTGCCTTTTGCGCCTGATATCGAAACCGGGGCGTCATTAGAAATTGTAAAAATCTGAGGAGCTTTTTTATACGAATCAAATAAATCTTCTACCGATTCGTCGGTCGCCACTACCTCTGTAAAAGCTGATGCGATAAGCGTTTCAGGAGAAGGTTCGAAATTCGATGTGCTGGCGATCGGACTATTCTGATTGACCGATTTTGATGCCTCTGAGAGCTGAAAAAAGTAGATAGCAGTAGCCAAGCCCAATGCCGATGAGGCGAAGACGATTTTTTTCTTCATGGTAATAAGGTATTGTGGAGGCGAGACGAAACCGTGAACGCGAATGTTCCATTGATATTTTCGAAAAAAGAAAAATTCCATAAAAGACCAGATGAAAGCGCTACTATCCTACATCTGCTCCAATGAAAACCATCCAATAATTTCGCAACTAAATGACACCTTCTTATCTCACATGAATAAAATAAGAAATCCTATATAAAACCAGCTAAATTCCTTGTATGCACTCTCATTCGCAAAGGACTGTAAGACAGGTACAGATTGAAAATATTTTGCTTGAAATAAAAACTTTGTCAATAATAATATCAAACTTACCGCAGCCAAAATCTCTTTAAAACTTTCCATCCATGTCGGATTTAGTAGATAGACTATGCCTGCACCGGTTGTTAACCAATAATAACTCATCTCGTAAATACCGATACTATTTTGTTTCTTTAAAAACTTGATTAAAAAATAAACCGAAAAAGAGAATGCTAGCAGCGTGAGAAGTATTACCCCAATGGAAGTGTAAGTGAGGAAGCGCCCCAACAAAACGGTCAGCAATAAAGGCACGATCTGAAGTGAAAACAGATCTCTGATATTGGATAGATTAACGGCATTCGCAGACATGATTCTTTCTTATTAATTCTTTCTCTTAATA
>JBKCOM010000106.1:0-2032 GCA_046309775.1 Flavobacteriales bacterium
TTCTAACTGTTCGTGTTAAACGGAAAGATCAGGAATTCAAAGGGGTTAGCGCCCTCTCAGAAACCAGTAAACTAGAATTCTATGTTCCCAATAATATGGATGTTAAAATGAATTCCGATTTAGGTGATATTACTGCTGAAAGTGTTTCTGGGAACATCGATTTGCATACAGAGCTTGGAGATATTTCAATGAAAAATTTGGAGGGGAAAATAAGTTCGTTTACTTCTTTAGGAGATGTCTCCGGTGTAAACATGACAATTTCAGATGATTGTCGGTTCAGCTCGAGTCTTGGAGATATTGATGTTCAACTAAATAACCCAATATCAGAATGCAAGCTGGATTTGAGCACAAGCATGGGGAAGGTTAAGGTTAAGCGCGCCGATCTGAAAATAAAATCTCAAAATGAATTGAAAACTGACAGCGGAAAATTTAAAGTAAATATGAATACTTCTATGGGGAATATCATAGTGAGATAATTTTTTCCAAACATGTTACAACAAATTAAAACCAAACAATAAAAATGAAAAATCTAATAATCCTTTTTATCGCCTTATTTTTCAATTCTCAACTGCTACTTGCCCAAATTTCTGTATCTCAACAGATGGAGGAATTTATTCAACAAAAAGGAAATGACTTTGAGGCCGCCTATGAAAAGAAAGATCTTAAGGCATACAATGCATTGCTCTCTGAATACCTGTCGATGTTTGAAAAATTATCTGCTGATGAGAAAAAGCAGCACGCCTATTTGCTAAGCAACATTTATTATAATTTATCTTGTATTTACGCTATTTCGAATGAAAAGAAATTGGCCCTAGCCAATTTGAAAAAAGCAATTGACGCAGGGTATAATGATTACCGACATGTGCAACTTGATACCGACTTAGATAATATCCGAAAAGAGAAAGAGTTTCTAGAACTCAACAAAAAACTGAAGACCACTGGGGATTACCTTGATATCCTAAAAAGAGCGGGCAAATACAACTTTTCAGACAATAGAGCATTTCCTGCATTCAGCTATCAAGCAGGCGACAATCCAAACCTCCAAGCATTGCGCAAAGGATTCAATCTGGACAGCATAGCCGGACAGGGTTCAGACCTGTTGAAAATTTTAAATCTCATGCATTGGATACATGATTTAGTTCCCCACGATGGAATGAATGGAAATCCGGAGGTCAAAAATGCACTAAGTATGCTGGAGGTCTGTAAAAAAGACAAGAGAGGTTTAAATTGCAGAGGGCTTGCAATTGTTTTGAATGAATGCTATTTGTCCATGGGTATTAAATCGAGAATCGTTACTTGCTATCCCAAAGACAGTCTGAAAATAGACCAGGATTGCCATGTCATTAATTCCGTTTACTCCGAATCGCTTAAAAAATGGCTTTGGATTGACCCGACCTTCGATGCTTATGTGATGAATGAAAAAGGCGAACTATTGAGCATCGAAGAAGTTCGTGAGCGCCTGATCAGTGACAAAACCCTCATTCTGAATCCAGATGCCAATTGGAACAATCAGAGTGCGCAAAAAAAGGAGGAATATCTCGAAAGTTATATGGCCAAAAATCTTTATATTTTAGAGTGTCCTGCATCGAGCGAGTACAATATGGAGACAAGTTCAGAAGGCAAAACCTACAACTACATCAGGCTTCTTCCGCTTGATTATTTTGAACAAGAACCACAGAAAGTGGAAGAAAAGGGAGAAAAAACTAATTCAATTTGGATACATTACAAAACTAATAACCCGAATCTGTTTTGGGGGCATTGATTAGCATCTCTGTAAATCAGTTTTATTTATTCCAAAGTCATTTAAACTATAATATCTAACTTTATCAAAACAAAAATGAAAACTTTAGTTTTATCAATTGCCTTTTTAGGCCTTCCAATTCTAATGCAAGCACAATGCAACTGCAAAGAAGAATTTTCAAAAATTAAAAACCATTTAGAATCTAATTATCCCGGTTTTAAAGACAAGGTAACAACAAGCAATCTTCAGAATTACCAAGGATTTACGGCTCAAAAGGAGCAAGTTGCCGCG
>JBKCOM010000107.1:0-8301 GCA_046309775.1 Flavobacteriales bacterium
GCGGTACACGAGCGGGACTTTCCTCTCCAAAAAAGAGCCGAGTGAAACCGCACCCTCGTTAAAGAACGGACATTTGTCGAAGGTAAAGAACCCCAACATCCGTCGTTTAACACGACTCGATAGATTATGTACTCTCTATCTGAGGCAAAGATGTGGCAGCATGGTATAAAGCCCACTGACTGCTGTCAATCCAATGGCTGATTTAAGTCAGATATTATTTTTTTTCAAGGAAAATAGCAATCTTGTTGAAGTCTGCCGCTGCATTGACCACCTTGGCAAATGAATCATAAAACTCCAAAGGATATGTCAATTGATTATAGGTCTCAGTGATGCTCACAACGACTTGTTCCCCTTCAATTTTGTATGAGGAAACAAATGAACACAAGACTTCTCCCTTCTCATTTTTATATTCAAATGACTTATTGAAAACATCTAAATTTTGAAAAGCGTAGCCCGAAGGAATATTGATTCTTATGATACGATCATAGGCATGAACAAAGTCGATGTCTATCGGAAACATTCGAGGTTTGGCATTGTAGAGTTGAGATTGTTCTCCAATAATAAAGCCTGCATTGACAATGATTTTGTCACCAGTAAACTCCAACAAGTCAGATCCTGTAAGACGTCCTTTTATGATGAATGGCTTGGCAATATCCGCAAATGAAGTATAGCTCGCATTTAGAGCTTCGGTTTCAGTGAGTTTTGCATCGGTTAGCTTCGTCTGAAGAATGCTTTTATACAGCTCTGGCTTGCTGTCTTCTGATACCAAGGTAAAAATGTATCTCATTCCTCTATCACAACTCGGGCCCCAGCCTTTTTCCACTTTCATATCAAACTCTCCTTTATCGGGATCGATTGTCACCTCATATTTTTCAGAGATAATTGCGGTAGAATAATCGTTGGCTGGAATTTTCATCGTCACTGTTACGGGAGTCACATTTCCTCCCAATTCCTCTTCTTTCACCAAAAGTGCATCCTGTCCGAGGTATTCATCACTAATAGAGGGACTTCTCAATCCTTGTGCGAGTGGATCTATGATTTGCTTCGTTTGCGGAATGTAAATCAGCAAATCTGTTACGTATTCTTCACTGGTAAAATTCTTATCAAAAAAGCGCGATGTTCTATCACAGGTGAGCAAAATTTGCATATCAACCTCCGCTGCCTTAAGCGCATAGAGCATCATTCTATTCATTCCAAATGGCGAGGAGAACTTAGATTTAATAGCTTCAAATGGGTCTTCTGGAGTTGGCACGCCTCTAATCACTTGAATATTCGACTTAAGATTATCTTCTATAAGAAAAATATTCTCTTGAACTGAGTTGGAAGACTTTACTCCTACTGACTTTACATATTTTTTTGCAGCCGATTTGTACTTTTCAAAATCAGCCCAAATACTGGTGTAAATTCTGCTGCCAATATCTCCCCATCGATCGCCGGGTCGTTGATTGTCAATTTTATCCAGGGTATACTCCAACCTCATCATGCGCGCTTGTCTGAAGGAATATTCTTCTTCCTGTGCTGCAGGCACATCTTTGAGTTCGATGTATTTGAATTCGCTTTCTCCTTCTACTTTTTCCTTCACTTTCACATCTCCATTAATCACTTTGGTTTTCATGTGAATAAATGAAGGTGTCTCAATTACTACGAGTAATTCTTTTATGGGATCGGTAGCTTGAAAAGTAGAGTATCCCGAGAAACTAATGTCCGTTTTAATCACAGTAAAGGTTTCAACGAATGATCCCGGCAATAAAGATTCTATGGCTATCAATTTATATTCTGTATCCTCTTCTTTGACTGTTTTGATATTAGCGTTGTCCGCAGTGGAAACTACTTTACCTTCACGAATCACTCTTGTCTTCACGCTCAATGGTAGTTGGCCGTTGTAAGTAGGAACATAGAGTTTATTATAACGTTCTACTGCATTGAGATCATTTATTTGGCGACAAGTGTGTTCTACAATGTAGCGACCTTGTCCGTATACAGGTAATTCCGCAAAAACGATGTATGTTCTGCTCCATAATTCAGACGAACTGTGTCCAACACTGTCCATCATCGGTTCGGTAAGGGCTCTATCGTCAAATTGATAATTCAATACATCGACATCAATTTCTTGAGCATTAGCTGCAAATACTATAAAGGTGAATAAAGTGAAGATTAAGTTTTTCATGCTTTCTTTTTAAAGGTGACCACTTGTTTGAACGACTGACTTATTTTGTCGAGGTCAGTCATATAGTTTGTGATAAATTCATTTGGAATTGTAATCGTCTTGATTGCTGCACTTTTTTCTACAATCAATTGATTATTTTCAATTTTATATCTAAAATCAAATTGGTAATAATCCGTGTTTATGAGAACATTATCCGGAAGTTTTTTCAATACATACCCTTCTGGAATGGTCATTTTGTATTGCGTGTAATCCGAAAAAGTAAACTCATAATCCACTCTTTCTTTTCTATCTGTGGTATCAGGTTTTAGTGACGTAAATGCCTTATCAAAATTAAAATTGATATACATTTCGTCACCCAAAATTTTCACGTAGTCTGGAATCTCCAGCACATAGTCAACCACCACAGGTTTTTCCTTAGTGCTTATATCTTTGACTTTGTAGTCGAGAAGTTTATTTTTATTGTTGCCACGTTCAAGAATATCAAGCCATTCTAGCTTTTGATCGACAGGATTTTTATACTTGACAGTTTGCATTCGCGTAGACTTGACGAATCCGTGCATCTCCACATTACCGGTCATAATGAGATTATCCTCCACCAGTTTGATATCTACCACATCGCGCACAAGGTTTGTTGACGCCGATACGATTGGAACCACTCCAAGATCGAAATTAGTGGCATCGATCGCAATCATCGCTTCCTTTCCTTGTGTAAAAATGGAAGGAAATCCGTAATCGATATCGCTGCTGGTAGCATCCAGATAGACGTATTTTCCACTTTCGTCTTTGTAGGTTGCTATCATGTGATTGTCTGAATATGGGCAAGCCAATTCTGTATAATTAAAGTCGATTTCTCTGGTGCCAATCCACGTATGATATACAGGAAGTCCGGCATAACTGAGCATAGAATAGAGCAGGTTCGCCATGTCCTTGCAATCACCGAATTTCTGCTGGCACACTTGATCGGCAGGGCGAGGAATCAGACCTCCCAAACCATATTCAAACGCGATATAGCGAATGTGGTCTTGTACCCAATAATAGGAAGCCCGCGCAATGTCATCAGGTTTAGAATAAACCGTTTTAATCGAGTCAACAACACGCATTATTTCTGCACTTGGCTTTTCATTGACTCTCTGCTTGATGTGTTGAAAGTTGTATTCATACAAGCCCTTTGAAGTACCAAATAGATCTACCCAACCTTTTTTCGCCTGATAACCTCTCACAAACACGTAAACGCTGCTTCGATAGCGATCGTCGCTTTGCAAGAAATTCTTAGACTTATAGGGTTTGATATTCTTTGCCACCCAACGATGAATTGTACTTTTTCCCTTTTGTTCTTTGGTATAGTTTATATTCTCCATCTCTCCAAAAGTTTGAAAACCCAACTCAACACCTGTAGGAACAGTAACAACCAATTCAGCGTCGAGCACAGGCACTCCAAGTTCGAAGGTCATTGAACCGAGTGACACTCCATCGGGTACGAAATACTTGTATTTACATTCAGTAAATGTGCCTGGAGAAACGGCTGGATATACGAACTTCTTGTAGCGTTTGCTATCGTAAAATGTGCTGCCCTCCATGCTTTGAACATCACTCATTTCTTTCACCGCCTGAAATTTGAAGGACGATCCGTTGGGCAACCAAGTACCAGCTTCAATTTCTTTTAGTATCAGAAAATGTTCATCGTAGGGAATTTCCTCACTTCGATTGAAAGACGCCGCCTCTTTAATAATGGCCAGTTGATTGACCATCTCAATCTCGGCACTTAACTCACCGTTTTTGAGAAAAATCTCTACGTTTTTAGAGAACTTTGAAAATGCTGCGCTTTCATTTGGGAACGCCGCCGCAATTTCTTGTTGACCTATCTTAGGTTGCGCTAAAGCAACTGCGTTTATAAGCAAGAAGGCTAAAAACGCACTAGTTCTTTGAAAATAATCCATAGTAATATGTGCCTTTCACAACAGGCTTTCCTGATTTATCATTAACAACCATAGCGCCATTAAGCTCGCCATTTGTATAGGTATATTGAGAGATAAGCTTCCCAGTTTCTGAATAGTTCTTCACCAAACCGTCAAACTCACCTTTCACATAATTTTCCTCAGACTGTAGCTGTCCACCTGGGTGATAAACTTGCGACAGTCCTTCCTCATGACCATTCACGTAAGTGGACTTCATCAACAGTTTTCCGTCTGTATTGTAGCGAGCAAACAAGCCATCATAATCACCATTTTTCAATGTGAATTCGGCTGATTTTTTTCCATTTGGATAATAAGCAACCACGCTACCATTATCAAGTACCACTTTTTCTTTTACAAAATTCTTTGATGCATCATGGTATGAATAGCTATAAAAGACACCACCGATGTAGTTGATTCGGATTATCAAACTTCCGTCAGGAGCATATATATATGCATATCCGTCGCGCTCGCCGTCATCATAGTTTCTTTCCAATTGCTTCTTTCCGTTGCTGTAATAGGTAGTGTATCTCCCTTGAAGATCGCCGTTACGGAAGGTCAATTCTCTCGTCAAATTGCCAAGCTCGTCATATTCTTTCCATAGACCATTCTTGTCGCCAAGAACATACTCACCCTCACTTTTTAAGGTGCCAGTTGGATAGTAGGACTTAAACAATCCATGACGATTTCCGAATTTACAAGGAACTTCACTCACAACTTTACCTTCATTATCAAACTCTTTCACGTAAGTTTCTCCTTCACCATTTTTCATATCCACCTCAAAACTTACTTTTCCAGATGGATGAAAATATTGGTAAAGACCTGTTCCACCGGGCACGTTGCTGAACCCGACTAAATTTCCTTTTTCATCAAATGATTCTGTTCTCTCGGCCACACCAAAAGTATTGAGCGTGCGGCGGTAAGGCACTTGACCAAAATGATAATCTACATTCCAACCATTTTCCTCACCTTTCCAATAGAAAGTAGTTTCAGATTCCTTTCCTAGATAGTCGTATGTTTTGAAATAGCCATGACGACGACCTTCTAAATAATATCCATCTGATTCAAGAATAGCATCAGGTGAATAGGTCACGAAATAACCTTCCAAATTGTCATCGCGATAGAAATACTTAGCCTTTACATTTCCATTGGGATAATAGAGTGTATAAGGACCATTAAGCTCTCCTTTTGTATAGTTTGCCTTCGTTTGCACGTATCCGTTTGGTCCATAAAATGTCCACTCACCTTCGCGCAAATCATTGATAATTTTCCCTTCAGACGCTTTTACTCTGAGTACGCTATATATCTCTACTATTCCGTTTTTAGCATATTCATTTTCTTTTAATACCGAACCATCTTCATTGTAGAAAATACTCTTGGTGATTCTACCTTGTTTGAAAGTATAATCGGCGAAAATTTTACCATTTCGATCATAGTATTTAGTGGAGCCGTCTGAAATTCCATTTTTATAAGAGTACTCCCCTGTTACTTGTCCTTCCTCACTTTTTTCTACCCAAAGCCCGTCTTCTTTGCC
This sequence comes from Flavobacteriales bacterium, assembly GCA_046309775.1. Taxonomy (GTDB): domain Bacteria; phylum Bacteroidota; class Bacteroidia; order Flavobacteriales_D; family Sanyastnellaceae; genus JAIXWP01. Next base: position 5,654 of record JBKCOM010000107.1, read on the forward strand.
ATTCACATAGCTTCCTGTTTTCATGATTGCCCCGTTGCGGTGGTAGAAATTCCATGTCCCCACTTTGTTTCCCTTCTTAAACTCACCTTCCGAATACACCTGACCTTCAATATAGAATTCCTTATACTTACCCTCCAAGTTATCTCCTACCACTGTAGCATCAATATGAAGAGTTCCGTTGCCATGAAAAGATTTGTAAGGACCGTTCTTCTGATTTCCCTTCATCGTGTATTGATCTGAGAGATTCCCTCGAACATCATAAAATTCTAAAATACCAACGATCTCATCATTTTTCACTTCAAGCTTTCTACTTACATTTCCATTCGAGTGGTAAGTCCAATACATCCCATTGATTTTACCCTGAACGTAGTCCGCCTTTTCGGCGATAATTCCATGTATGGAGTAATTCAATTTCTCACCTTGTAGATTGCCATTCGAGTCGAAGTAATTGACTGCTTCAATTCTTCCATTTTTATGGTAATACTCCCATCTTCCAGAGTTTTTATCTTTTTCAAAAACACCAGTGGACTTGAGTCTTCCATTGTCATGAAAAAAGTACCACTTGCCCGTTTTTATTCCTTCTTCATTCATGGTGCCTGCGGCAATGACAGCGCTTTCTGATGTGAATAAAGGAGCCTTCACCGTTTTACCCGAAATCGTAAACTCCGCTTCTGGTGCCTCTTTCACCACCTTTGCAGAGAGATACTTATTGAATTCTTCGATTTTCTTTTTGTTCTTCGACACCAGTTGTGCAATCACCGGTGCCGTCTGACTGGTAAGTGGCGCCAAGACCATGCCTGGAAAAAGCCCTTTATCCCAAACTTCTTTATAAAAACTTTGATACCACTTTAGCATCGGATTATTAGACTCGATGGTTGCAGGCATTTTTTCGCAAATCGCCTGCATAAAACGCACGTAAGTATAGTCCGCTTTAACCTTTAACTTGTACGATTTATTCAGAGGTGCCTTACTTTCTATCAATTCATTGAGCGCTCCCAGATCATTGCTTAGATCAAGCAAGCCTGGTTCTATCTCATATGATTTTTCATAGGTTTGAGCACCTAGATTTTCCAGAAGACCTATGAGGCTAAGGGCATATTCGGGATCGCCCGAAGCACAAAGCGCCCCGTAGAAAAACGCCATCATTGCAAAAGCTGGCTGGTTGCTATCTGCGGCCAATACAGCGACAATCGCATGCGTTCGAGGATGTATCAGATTTCTGGAAAACGACTTTTCCATACTGCTCAAAGCCGCAGGAAAATCCTTTTTTGAAAGATGAAATACGCCTTTCTCGAAGAATGCTCTAAAATAGTGGTTGTATTCTTTTTCAAGTTGAGAAAATACTGCCTCGGCCTCATCATATCGCTCCAACTTTTCGAGAGCTGTACCCTTCAATACCATGGCGTCGAAATGGTAATCATTGGCAAACTCCAAACATGCCTCCGTAGACTTGAGTGCTTTCTGGAACTGGCCATCTGCAATGGCACTTAGCGCCAACTCGTAGAGCGCTAGGTCATAAAGCGAATCACCGCTCACCACTTGGCTGTAGGAAGCAATGGCTTTTTTATAATCCCCTGAATTGTGATCATTGACCCCTTTGAGAATCAAGTCAAACGAAGAAGGGTAAGGATCCCCTACTTTTTGAGCGTTAGATACTGTTTGAATGGCACCAAACAAAAGCACAGCAAGTGCTTTAGAAAAAAACGATTTCATCATAAATCAATATAGTTATTAATCCTTCGTATAAGGAACTCGGCTAAAATAGTGAACAAAATTCAAAACAACAAGAAGAAAGAAGGGAAGAAGGTAAGATTGGGAGATTGGAAGAATGGAAGAATGGGAGATTGGAACTAGGTGACTACCATACTATCATACTACCATACTATCATACTATCATACTATCATACTATCATACTATCATACTACCATACTACCATACTAGCATACTAGCATACTAGCATACTAGCCTACTCGCCTACTCCATCAGTTTATAGCACGCCTTATCTTGCTGAAAATCGATTTTAATTAAGCCCCAACGAATCAATCGTGCGAGGAGTGATGTGAGTGCGGGGCGCGGTATGTCTGTGATTTTTACCAATTGATTTTGCGTCAATGTACCCTTTTCATTCAATGCAGTAAATATCTTTCGTTCGCGTTCGGTATGAAAATATTTTTGCGGCATCGCGATGTCATCGCTCTTCCAAACGTGCAGCAATACCGCGGGCGCTAAGAAATTTTGATCGTCTTTTCTCAAAAATGCCTTCCACGTTCCGTCGTCCAATTGTGCCAAATGCGGGCGGTGGCGCGAGGCTTCTATATTCACTTCTAATACTGTACGACCATCCACTTTCCACGCCTGCACGCTAAAGTCAACAGGTGGATTGACGTACATCTTGGCGGCGGCTTCCATCATGTGCAATTCCTCCTCTGCCCTAACGCCACTAATACTTCCATTGTCCTTGACACCAATAAGCAAGCGGCCTCCGTCGGTATTGGCGAAAGCAGATACGGTGCGCGCAATTTTGCGGGCATCGTCAATTCTCATTTTAAAATCTTGTCTTTGGTGTTCGCCCTCCGCGATATACCTCAAGATATATGGCTGCATGTGACAAATATAGAGGGGAAATCAACCGTTGGTCTTACCACAT
>JBKCOM010000108.1:0-4812 GCA_046309775.1 Flavobacteriales bacterium
AAGCGCTGGAATAGTAAACGATTTACCCGATAAAAAAACGCCCAGCATTGCTGGGCGTTTTTTTTTGAATAATATGTTGAATTAAATTCAAAATTGAACAGTTAAAATAAGTATTGATTATAATCTTGATAAAAAATTCAAAATCAAGCAGATTCAGTTTTTTTCAGAGTATTGTTGCACAGTTAAATTTAAAACTTACAAAAGATGAAAAAAACAATTTTTCTTTTTGCTATCTTGCAATTTATTGCGCAAATAGCTGTCTCACAGCGTGTTGACTCTTGGGGGGGGGGGGTAGTTAATAACCCTAAAAATGCTAACGGTTTCGTTCTCTTGGAGAACGATGGTTCTGTCAAAGTCTGGCAGGTTCGGATTTTTCAACGATCGTATTCGGGAAATTCATATTCCGATCAACTTGTTCATCGTGAAACAATTTCTGGAATGAATTCTTATTTCATTCCTACGAAATATCATAAAGATGAGCTCAGCCATGAGTATATGTATCAAATACAAGGATTGAATAGCTCGAATCAAGTGGTGAGTGATACGGGAGTTCAGCCTACTATTGGGGATGGAACCGCTATGGTCCTTAAAAAAGTTTGGGTTTGTGACGGGTACAATTATGCCTATAAGATCAGGTATTATGAAGGCAACGGCGCAGCCCACTTAAGCCTAGACGGTCCAGATTATACTTATGAGTTCATGAGACCAGAGGATTGGTTTTGTCATCCGAATAGTGCCATGACCGTTAGCCAGTTATCTGTTCAACACAACTTAACACCAGTTGTTTGCTCTTGGTCTTTGAATCAATGGCATCCTGCAGTTTTTAAATTACAGAATGTTGATTACACAACAGAGCCAGGTTATTATGACAGAGAAGGTTATTTGATTACGACAGATGAGTTGTATGCTGTGCAAAAAACGAACTGGATATGGCCAAGTGGATCAATTTTCGTTGATAATTTAATCGCGGCAAATGATTTAGCAAGTGCGGATATCAACTTCATCATAGAATTCCTAAATAACTATTCAAATATTGCTTCAGTTGATCCAGATGACCCTGAATTATATTGTCAACAATTCGCAGATAATAGTAGCGTAGAGTATGAAGGAGAAAGTGAAGATACTGTTCTAGATTGTATTTTACTGGGAGCTCAAGAGTTAACAATGAACAATGACTATTTGGTTTCTCAATCAGGACAAGTACTTACGATGATTGAAATAACAAATAATTGCATGCAAACCGGAGGAGTGAGCTATATGAATGGTTTAGTAATCACAGATGTTACAGATTTAAGAGATCCTACCACGATTGTATCGCTTGGGAAAGACGATTTATTCGATTTAAATGGGAATTTCGAATTACCTCCTATAGTTATCGATAAGGGTACATATTGCGCTAATGTTCAGTTTAAAAATGGGAAAGTCCTGCGCTTCTTTTTTAGTTCTAATCAGAGAACAGTTAATCAAGTAATAGACGCTATGCTTGTGGATGTCACTGTGGCTCCTGTTCCAATCGTTGGAGATCAGTTTACAGTTCAAGTAAACTCTTCAACCAATACTTCTGCTTTATACGAAGTATTAGATAATATGGGAAGGGGAATATATAAATCAGAATTGAAAATTAGCGAGGAGGATTTTAGATTCCCGGTTCACGTCGTTCAAGGAATACCATCTGGTAATGTCATCCATAAATTTACGTTTGCTGATGGAAGTATAAAAGCCATAAACACTATTAAATAATATGAAAAACTTCACCGCAGCAATTTTTCTATTCTTGAATGGCTTAGCATATAGCCAAATCACCCCAATCTGGCAAACACAGATTGGAGGAGATGGAGGAGATTTTCCTTATGTGATTTTAAAATCTTCAAATGGTGATTACATCTTAGGGGGTACTTCTACTTATGAGTCTTCCCAGTTCGGATTATATCCTTCTCTAGGGATTAATGTCACAATAGATGGTAACTCAGATGACATATTTTTGGCGAGATATTCAGAAAATGGAGAGTTGCTGTGGTGGACTTTTTTCGGAGGACAAAACCTTGAAACTATTCAGTCAATCAACGAGGATTCGCAAGGAAATATATGGATTGCAGGTCTAACCTATGGTCAAGTTCCAACGTCTATGAACGCCATTCGACCGGATTATATCAACTCAGGTATTGCTGACGGGTTCATAGCGAAATTTTCATCCAGCGGAAATTGGTTGGACGGAACACTAATTGGGGGCGACCAACACGATGTGATTGACGACATCCGCATCCATGATGACGGACGAGTATTTATTGCGGGTCTCACATCTTCTGATGGGCTAGCAGTCGGTGATGTTTATGACTCAGAATTAAGTAATGAGAGAGGAGCTTTTGTGGCAGTGCTTAACTCTTTGTCTCAGGTAGAAAGCTTCTCGTACTTTGAAGGGAACAGCGATTTCAATGAGGGGTTTGGAAATAAAACAATGCTAATCAATGAATCTTTCGAAGCCATTTTGTATTGCGGTTCTGATTCTGATTCTGGTATTATTTCTGGGGATGCACACTTTACAGAGCCGTTTCTTGATGATCCGTCTATTTTGGTTAAATTGAGTTTCAATGGCGAGCCTATTTGGGGTAGTTATTTTTTTGGTTCATCTCTTCTTTTTGGCAGCGCGCCTGCTGGAAGTGACAAATTTGTGCTCTACGGAATCGTCTTTCCAGGCGCGCTCGCAGGCACTTCAGGGACCAACCAAACAGAAGTTTTAGGCAATGATGATGGCATGATATCCTTATGGAACAATGAGGGAGAAATGCAGTGGACCACTTATTTTGGCACGAATTATTCGAGTTCTGGTGTTGACTTTGTTTGGGAAAGATTCAGCGATATATTTTACGAAAATGATCGTATCTACTTTTGTGGTTATGTGAAATCACAATCGAATATTTCCACGCAAAATAGTTGGATAGACACTGTACCTAGTAGTACTTCCAACGTTAGCGTTTTTGGTTGGTTCAACCTAACTGGCCAGCTAGAGTATTGCTCTTACTTTTTTGACTCAGAAGTTTCGAGTCAAGTGGGAAATATTGTAGTGCATAACGAAGAACTACTTCTCGCGGCTGTTGCATCAGGGGAATTATCATTTGCGCCTCCCACATCTACAAATCAAAGTCCTCAAGGCTTTGCTGATATTCACTTGGTGAAATTTGATTTGAGCACAAACGTTGCAGAAACAAATGAAATTCTCGCTATTCAAGCGTATCCAAATCCAGCGCGTGAAGAGGTTGTTTTTTCAGGGGTGAATATGGTTGGCGCTCAAGTGGAGGTATTTGATATGCAAGGCAAAAGTTGTCTTCGTCAAATTACTAACTCCAATTTGAATGTTTCCTCACTAAGTTCTGGAGTCTATCTCGCAAAGGTGCGCACCACGAATGGCGAAGTAGGCAGTTGCCGCCTTATTATAGAATAATATTTTTTTAGGTTTAAAGAAAAAACGCCGGCTATGCCCGGCGTTTTTCTTGTTCCAAAATTTTCTCTGTGGTTTTTTGCCCGATGAGTTTGCGGCGACCGGTAGCGATGATGCTCACCTTTTCGCGCTTGAGAATGTGCGCCACATTCTTCAATTGTTTCAACGAAATATATCCTGTCAATTGTCTGAAATCCTCTGTAAACAATCCTTCTGTTACGTTTTCAAAGGCCAATACTTTTTGAATCGCTTCATTCGTAAAGCGTGTATACACTTCGATTAGAATGTTTGCATCATCCGCTACGGTAGAGGGTTTTATTTTTTTCTGGTAAAAATAACCGCGCTTATTGACGACGTGATCGAGATCACTGGCCACGGCAGCCGCCGTTGGGAAGGAGCCCGCACCGCGCCCATAAAGGAATTGCGCCCCAGCAAAACCAGCTTCGATATTCACACCATTGAACTCATTTTCTACTTGATAAAGATTGTCTTTATCACTCACAAACTCTGGCAATACATAGCCAAATACTTTTCCATCTATTTGGTAAATGGAAGGCACAAGTTTGATTTTTAAATTGCGTTCACGCGCAAAGTCAATGTCTTCTTTATTCAACGAATCAATGCCAAAGTTCAATACATCTTCAGTGGCGAGATATACTCCAAAGACATGCAAGGCGAGGATGATCAACTTGTATTTTGGATCGTATCCTCCTACATCTGCGGTAGGATCTGTTTCTGCAAAACCTAAGTCCTGTGCTTGTTTGAGCGCTACTTTATAGTCCAATTTTTCATTGAATATTTTTGAAAGAATGTAGTTGGAGGTTCCATTGAATATTCCACGCAAACTCAAAATGGGTTCGTATGCAAAATAGTTATCTATTGTCTGCACGATGGGAATGGCACCGCAGACGGCAGATTCGTAGCGAAACACCACATTGTTGAGCTGCGCCAAGGCGGTGAGTTCTTCGAGATTTGATGCGACCATTTTTTTATTGGCGGTGATAAAATCTTTGCCGGCCACAATGGTTTTGCGGGCGATGGCTAATGCAGCATCTGCGTCGTCGATGGCCTCGATGATGATGTCAATCTCTGGGTCATCAATGAGTTCTTCTGCGCTGTAGCGCAAGATTTCTGCTGGTGCGATGCGCGGCTTGTCTTTGCTTTTTACAGCAATCGATTTGATTTGTGCCTTTTCATATCCCGTGCTGTTGAGCAATAGATAGAGTCCTTGTCCGACACAACCAAATCCAATTAATCCGATTTTTTTCATGATTTTATATTTTAGAAAGTACGTTGATCTCTTCTTCTTGAAGAATGCTTGTTAATTTTTTTGTTTCTACTAAAAAACCATCATGTCCATAGGAAGACTGGATGAT
>JBKCOM010000109.1:0-7616 GCA_046309775.1 Flavobacteriales bacterium
CAAGCGCCCGCCGGTCATCGAGTTTTCGCCTGTATCTACTAAAGTAACAGTCCAGGGTTCAGCGCGTTTGTGGTGCACTTCCATTCGGTTGCTGCGCATGTCAAACGTTACATCCGACATGTGCAAGAAGTAGTTCGCAAAATATTCCTTAATTACATAGCCCTTGTAACCACAGCAAATGATGAAATCGTTCACGCCGTGGCTTGAGTAGGTTTTCATGATGTGCCACAAAATTGGCATACCGCCAATTTCAACCATGGGCTTGGGTTTAATGCTGGTCTCTTCGCTTAAGCGGGTGCCCAGGCCCCCGGCAAGAATTACGGCTTTCATCGTTACGAGCTCACAAATGCGTCAGAATAAAATTTATTGGATGGTAACCCAATTGCGGTCAGTATCGCCTTGGCGGACTCAATCATGTGAATTGATCCGCAGGCATATGCCGCGAAGTCGTTCAAATTCGAGTAATCCTTAAGTACGGCGTTTTGTATATACCCGCTTCGACCTTGCCAGCTTGGCCCCGGCCTTGAAACAACGTGCTGAACCTTCAAGTTGGGTAGGTCTAGCTGGTCGAGTTGCTGGTAAATATCTGTTTCAAAACGATTGCCCCAATAAAGCCCAACCTCGCCAACCGATGCCGGTGCTTGTGCAGCAATTGCTTTCAATTGTTCCAGAATGGCTTTTATGGGCGCAAACCCCGTGCCCGTAGCCAAGAGCAGCAGCTTGGGGGGCAAAGGGTTTCTCAGGAAAAAGGTGCCTAAAGGTCCTTCAAAACGCAGTAAATCATTAACCTTTGCCTGCTTAAACCAGTAAGCGCTTAATTCCCCGCCCTCCACATTCTTGATGTGCAATTCAATTTTATGATCACCCCGTGGGGCATTCGCGATTGAATAACTGCGCCTTGTCCCATTCGGACCAATAACTCCGATGTACTGTCCCGGCAAAAAGGCAAAAGGGGTGTTAGGGGGTATTCTCAGTACAACTTTTATGATCGATTCGGTGGCAAGCTGAATGGAATCAATTCTTGCCGGGTAGATTTTTATTTTTATATTTTGAAGCTCGGGTAAGTCTTCTGCGTCTAGACTTATATCACTGCACGCAGCACGGCAGCAACTTAACACGTAACCCTGTGCAGCTTGTTCTTTTGTAAGTCCTGTTTCAGATTGCAGGGTATTGGTTTTTCCTTCTAGAACCTTCACAGCGCAAACACCACAGCGCCCGGTTTTACAGCTGTGTTCAAGGAATATGCCTTGTTTCAGGCCGTTTTCCAGAATTGACTGATGGGTGTCAGCGTTGAAAGTTCTTAGGTTGCTTAATGTAACGGAATGCATTGGGGCGGGTGCTATACTTTGCTTCTTTTTGGTAAACGGGATTTGGGGCGTGAATCAATTTAAAGTCCAAGTGTACATATTATCCAGAGACCGCCCTCATTTGTTTGAAGAAACCCTTCGATCTGTAATTGAAGCAAGTAATTCTGAAGTTGACGTTGTAGTTTCCGATAACTCAGTGGGCGACTCAATTGAGGAAATCGTTAAAGCTAGTTACCCTGCAATTCGTTATACCAGACGAACCCCCCCACTGGATGCATTCAGTCATTTTAATGCAATTCTCCAAGAGGCAAGTACAGAGTACTTGGTGATGTTTCACGACGATGATCGCATGATGCCAAATTATGTGCCAATCATGTTGGGTTTCATGGAGGCGAACCCCGGCGTTGTTGCCGCTGCTTGTAACGCCCGAATTCTATTTCGCGATGAAGAATCGGAGCGTACTTTCATGCCGAAGGTTGATGGTTTCAGGTTAATTGAGGGCATCGAGGATTTCTTTGAATGCTATTTGCGAATTGGAATTGGCGGTGGATCCATCGCCCCTTTCCCGGGGTACATGTACCGGCGGTCAATGTTGCAGGGTATTGTTTTGAATTCCAAAGAGGCCGGGAAGTATTCTGATGTTTCCTTTTTGTCCAAGCTGTTGGTCAAAGGGCCACTTCTCTGGGTTTATAAGCCTTTAATGTGGTACCGGTTTCACGATCAAAACGACAGCGGTACGGTATCAATTGCAGGCACTTTGGGCCTTCTGCGCTATATCCTGGAGACAAGCCAAATATCTAGGCAGTCACTTTCCGTTCACGATTATCGTTTCAAAATGTGGGCTGATTGGTGGCTGGGGCGATTCAAAAAACAAGGCTTTGGTGTTTTCGGCCAGCGAGTTGAGCGAATTGTTTTCAGATTTCTCGCAGGATCGGTAGTACGGCTAGCTTTTACACGTTTCACTTTCTGGAAGCTTTTGTTCAGAAAGCTGTTTGCATGAGATTTAATTGTGTAAACCTCTTCACTCAATGTGTTGGCTGTTGGGCAGTGATTTTCAAAAAAGCTGCTCAATGCGTCACTTTTACGTCGCACTTCCCTTAGCATAAATTGCAGCGTCAGAAAAGCGACCACCTTTGTCCGTAGGTCTTCCATTTGTTCTGTTCGGCAGAACCCTCGTGTGTGGCCTCTATGCTCCAACAGAATTCATTTGGCAAAGCCATTGATATTTAGTGGGCTTACAGTAATCCATATTTGCTTTAGGTATCGATAAGTTTTTTGTAAATGGCTATCATGCGATTGACTGAGACATCTTCTGTAAATTCGCTAAGGAAGCGTCGGCGAGCACCCACCGATAGTTTGTTTCGCAATTCCTCGGACGCAAGGATCTTATTGCATGCGGTGGCCAGCTCTTTAGGGTCTCCTACAGGGACGTTTAGTCCGGTTTGCCCGTGCTGATTCACCCAAGGCACGCCAGAGCCCGGAATATTCGATGCAACAATCGGGACTCCATGAGCCATCGCTTCAAGAAGCACCACACCAAATGCCTCAGCACGGTAAGTTGAGGGGAGGCAGTATAGAGATGCTTTTTTGAAGAGCCTATGTAATGCATAGTCATCGAGTCTCCCCGTAAGCAAGACTCTATCTTCGACGCCTCTTTGTTGAATTGCTCTGTGAAGCTCGTTTTGTAACGGGCCTCCACCAACGATGATAACGATCGAGTTGTTGGCTAACAGTTGTGCTGCATTGATGAGAATTTCGAATCCTTTATAAGCAACCAATCGCCCTACTGCAAGAATTATTTTTTTGTTGCCAATTTTCGTCTTTAGTTCTAGAGGAAGGTCGGATTCTTTGGAGTCGCGCCTAGCGTCCGGAACTCCGATAGGCACCACACTAATTTTGCTTTTGAATGGAGTCAGTGTCTTGGATGCATCAGCATATACCTGAGAGGTTGTAACTATGCTGTTTGCTCGGTGTAGTAACTTCATTTCTAAAGGGCGGAGAATTTTTCCTAGAAGCCCCTTGTTTAGTACGTCACTGTGCCAGTGAACCAGTAAATGCTTGTTGGCTGGAACAAATAATGCGCAAAGAGCCCCCAGCATATTTGGTGTGTGTAAATGGACCAAGTCTGCTTTTTTTGCGGCAGAGATGCATTGAAGTACGTACTTAAAACCCAAAGGTTGTGATGCCAGCAATTTCGCGATGGGCGCTCTAGTTATTTTGACTCCATCAATGATCTCCTTATTATGGCCGTCCGTTTTTTTAAAACAAACAACAGAGACGTCATGGCCAGCCTTCACCGCCCCTTTGGCCAAGCTTGCTGTAACGCTTTCTATCCCTCCGGTATCCGGCCAGTAGTATTTACCAAAATGAACGATATTAGCCATTTAAATATTTAGAAATTATGGTTGTTTGTTTAGATTGGAACTGCCCAGTAACTTTCTGGTCTAGGTTGGTGGATCGCTTCTCAATTCTGCTACCGATGTGAAATTGATCATTCCACATTTATAGTCGGTCCTGAAAAACTGTGTTTTCCCGATCAGGTTGCAAGCGAACTGTTGATTTGCTTGTTGTATTGGCTTGGGATATCTTGTTTTTCATAAAAATCAGCTAACAACCTCGTAATCCACTCATGGGTTTCGGGAGCAAAAAGAGACAAGGCTCTCAACGTCTTCTTCAAATTAAAGCCGCTGGCTGCCAGCACTGGCACCATGATGTCGCCCAAGTGGCGTTTAAGCCAGTTGCGTTGCATTTTGGGTTCGGTCTTCAAGTGCCCGATGATCGGCTCTACGCTGTTTCACTGTTTCATCCATCGCTTCGTGGCTTTGCTGTTTTCTGCTGCGCCTTCAGGCACTTGGCCAGCTCCAGTCGCTCAGCCATACTGGTCGTCAATGTGGTCTTGCCTGTTTCTGCCTTGCGTTCAGTGTAGAAGATCACACGTCCCAGAATGGTTCTCAGTTTGTTGCTGAACTTGCGCATTCGGTTGAACCGTTTGCTGTCCACTGGGTGGGCAATCGCTTTCTCCATGCATGCGGTGTCCAGCACCACTTTGTCCAGGCTGCTGGTTTTTAATACGCCCAGCTTTTTGCCTGCTTGCAGGGTTTGAGTCAAAAGCCGCTCTCAGCCTTCCTCGCCAATCTTTCTGAGCCACTTCACCCGTGTTGTGGCGTGCAAAGGAAAATCGTGCTGGAAATATTTTTCACCGGTGAAATGTTGCCGATAGGGGACTCAACCCAAAGCTCAACTATTGTTTCATCACTCATGTCATACTTGAATTACAAATGTATCAGACCAACAATCCGCCGTGTTCGAGTTGCAGGCCTGCCCACTTTAGCGGCGTAGTGCTAGCCAAATTCCCGATCTAATACTTCTTGGTCGATGCCTTGCCCCAGCTTCTCAAGTGGGTGATTCATGTCGATCATGTTCTCAATGTGTGAGCGAAACAGTTCGTCTTGAGGTTGGTCCGGATTCGAGCGAATCGACATGAAAAAACTCAATGAAATTTGCAAGAAAATAAACACATATTAGTCAGTTTCTTGCAAATCAAAGTTGCCGGTTTCCGCTTCCGAGCCATTATTCATCAGGCCTTACTGAATATTTCGGGAACGATCTGTTAATGTTTTTATAATAAAAGATTTTATTGGGGGGCAAGAAAAGTTTTCCTCTTAAGCCTTTTTATCCGAGGAGGCGAGTGAGGTGGCCATGTTTAATGTAACGAGTTGTGCAAAATAAAGTGAAGGATATAAATAATATGACGCTCATCGTTGCATTTTTAAAGTGATGGTAAGAAATAAATATGGTTATAAGAGATATGGTGTATAAGATTATGGAAAAGATGATGTCGCGAAATAGTTTTTCTCTTTCGTAGATTTTAAGTTTATTTTTAATAAGATAAAACTGGAAGGGGAGGGTTGTTAATGCAAGCGAAATAAGCGCTGAGAATGCTATGCCCTCAAGATGAAATTTATTGACTAGTATTAGGGAGAGAGTGACATGAAGTAAAGCTTCTGCAAATAAAACTAGTACTAAAAAAAAGTTTGCAGATCCTGTGAGGATAATTATTGAAGTGTTTAAGGAATTAATAAACATAAGTCCCGCCCATCCCAATAAAATGAACCTAACTGCTACCGATGTTACAAGTTCATGGCCAATCCAATTGTTGATTATGAAGTCCAAAAAAAATATAACTGGAAAGGCAAATAGCAAAAAAATGATTAAAAGAGTGTGGAAAGTACTCTGATATAGCGATGTAAGTTCGTGATGGCTGTTGTTTGCTGAAAACTTTGATAAATTAGGTGTTATCGCAGTACATATTGCTGTGGGAAGAAAAAAGCCTAAAGTTATGAACCGAAAAATCAAGGAGTAAGTGCCTACATCTTGATTGGAAAGAGCAGAGCGAATAATTATTGGATCGATTGACCAAATTACTAGACTGGAGGCACCAAGTGAAATGTACTTTAATGAGGATTTGAGTGAAAGATATATTTGATTCGAACTAAGTGCGCTGAGTGAGTAATGGTATGCCTTGCGAAAACTGATTTTTTCACGTTGAAGAGTATAGGTTAGTAATATTAATCCTAAGGTGATGAGAAAAAGAAGTCTGAGAGTTAGAAAATATGTAAATTCAAGTTTAAATTGAGCGGCTAAAAAAGTAGCGGCAAGTGATGTCAAATTTATAGCGCTGTTGTAAGTTCGCTCTAATAAGAAATTAACGCTAAGTAAGATGTGTGCTTGAATGATTGAGAAAAATATTAAACAAATACTCCCGAGTATATAAAAATCATAATTAATTGCCAATAGAAAAATGTCGTTATTTATAATTGAGTTTGATTGAAGGGTGAGGAGTAGGATCGCGATTGATAAAGCAGCTAATCCAAATATGGTGATGGTGGTTAGAGATCTAAATAATATTAATAGGCGATCGGGGGTGCTTTCCTTTTTTCCATATTCTGCCTTAAGTGTTGAGTCTACGCCAAAATTATATAGTGTAAGAAAAGAAATCAATGAGGTTAAGACAATAAAATCGCCATAAATTGAGGTGGAGTAACTCCGAATAAAGTAGCCGACAAAAAATAAAGATGCTGTTAAATTAACGGCTTCCGTTGAATAGGAAATTAATACGTTTTTCCGAATCATATTAAAATATTTTTTTAATCACATTTTCTAATCGCGATCTCATTGTGTGTTGTTGTATGGTTTTTTTAAAAGCTGATTCAATGTAGTTAAGTCGGTGTTCCTCATTATTTAAAAAATGATTCACAAAAAAAATGAGTTCATCGATAGTTGTAAAGACTTTTAATTCAGTTTTAAGATCAAAATATTCTTCAATGAAAGGTACGTACTCTACCAGCTGGAAGCCCTTGGCGATGGCGATGTCGAATGGGCGCTTCTTGATTTGTTTCTGTATTATTGGTCTCTTGAATATGAGATCTTTGAAAAAACTGCCTAGTTTTTTGGGGAACATTAGAAGATAGCGGAGGTCGTAGTTGGTTGATAACTTTTCTAGTGAAAGATTGATTTTTGATCTGTGAAAAACATCAAACATTTCATTTTGTGTGAGACTTCCGTTAGGCCAACCCTCTCCGAAAAAAGCCACCTTGTAGCCTAGTTTATTAAGCTGATTTAATATAAAGTGTCGATACGGTGAGTATACGCCCACAAAAGAAATGTCATAATCATAGTCTTGTGCTGATAGATGCCTTGGGTAATTGTCAGCGCCCCATTGACTCAGGATTGGTTTTGGTAGGTTATCGTATCTGTAACGACCCAATGAAAAATGATCGCATGTTATTGGATGTGTGAAATTGTGAGCTTTATATTTTGTGTAGTCGTCATACTTGTGATTATCGTCGCCAAACCAACACGATGTATATATCCCCGAGTCTGCAATTTTTTTCCAGGTTTCTGCACTTATACCGAGATTGGTATAGTCGTTTAGAAAAACCCAATCCGCATTTACACTTTTAGAAAAATCGTACAAACTTCCATCATCTATACTATTGCTCAGCTGAGGTCCTTGCAGAAATCTATCAATTTCAAATATGAAAATAGAGTGACCCAATTCTTCAAGAGGCTTTACCCAGTAATCGAACTCTGTGCTCTCTCCGAGTGCTTTATTGCCCTGTTTATATCGCACTAAGCAGAAGACTATCGTTATTTTTCGCATTTGATTTGGTAATACCCCCTGCAAATAAACGGGATCGGAAGTAGAATTTTCAACCATAGAGGAAGAGAGTTCTGCAATGAAACAATCAAGGTTTACCGACAGCCAGATCATGGCAATCCTGAAGCAAGCCGAGAACGGCCTGGCCG
>JBKCOM010000110.1:0-5053 GCA_046309775.1 Flavobacteriales bacterium
ACCATCAACAGCGGTTTACATGGACAGTATTTTGTATTCAATGACAGTTATATCGTAGAGCCGCGTGTTGGAGCGCGCTATGCGACCAAGCCTGGGCAGAGTCTAAATTTCGGAGCGGGTCTTCACAGTCAGATGCAGCCGTTGCCCACATATTTCAGTAGAGAAGAATTGGATAATGGGTCAGTGGTAGCAAATAACAAAAATTTGGACTTCAACAAAGCGGCGCATGCCGTGATTGGGTATGATATTCAAATCAGTGAGTTTTGGCGCATGAAGTCGGAGGTGTATTATCAATACTTGTTTGATGTCGCAGTAGATCGTCTGCCATCTTCGTTTTCGATATTGAACACAGGAGCTGATTTTACTTTCCCTAATAATGGCGATTTGGTGAATGAAGGTGAGGGATATAACTATGGCTTGGAGCTCACATTAGAACGTTTTTTGAGCAAGGGTTTTTATTTTTTGATGACGACATCCCTTTTTGAAAGCAAGTATCGCGGTAGCGATGATGTATGGAGAAATACCGCCTTTAATGGAAACTATGTTTTCAATGTTTTGGGAGGAAAGGAATTCAGAATTAATGAGAACAGTGTGTTCACCGTTGATGCACGCTTTACGATAGCTGGAGGACGAATGTTTACCCCGATAGATTTGGAAGCGTCGCTTGCAGAAAATGAAGAAGTACGAGTGGATAGCGAAGCATTTAGCAAGCAATATGATCCGTATGCTCGCTTTGACTTCAAGTTGGGCTATCGTATTAATCACAAAAGGTTTGCTCAGGCTTTTGCTTTCGACGTGCGCAATGTGACTGGGCGAGAGAATGTGTTCTTGCAGTCTTTCAACAATAGAAGTGGGGAAATAGAGACATCTTATCAGACTGGATTTTTTCCTGTTTTCCTTTATTCTGTGTATTTTTAAACCATGGTTTCAAAACGTTGTAGGACATATCACGAAAAGGACGAGACACCTAAAGCGCTCTTGGGTTTCAATGACTGGCCCTTGATGATTATTGGTATCATTCTCTTGGGTTTTTTTATTCCAGTAGTCTTTTTTCAACAGCCCGTGGCAGAAGCGTGGAGATGTTTTTTTAAGGATGGAATATTTGCCATTGGGTTCACTGCAATTTTTTGGTTTGGAAACCGAGCGATCATTCTGTTTTTTAGAAAGCTCTTTCCGGATCAAAGAGACTTATCGAAACGGTTGGTAAAACAAACTGTGGCGGTGGTGCTTTATACCTTTATAGCATCGATGTTATTGGGTTATGTGGAGATGAAGCTTTCGCAATCAGATCTTAAAACATGGCAGCACAAGGGATTGCCTCAAATGTTTGTTGTGAGTTTAGCTTCTACTTTTTTTGTCCTAACAATCTATGAAGCGGCCTATTTCTTTTTTAAGTGGAAAGATTCTATTGCAGAAACGGAGCGCATTAAAAAGGAGCGGGTATCTTCTGAGTTGGAAGCGTTAAAGAATCAAGTGAATCCTCATTTTTTGTTCAATAGCTTGAATACCTTGGCGAGTATCATCCCTGAGGATCCAACTAAGGCTGTAGAGTTTGTACAAAAATTAAGTTCAGTATATCGAAGTATTTTGGATTTGAATTCTAAACAAGTGGTGACACTTCAGGAGGAGTTAGAGAATTTAGAGAAATATATCTTCTTGATGCAAACGCGATTTCCGGAGAATTTATCTGTAGAAATAAAGGCAAAGGAAGAGTCTAAAAATTGCTACGTGGTTCCTATGTGTTTGCAGAATCTTGTGGAGAATGCAATAAAACATAATGTGATATCGAGAAAACGACCACTGAGTGTTGTGATAGAAACGACCGATGAAGAGGTTTCGGTGTTTAATAATTTACAGAGAAAGATCACCGAAGAACAAAGCACTGGTACTGGATTGCGCAATATTGACAATCGTTTTAGACTAACATTTGGTAGAAGAATAGTGGTAGAAGAAACCGAACATTCATTCGGTGTTCGATTACCATTGGTAAAAATTGAAGGAGCATGAAAGTACTCATTATAGAAGATGAATCTCCAGCTGCATCAAGATTGGAGCGGATTCTCAAGGCATTGGAACCAAGCATAGAGATCGATCGTGTCATCGACACTGTAGAGGATAGTGTGGATTATTTTAATGAAGGCCCAAGCTTGGATTTGATTTTTATGGATATCCAACTAGCGGACGGATTGAGCTTTGAAATATTTAATCGAACCAAGGTCGCGACTCCAGTCATTTTTACGACTGCTTATGACCATTACGCGCTCAAGGCTTTCAAGGTAAATAGCATTGACTATTTATTAAAACCTGTGGATGAGTCGGAGTTAAAAGTAGCTATTGACAAGTATAAGAATACCCAAGTGAATGGCGAGGGTGTTGATTTAAAATCGCTGCTTTCGGCGGTACGGGGAGAACATTCGTTCAGAAAGCGTTTTTTGGTAAAAACCGCAGGAAGACTCACGTTTATCCCATCCGACGAGGTGAGTTATTTTTTCTCAGAAGAAGGTACTACCTTTATTGTAAACCGAGCGAATGATCGGTATTTGTTGGAGCAAACGCTGGAGGAGTTGGAGGCGCAGTTGGATCCAGGAGAATTTTACAGAATCAATCGTAAAATGATAGTGGGTAGTAAGAGCATCAATCGCATTGAGCCTTACAGCAACAATAGACTTTCATTGACCTTACATCCAGCTTTCGCAGAAGAGGTGATAGTGAGTCGCCATCGCACCAGTGACTTTAAGTCGTGGTTGGACAGCTAAACTTTTTAGAAACGATATCGCAGACTGATGCCACCGTTGGTGAGATCAGGCCTGTTTACAATTCCAAAATTATACTCAGGCTTTAGGTCTACGCTTATCATCAGCGGGACATTGTGAAAGAAATATTCCATGCCTACTATGGCATCGACGCCAGGCAAGAATACGTGACCTGCGAAATCATTATCGATGTCGGGTCTATTAGTGCCCACAGGATAAAGCGAGGCATGACCGCCTCCACCGATATACCATTTTAATCCGCGCACATCGAACATCTGCATATGGTGTTCATATAGCAAAGTGGCGCTGAAGCCTTGCCAACGAGCGTAAAGAATCATTTCCACGACATGTGCATCGGTGTAAAAGTATTGACCAGTTAGACCGGTGCCAGTGCCAACGCGGCCGCCCGCGGCGTATTCTAACATGCCTCTGCGGCCCTTTTGTGCGCTGCAAACGGTGGCAATGAGAATAAATGTAATTACTAGGGATTTGCGTAACATGTTGATTTGTACGCAACAAGGACAAAAAGGTTATTCGAAGGTCAGGTTATACTTTTTTCCGAATTCTTCTTGAGCCTTTAAAAACTTCTCTTGAGCGAGTTTTGAAACGTCGTGAATTCTTATTTGAACGGAAATGGTAGTGTCAATCATTGGAGCGGTGATAGATTCCGCAGGCATAAGTTTTATGTCTTTAAGGATGCGGTAATCATCTTCTACCATCTTGTCGTATGCGGTGAAGAGATCACGCGCTGATTGTTGCAATAGAGGATCGTTTTGAAAGGGTCCAATGCTATCAATAGACAAGATACTATGTTTGATATTGCTCTGCATGTTTACGAAGGCAAATTCAATTTCTTCTTCTGAAGCAATAGAGTCAGCAAAAGTAGAATCGAAGCGGTCGAAGGCGGCAATAATATCTTTTTGTCTTTGAATGATGATGTCGTTGTATTGTGCGGCTTGTTCTGCCTTCCGAGTGCAGGAAGCAAAAGATAAGATAGCAAGAGCTATGATGAGTAGGCGGTTAAGGGTTTTCATAAGGAATCTTCTAAGCAAATGACGTTAAAATTTATTTACGTTGCCTCATTTTTGGCGTTCATAGTTTGAAGTAGCACTTGATAGTAAGGTTTGCGGATCATTTTGGATTTTAGCCAACAGAAAAAGGTCATGGCTTGAGTGTCCTCTTTGTGGTCGGGCCAGGCCATGTTTGCTTGAGCTACTTCATTGGCAAAATCCGATTCTGTTACCCTTTCGGGGTGGGCAATAAGGGATTTGATAAACTTCATAAAAATGCGCGCTCGTTGATACGCGGGATGTTTGAAGAACTCTTCAAAGTAACGCTCCATTGAAATGATGCGATTCCAAGCAGCATCGGTGTTTCCGAGTTCGTAGTTGACAATGACCTCAATCATATTTTTTTTGAATCGCCATTCTTTTCCCATCTTTTTTTCGAGCCAAGCATCGGTTTGACCTATTTTCATGATACTTTGAGCTGCGCGCTTGTAATCTTCCGATTGAAAGTAATACACAGCCAAATTGAGGTGCATATTGAGTAGATCTTGTGTTGTGATGCGTTTGTCTTTTGAGGCGATGGTAGATTTGATGATCGTGATGCTTTCCTCATTTCGGCCGAGATAAGTGAGCGTGGCGGCGCGAAGTTGAATGGCTCGAATGCTCAGCCCGTGCTCTGACTCTAGCCGTTGGAGCCATTTTTCAGATTCTTGAAATTTTCTATTTCTATAAAGGCTGTGAGCAATGATGTAGTAGAATACAGGTTTGGTCTTGTCATTTTTCGAAAATGCTTTTTTCTCTTCTAATCTTTTGTAAACCCTGAGAATAAAGGATTCGAAGCGAGCGTAGTCTTTGGAGCTGATTACAGCGCTGCGGATCATTTCCACTACACGCAACATAAAGTCAGGGATTAGTATAGCCTCATCCCGAAGGTCGATAACGCTAAAAATCTCTTTTGTAGTGGCATCGGGGTCGAGAGGTAATCCACTAATGCGGGCTTCGTGCAACCGTTTTTTAATAAGTCCAGCGGCGATTTTCAGTCTTTGATCGAGCATGCGCTTCTCAGAATTCTGTTGCCATTTTAGAATGATTTCATTCAGATCTGTTCCCAAGCGCACCGATTCTTCGATCATCAGCGAATAAATCAGATCGAGTAAAGCATAGTCGCGGCGCTTCTCGGCCAGCGTTGCCGCGCGCTGGAAGAAGCGAGCAGCACCTTGATCATCGCCATTTTCAAGAAAGAATAAACCCATCGCAATGGTGCGGGAAGGATTGTCTTCATCGGTGATGATG
>JBKCOM010000111.1:0-10997 GCA_046309775.1 Flavobacteriales bacterium
TTAAAGTCTTTCTGTTCGATCTCCACTTCACTCACGCCGCTCTTAGAGACGAATTTGATGAGATCTTGAATTTGAGTTATGTTCATACCCGAATGTATATTCTTTGGTTTGGTCTATGTTTACTTAACAAATGTAGCAAATAATAAATTCGGAATTTGGAATTCGAAATTCGGAATTCGAAATTCGGAATTCGAAATTCAGAAAGTTATCGAAATTTCCTCCTCCTATTCCCTATTTCCTATTCCCTACTCCCTACTCCCTACTCCCTACTTCCTACTTCCTACTCCTACTTCCTACTTCCTACTCCCTACTTCCTACTCCTTACTAGTCACTAGTCTCTAGTCACTAGTATCTCAAGCACCGTATCCCCACTTCAAATAAATCGCTCCCCACGTGAAACCGCCGCCGAAGGCTGCGAGCACGAGGTTGTCGCCTTTCTTCAACTTGTTTTCCCATTCCCACAAACACAATGGAATGGTGCCGCTAGTTGTATTTCCGTACTTCTGAATATTGATCATTACCTTTTCACTGCCTACGCCCATGCGCTTTGCGGTGGCGTCGATGATGCGAAGGTTGGCCTGGTGAGGCACAAGATAAGCCACATCTTCCGCTTTCAAATTGTTGCGCTCCATAATTTCTGCCGAAACATCCGCCATTCCTACAACAGCAGCCTTGAACACAGGCTGTCCGTCTTGGAATACATAGTGTTCGCGCGCATCAATGGTTTCGTGTGTCGGTGGTTTTACCGAACCTCCTGCCTTTTGATGCAAGTAGTGGCGGCCATTCCCATCAGACTTTAATACAGAGTCGATTACACCTAGATTCTCCGTGGTAGGCTCTAACAATACGGCACCTGCACCATCACCAAAGAGAACACAAGTGGTGCGATCGGTATAGTCAATGATTGCAGACATCTTATCCGCACCCACAATGACTATTTTTTTGTATTTGCCAGTTTCAATGAATTGAGAACCAGTGGCAAGGGCAAAAAGAAATCCGCTGCATGCTGCGTTAATGTCATAAGCAAAGGCCTTCTTGGCGCCTATTTTATCGCATATAATATTGGCGGTAGCTGGGAAAATATGGTCTCCGGTTACGGTGGCACAAATTAATAAGTCGATATCATTCGCCTCAATACCGCGTTTGGCTAATAGTCCCTTTACGGCTTCGGCGCCCATATCGCTGGTTCCGAGTCCTTCACCTTTCAAAATGTGTCGCGTTTCGATTCCAGTTCTCGAACGAATCCATTCGTCGTTGGTGTCGACCATCTTCTCAAGGTCGGCATTGGTGAGCACATCCGGTGGTACGTATCCCTGAACTGCTGTAATCACTGCCTTTATTGAACTCATGCTAATTGTTTTTTATACTAAAAGTGGGCGCTAATGTAAGTATATCAGTTCTTTTCTGTAAAGATGGTGTGAATTTTACACCAACATTTTGTGTTCAAAGGTTCATTTATCTCCAATAAATCAAGGAGTTTCGCTTAATTTCGCCGCAAAATTTTTAACAATGAGCACTGCAACTTCTGCGGAATTGAATATTAGCCCTGTTTTGACCAAATTGGGCTTGAAAAACGTAAATGAAGGAACAAGCACGGGAAAGCACTTTTTTGGTGCTGGTGCTTTGATTGATTCATATTCTCCTGTGGACGGAGCCTTGATCGCTTCTGTTTCTACAACCACCGATGCTGACTATGAAAAAGTAATGGTAGCTGCCACAGAAGCATTTAAGTTTTGGAGAAAAATGCCCGCTCCCAAGCGAGGCGAAATCGTGCGTCAATATGGCGATCGCTTGAGAGCATACAAGCAAGAACTCGGAATGCTTGTGAGCTATGAAATGGGCAAGAGTCTTCAGGAAGGCTTGGGTGAGGTGCAAGAAATGATTGATATCTGCGACTTTGCAGTGGGTCTCAGCCGCCAGTTGTATGGTCTTACCATGCACAGCGAGCGCCCAGGTCACAGAATGTATGAGCAATGGCACCCTATTGGAGTAGTTGGAATCATCAGTGCTTTCAACTTCCCTGTAGCTGTGTGGAGCTGGAATAGCGTGCTCGCATGGGTGTGCGGTGATGTGTGCGTTTGGAAGGCTTCTGAAAAGGCTCCCCTCTGCGCCATCGCTTGTCAAAATATTTGGAATGAAGTTGCGGCTGAAAATAACCTACCTGAAGGTATTAGCGGCATCATCACCGGCGATTATCGCGTGGGTGAAATGATGACGAAAGATACCCGCGTCCCGCTCGTGAGCGCAACAGGTAGCACGCGCATGGGCCGCATCGTCGGTTCTATGGTGGCAGAAAGATTTGGTAGAAGTTTGCTCGAGTTAGGTGGAAACAATGCCATCATCGTCACTCCAAATGCAGATTTAAAATTGGCGATTCCAGCTATTGTATTCGGTGCTGTAGGAACTGCCGGACAGCGTTGTACTACTACACGCCGCTTGATCATTCATGAATCAATCTTTGAAGATTTGAAAGCGAAGCTGGTAGCGGCTTACAGCCAAATCAGAATTGGCAATCCATTGGATCAGAACAATCACGTAGGTCCGCTTATCGATAAGCACGCTGTAGATATGTATGAAAAGGCTATCGCTGATGCGATTGCTCAAGGTGGCAAAGTGGTGGTACCTGGTGGCGTATTGAAGGGTGAAGGATTTGAAAGTGGCTGTTATGTAAAGCCCGCAATCATCGAAGTGAGCGGAACTGACTTGGCCATCGTTCAGCACGAGACATTCGCTCCGATTCTTTACATTATGAAGTATCAGAGCATTGAGGAAGCCGTGGCCAAACAAAACGGTGTGAATCAAGGGTTGAGCTCTTCGATCATGACCCTCAACATGCGTGAAGCAGAATACTTCCTTTCACCAGAAGGTTCGGATTGTGGAATTGCTAACGTCAATATCGGAACCTCAGGAGCAGAAATTGGTGGTGCATTCGGTGGTGAAAAAGAAACCGGTGGAGGTCGTGAAAGTGGCTCTGATAGCTGGAAAGCTTACATGCGCCGTCAGACGAACACGATCAACTACAGCAATCAATTGCCATTGGCCCAAGGGATAAAATTTGATTTCTAATAAAATTAGCGACGAGAATAAAAGAGGCATCCGAAAGGATGCCTCTTCGTCTATCTAACCAGTACTTACCAATTAACCTGTTTGTGAAATATTTCCTCTACACCCTATTTATACTCTCTCTCTTTTCATGCAACGAATCTTCTAAAGACTCAAGCTCAAATAAAATAACTCCCGGCGAGTGGATGTTGGTATTCGATATTAGTGACTCTTCGAATCAAGCTTTCATCCCAGCCAGAATGCAAGTGGACTCCAGTGGTCAATTTACATTGATCAATGGAGAAGAACGCATCCAACTCAAACATACCTCTGGGATTGGGGATACATTGATTGCCCGAATTGAGCCTTATTTGTCAGCTTTACACTATGTCATTAAAAACAATGACAGCATCGAAGGGTATTGGGAAGATGAGGCGAGGGAAAATTATAAGGTCAGATTTAAGGCGAGCAAAAGTGTTGCACTTTCTAATTCCAACGTAACGTTTAAAGATAAAACCTACGATGTCACGTTCTCTTACGATTGTCCTGATTGCGCTTACAAGGCCGTTGGAGTTTTTCATTCCGACAAAGGCAATATGACAGGAACGTTTATGACGGAAACCGGCGACTACCGCTACCTTCAAGGAGAATCAAAAGAAGATGGAAACTTTTACCTAAGTTGTTTTGACGGCGCGCATCTATTTTATTTTTCTGGTGAAATGAGAGGAGATAGCATAGTGTCAGGGAAGTTCAACTCAGGTAAACATCATAGCGAATTGTGGAATGCTCGTTTGGATGCCAATGCACAATTGCGCGATCCTGATAGCTTGACCTATCTTAAAGAAGGAGTGGAGGAACTTGCATTCACAGTGAGAAGTATAAACGGGGACTCCGTTCTTTTTAATAAAGAGAAATTAAATGGAAAGGTGAGTGTCATTCAAATCTTCGGTTCGTGGTGCCCCAATTGTACTGACGAGACTAAATTTTGGCGACAAGTGGCTGCCGAGTTCGAAAATGACGTAACCATCATTCCGG
The DNA here is from genome assembly GCA_046309775.1 of Flavobacteriales bacterium. Lineage (GTDB taxonomy): Bacteria > Bacteroidota > Bacteroidia > Flavobacteriales_D > Sanyastnellaceae > JAIXWP01. The sequence continues at coordinate 4,078 of JBKCOM010000111.1, forward strand.
TAGCATTCGAAAGGGGAACAGAGTTTTCCAAACACGCCAAAGCTGTGGCGCATTATAAAAAACAATTTGATCTTCCTTATGAAGTGTATATCGGGGGTGAATTGAGCAAAGACAAGGCAGCTCAGGTCTTCTCCGGCCTGAATGCTATCATGTCATATCCGACTTCCATCATCATAGACAAAGAAGGAAAAGTTAGAAAAATCCACACCGGCTTCTACGGCCCCAGCACAGGGAAATATCATACCTTGTACATAGAAAGGTTAAGAAGTGAGATTGAAAGTTTGAAATAATTTGGTAATTTAAGTTTTTTGATTACGTTTGTAAAAAAAACTTATGAAAAAAGCTCTAACTGTAATTGTCCTCTACCTATTCTTAAGTCTATTCAATGTTTTACAAAGTCAGCAGGAAAATAATTTTTGTATCGGTATGTTTGGTTCTGATGCTGGAAAATTAGAGTTCTATTCCAGTGGCTGCTTATTACCCTTTGAAGTTCCTATAAACGGGGGGTATAAAACTAGTGTTCTCAATGTTCTTTCTGAGGATGGATTCAATATGGCTCAATTATACAGACCAAGTGAGGGAACTTCTATTCGATGGTTACAGAGCTACCTAAAACTTATTGAAGCTAATGGTATGAAAGCGGAGTTATCTTTAATGCATACATATAAACCATCAATTACACCTAAAGGATTTATATTAAATTCAGGTACAAATGTCTACAATAATTGTGGTTTGGATATAAATGAATGCGAAACTCCAGAGAGTATCAATAGTTTCCGCCCAGATTACGATAAATTTGTTGATCAGGTTTTTAATGTGCAACCATATAAATCAATCATTTGGGGTTTTCATATAACGGAAGAGGCTTCATACTACCATCCTGTTCAATTTTCGACTAATTGCGCAGGTTGGAATTGGAATGACTCAACTTATTTTTGGAAAAAAGAAGTCCCTCCATCCAATGTGTTACAGTCGATAGAATATTTCAATTCGGCAATAGATGAAAGCCATACACATAAATTCGTTGTTATGGAAGCTAACCATCATAAACAAATACCCACATCACATGATCTTCAAGGAATTTATCAGCCTCAGAGCTATGTTCAACTGCTGTTAGGATATCAACAGAATGGTGTTTTTTTTGAGGGTTCGTATTGTCAATTCCCAGCAACTGCATGGATAAATCAAAATTATAATACGACTAACATAGAAGATCCGCTAAGTTATAATTACCTAGGGTGCTTTAAATCTATTGAATATGGAAAGTCTTATTCTACAAATGTTCACAAAGTTGTTAGCGGAGAACTGAGAAATGAACAGAACGATCCTAATTATGCGTACCACTTTCACTCTAATTTAAATAAACCAAATGCTAATTGGTTATGGTTTAATGCGTATACTTCAATTATCCATGGTGCTAATGGAGTTTGGTTTTGGCATCTTGACTTTATGTATAACAACGGAGAGTCAATGGAGTGGGGTAATACCCAAATACCTAATCGATTTGATAGGCAGTACTTTCCGGAGCATTATAAAAAGTATGTTGCGCATTTAGCCAGAGAACTTAGATTTTTAGTGAATAAGAATATACTATCGACTGATACTAAATCAATAGTTTGTTCCAAAACAGACCAATCTGACCCAAATTGCATCATTCCCAGTTCGGTAACTTATATTCCAACGTCATTACCTATAAATAAAAGATATGAATCTTATGGACTTCGTTATACAATTAGGACTAATGGAGAAGAAGTATATATGATTGTATCTAATCCATTAAACATTACGGTGAATGTACCATTCAATTTTCAGAACGTGTCAAATAACATTGTAAGAAATTCTACTGGTTTGCAAATAATGTTTGAGAACTATACTACCAATACATCTTCAAACACTTATAAAGTTAATAGAGACTCAAATATCAACCTTCAAGCGGGAACAGTTGGTGTAACCTCATTTAAATCATATAATGCCGGCACAAAAGAAGTTACTTTAACATTTGGTCCTTTGGATGTAAAAATAATTAAGTTCGTCTCGACTACTCCAATCAATTTAAATGGTTGGGAAGAAGTCTGGAGTAATAATGGTAATGGGACAATAGAAAATCATCTAATTAGAGATAATGATATTTTTTACAATGCTGATTTGGATGGCGATGGTGCACAGGAATTATTGTGTGTAGCCTCAACACCAGGAGGAAGTGATTGGATGAACATATTCAAGTTTGACGGGGAAAATTGGAATTTATTCTGGACCAATTCAGGGAATCCAAATAATGGTGCTGGAATTTATCCTTACTTGAAACACCTTGTTTGCGGAGATTTTGATGCTGATGGTAAAGACGAGTTACTCGGAAATGTCCCTGGTAACGGGTGGACTACTATGTTTGAATGGTCAGGATCGAATTTTTCATGGGTTTGGTCTGATTTTGGGAACGCTTCTCATGCTATGCGCCCTTATAAGCATAAGTTCTATTCTGGGAAATTTAACAGCCAAACTAAGTCTTCGCTACTAGGAGTCAATGGTGAGAATAATGGCTGGATAACTATGTTTACTTGGAATGGTAGCAATTTTATTTGGGCATGGTCTGATCTTGGAAACTCAAGCAATCCAATTCGAAACTATAAGAATAATTTAGTTGTTTCTGATTTTGACGGCGATGGATTTGATGAATTACTTGGTATGAATACTTGGGCCACTTTTTTTGAATTTCAAGGAAACCAATGGAACTGGGTTTGGTCGAATTATGGTGTTGGAGGAATAGCCGGTTGGACCTTACCTTTCTCAGCCCCAATGCTCCCGTCGTTGACGACAACTTATTTGTGCACTGGTAATCTTGATGGTGACTCAAGTCATGAGCTTTTCTTGATTTCGAGTGGAAGTTCTGGAGTTGCTGGAGTAACTAGTTTGAATCAATTATCGAATCAAAATGCTCCCTCATGGTTTATAAACTCAAATACAGCTCCGTTTATTCCTTACTTAGGAACTTGGAATATCGTAAATCCAGGAAACTCCAATAGTGCGAGATACCATATGATAAAGGCAGTCAGTAATGAAAAGTCAAAGCTATTAGCTTTAAGAAAATGGTGTGAGAATAAGTATGAGGCAGTACTTTTGTCTCCTACACTTCTTGGCAATTTAAGTGAAGAGTCAAATCAAGAGAGCGAGAATTCAAATTTAGATATAGGCAATCAGGATGTTGTTTCGATAGAGGAATCTAGCTCCTCTGAAGTCATGGTTAGGCCCAATCCAACAAATGGGCGGGTCGAGATAATATCAAAGACTAGATTAATTAATCGTATGGAAATTCTTAATGCAGTTGGAGAAGTTGTCTATTCAAAGATTAATAATTATGAGAATTCTAATGTCTTAGAGTTGACGTCTTTTATGTCAGGAGTGTATTACATTAAAGTCTATTTCGAGAATGGGGAATCAGAGGTGTATAAAATTGTAAAGTTATAAAAGTGATAAAAAATTTAGTAAAAAGGCTTATAGGTAGAGGTCAGTTTCTCTATATGGAGTATCCTGTAAGATTTAAGCCAAGATGGGGAGAGAAAGGAAATACAACGGTTTATAGCATTGTTTCTCATAAAAATTATGTATATGCGAATTACTTGAAGTATTTTCTAGAGTTAAAGCAGGAGTTTCTTGAAATAAAGAAAAAGGACGAAGATCCAGCAGTTCAAGAGCCATTTTGGAACAATGGATTTCTTCCTGGTTTAGACATAGTCGCACTTTATAGCATGCTGGTCAAAAATAATCCTGAGCGCTATATAGAGGTGGGTTCGGGAAACTCAACGTTGGTTTCAAGATTGGCAATTAAAAATCATAATCTGAGAACGAAGATTGTTTCGATAGATCCGTTGCCGCGAGCGGACATTGATGCAATAAGTGATGTGGTGATACGCAAACCCTTTGAGGATGTGACAGATTTTTTAAATGAATTGAAGATTACAAGAAATGATGTGGTATTCATTGATAATTCACATCGTGTTCTTCCCAATTCAGACGCTACTGTTTTCTTTATGGAGTGGATGCCTATTTTGCCGGAGGGAACACTTGTGCATATCCATGATATTTATTTGCCGTACGACTATCCGCAATTCATGTGCGATCGCGGATATAGCGAACAGTATGTTTTAGCCGCTTTTCTTATGGCAAATCCTCAAAAGTATAGTGTAGAATTCCCATGCTATTTCGTGAGCCAAGATCCAGAACTATCTAAGATTTTAGCGCCATTGTGGACTGAACCAAAATTGCAAAACGTAGAAACACACGGCGGCTCTTTTTGGCTCCGAATTGGAAAGAGCTAGAGAGAAAAGAACAAGGGAACAAGGGGTTTTGGGAACAAGGGAACGAGAACGAGAACGAGAACAAGAACGAGAACGAGGGGAGTTTAGAATTTGGAATTTGGAGTTTTGAATTCAGAATTCAGAATTCCGAATTCAGAATTCAGAATTAGTCCCTCCGTCCCTCCGTAACTCTGTCACTAAACTAGTCACTAGTATCTAGTCGTTAGTATCTAGTATCTAGTCGTTAGTATCTAGTATCTACCTCGGTATCGCCTCCAACAGCGACCTCGTGTATTCCGATTGACTATGGTGAAAAACGTTTTCTGAGGTGTTGAGCTCTTCGATGCGGCCGCGGTTCATGACCATGATGCGATCACACATTTGATAGACGACGCTGAGATCATGGGAAATGAATAAATAGGTGAGTCCAAATTCTCTTTTTAAATCAGTCAACAAGTTCAACACTTGCGCTTGCACGGATACATCGAGAGCAGCCACACTTTCATCACAAATAATGAAACGCGGCTCAACACTCAAAGCACGCGCGATGACGATACGCTGTCTCTGTCCGCCGCTAAATTCATGAGGATACTTATCCAAAGCTTCACTAGTCATTCCCACTTTTTCTAATAATTCCTTCGCGCGAATTACTGCATCTTTCTCATTAGCGCGAATGCTGTGATGAAGCATCGGTTCTGTCAGAATCTGTCGTATCGAGTGCTTTGGATTTAATGCGGAATACGGATCTTGAAAAATAATTTGAAGTTCCTTGCGCCATTTTTTCCATTCATGCGCACTCATTTTTGTAAGATCATTTCCTTTATAAATAATACTTCCCTCTGAAGTCGGAATGAGTCCTAATAATATTCTGCTCAATGTTGTTTTGCCGCACCCGCTCTCGCCTACGAGACCAAGCGCCTCTCCCTCATAAATTTTGAAACTGACATCATTTACAGCTAGCACTTCTTTTTTTTCTTTTTTAAAAAAGCCTTTATATGAAATATAACGCTTGGTGATGTGCTCTACACGGATGAGTTCTTTTTCAAATGTAGAACTAGATTTTATCTCTTCGATTTGAGGCGCATTTTGATTGGTAAAATCTTCTATCGTTAACAGTCGTTCTATTTTCTTACCGGGCACAGGGCGACAGGCCATCAATCCTTTTGTGTAAATCTCCTTGGGTTGATTCAGTATGTCATCTGCTAGGCCCTTTTCAATCACTCTTCCTTGTTGCATCACTACGATGTGATGTGCTATTTCTTTCACCACGCCGAGATCATGCGTGATGAAGATCATTGACATATTATAGCGCTGTTGCAGTTCTTTGAGCAAATCTAAAATAGACTTCTGCACGGTCACGTCGAGTGCGGTGGTGGGTTCGTCTGCAATCAGCAATTCAGGTTCATTTGCAATGGCCATTGCAATCATCACACGTTGTCGTTGTCCACCCGACAATTGATGCGGATATTGATCGAGCATTTCGTCGGGGCGGGGCAATTTTACTTCTTTAAAAAGTTCTAGCGTGCGCGCTCGTGCTTGAGCGTTGTCAAGTTGACGATGCAGTCGTAGCGTCTCAGCGACTTGTTCTCCAACACGCATCACTGGATTGAGGCTCGTCATCGGCTCTTGAAATATCATGGCGATTTTGCCTCCGCGAAGCGTGCGCAGTACTTTATCGCCAGGGAGTATTTTGTTTTCTTTTAGAAAAAATTCACCGCCGTTGAAGATCACATTTCCTGCTTTGAGAAGTTGCATGATGCTCAAAGAAGACACGGATTTGCCACTTCCTGATTCCCCAACAATGGCCGTTGTTTGTCCCTGATAAACATCAAATGAAACATCGTGCAGCACTTGCTTCACGCCCATATCTGTGCGGAAGGAAACACTGAGATTTTTGATGGAGAGGAATTTTGGGGTGAGCGACATAAGATTTGATTCCGGAGAAAAATTATAACATTTTCGGATTTGATTCCGAAAAAGTTATAACATTTTCGGATTTCATTCCGAGAATGTTAGTTTTTTTTAGAAATGTGCTGGTTTTATTTTTCTTAGGACTGGGAAAAACTCACTTTTTTCGCAAGCTTTTGTTTTTTGATAAAAAATTATGGATAATTGTTATATGGTTTCAGTAGAGAGCCAACCTACGATAAATATTAAGAGAAAGAATTAATAAGAAAGAATCATGTCTGCGAATGCCGTTAATCTATCCAATATCAGAGATCTGTTTTCACTTCAGATCGTGCCTTTATTGCTGACCGTTTTGTCGGGGCGTTTCTTCACTTACACTTCCATTGGGGTAATACTCCTCACGTTGCTAGCATTCTCTTTCTCGATTTACTTTTTAATCAAGTTTATAAAGAAGCAATATAACATCGGTATTTACGCGATGATTTATTATTGGTTAACTACCGGTGCAGGCATAGTCTGTCTCTTAGATCCGCTATGGCTAGAAAGTTTTAAGGTGAATTTGATGGCGGTAGGCTTGATAGTTCTACTAGCTAAGTTATTGCTTCAATTAAAATTTTTTGAAACTATACCTTTCTTAAAGCCAATTAAGGATGAGAGTGCCTATAAAGAGTTTATTTGGTTTCATTTCGGATTTCTCATTTTTTTTATGACGTAATGGAA
>JBKCOM010000112.1:0-3765 GCA_046309775.1 Flavobacteriales bacterium
CTTTACAATGGTGTCAATCGTTTTCTTATTGGCCAATTGCTTGATGAGAAAAGTCTCAATAATTTGAATTCTATCGGGCGTCGCGTTCGCATTTAAAATTTGCTCACCCAGAATCTTACCCTCTTCTCCAAATAAAACATCTAATGGAACTGCGGTATTTTCCATTTCCTTAATTGGAATTGAAGTAAAAGGTAAAAAACCATTAGGTTTGAATTGCACAACAAAGCTACCGGTCACTCCTGCAGGCTCAATCACGTATGGTTTTGTCAGTTGTCCAATTAAAAAGCACTTTGGTAAAAGGACTATCTCGCCACTTGGAGAATGGTGTTTGTACGTATCACCATAATGAAAAATCAATTTCATCGTCCCGTCAGGCACGATGGTATTTTTGATAGGAATATTTTCCTTTCCACCATCCAATGTCCAATAACGTATGACAAACTCTTTCAGTTCGCTATTTGGCTCGTATGTTTTCGGGTTTAGCTGCATGGTGCAAAAGTTGGTCCTGTGATTAATAAATTTTTAAATCTAAAAGGCTCGGAAAAACATCTCGTGCCTTTAAAGCGGAGGGGAAGTCTTATCCGTCAGCGGCTGTTTCTTCTGCTGTCATTTAGTTTGATACAATGCAATTCTATTTCCTTCAGTGTCTTCAAATTCTGCAACAAGTCCAATTCCATTGTCTGTTTTGGGATATAAAATTTTTCCACCATTTGATACAGCTGATTGAATTGTCTCTTCAATGTTTTCCGTCTTGAAATAAATCACAACACCATCCTTTGTAGGCTTGTAAATTTCTCCTTTTGCTAAAGCTCCTGAAATTCCTGTGTTTTCCTCGGCAAAGGGAAATAATGCCATTTCATTATTGTCAATGGATTCTTTGTCAAAGTCAAAGTTAAACACAGCCTTGTAAAATTTTATTGCTCTGTCAATGTCAATCACTGGGATTTCGAAATAGACAACGGGGTTTGATTTTTTTGTCCTAACATCTTTTTCGGTTTCCTTACTTGCTGTTTTTGGATCACCCCCACAAGAAGTTAAAAGTTGAATTACTAGTCCAGTAAAAATCGTTGATAATATGTATTTAGTTCTATTCATTTGGTTCATTATGCAATTTACAAAGTCCTCATCAACTAACCCTAACCTCAGGTCCGCTAGTTATCAGGCGTACAAAAGCCCCCAGCCTTCTGATCAGTCTTCACGTCATAAAAATAGAAGAATTTTTTGGACTTTGATGTAGTCGTCAACTATTTGCGGTGTCGCAATAAACAAATTGCGGCTTGCTGGAATGCCCGCCAAATCAAAATCTATTCACTTGATTTTTGGCTCCTTATATTCGCTTAGCTTGTCAAGCTAAGCCGTTTCTAATGCTATTTTACTCGCCTAACTTTTGTTTTAAGTTTTGAATGTATAAGCCCATTGTCTCATCCAAGTCTACCAATGCGTATGATAATGTTCTGAAAAACGGATTTGAAAGGGTAACTACTTCTTTGAACTCAATGGCTGTTTGATTTCCATTAGTTTGCTGAAAAGTGCCCACCCAATATCCATTGAAGTTTTTCGGTTCAATAATTTCAATTTCAAAAATTTGGTCTTGTACTTTCTGCTTCACTCTAAAAGTTATTGCTGTTCCTTTTTTCGGAACTTCTGTCCAAGTATTTTCATCAATTACAATGATTTCTTGTACATCATTTCTCCAAGTGGTTTGATTTTTAAAATCAGTTACTAAGTTGAATACTTTCGTTACATCTGAATTAAGCACCGCTGTTTTTGTGAATGTTCTTTCTTTGGGTAGAAATAACCCGATTATCAATATGATTGCAATGATTGCAACAACAGAAACTAGCACATAAGTCATCACTTTTTTCATTATTAAAATGTTTATGCTGCAAATTTCTATCTGGTGTTTAAAAGTTGTTTGACGTTTTTTGCTATTTTATCGGAACATAAAAGTCAGTTACAAAATTTTCAGGTCTATAAAATGGAGGCGACTTAACATACCACTCAAGTGCTGGCTTGTCGGCTAAGTCAAACTCGTTATCGAACAAGCAAACATTGTATATATAGTCGTACACAGAATAAAATCCTTCATAAGCTCCTTTATAAGTGAACACCGCATACTTTCCGCCTTCAATTTTTTTATAACCAAATTCTCCAATTGGTTTTATTTCTTTCGAAAGTAAAACACAAGCGTCAAAACGAATATGTTGTTCTTCTGTTAGATCGGGATTGTCGTGAACAATGCCAATAGTTACTGGCTTTAATTTTAAAACTAAATGAGTTGCAGCCCACAACATCAGCTTTTGAAAGCTACTACCTACTTTGTCATACGAACCTGTGTGTCTGATATAAGCCAGATGAAGGTCTGGAATTGTCTTGATAATTGGTCCTTGAACATTGAGAGCATTTAAGTCAATGTTTGCTTTTCCGTATTCCTTTTGCTTTTTTGTTGTAAGCTCTCCAATTGAATCACGATAATCTAGCGGTGAAAGTCCAAAATAGTCTTTAAAAGCTTTTGTAAATGTTTCGTGATTTTGATAGCCACAATCAAGAGCAATTTGCCCAATGTCGTTTTGTGAATGCTTAAGTTTCAGAGCAGATTTTTCAAGTCGAAGTCTTGTCAAAAAGTCTTTTGTTGTATCGCCTGTTAGCGATTTGAAAACTCTATGAAAATGGTATTGGGAAAGATTTGCCTGACTTGCAATGTCTTTTAGTTGAATGTTACTGGTGGAATTACTTTCAATGAAAGCAATCGCTTTATTTATACTCTCAAGATATGAATTTTTAGTGTCTGTCCTCATTCTGCAAAAATACCATTGTCATAATATTTTCGTTTGATCTTTCTTGCTCGTTTCGGGCTAGTCCTTCCATTGCCACCAACCTTAGGCATGATAGCTATCGGATGTGAAGAAACCCCCAGCCTTCTGATCATTATTCACGTCATAAAAATAATCGAATTTTCTGGACTGCGCGTGTTGGAGGTTTATATTAGGATAGCTTACGGGATACTGCTAGGCATCGAATTTCCAGATCCTCATGAAAACATCAGTTCCGAAAAAGCCCGATAAAGTGAGGCAACACGGAGCAATGACTAAACTCAAACTAATCTAACCAACTGTCGGCCTAGTGCCTAAGCAAAACGACTCGGGAATGAGTCTGAAAATCGGTATCCTAAATTTTACGAGGCCAGCTCACTACAAATGCTTCATTGAGTGCCTTTCAGGCGGCTACGAAGCCTTATCTGTTCCCAGCTGGCGTTATTTCGTTATTCTATTACTTTGATGCTAAATTTATTTCAATTTTAATTAGTATGAACCAAAATTTACAAATAAGGAAGCGCGAAGTTTATTATTGTAAAATTCTCCACTCGGGTCGTAATAGGTTTTCCAACCTTGAACCATTGAGTAATGTACGCCTGCTCCAAACTGAATCCCTTTTATTTTGGTAGGAAAAAATCCTCTAACGCCAAATTCTAACCAACTGCCAGATGAAGCATCTTCTCCATTCATAAGTTTGTTTTCCCATTCGCTAACTCTTGCCCCATCGGGTGTCTTGTAATACTCTCATTATTTCGGACCATTGGTTAAGTTTGAAAATTAAAACTTAAATCAATGAGTAGAACACGGGGAAAGTTCACAGCGAAGTTTAAGGCTACGGTGGCCATCGAGGCGTTAAAAGAGCAAAACACATTGGCTGAGTTGGCCAAGAAGTATGAGATTCATCCCAACCAAATCACTACGTGGAAGCGTGAGTTTATCGAAAACGCAG
>JBKCOM010000113.1:0-25373 GCA_046309775.1 Flavobacteriales bacterium
TGTCAATGCCTGAAATAGGTTGACCGTTTTAAAGATTAATTTAAAAACGGTTAATATGAGTAAGAAACATTTTAAGATGAGCTCAGATGAGCGTCGAAATCGCAAGTTTAGCGATGGTTTTAAGATCAAGAAAGTGAGAGAATTGGAGGCTGGTAAGCTCCGAAGGCGTGATTTAATCAAAGAATATGAGGTCACCCAGTCCACAATTAGTCGTTGGATGGATAAATTTGGGTCTATGAAAAGTAATAAAGAGCGAGTGGTCGTTGAGACCGAAAGCGAAACGGTAGAGCTTGCTAAGCTTCGCAAGCAGTTAGCTGAACTTGAGCGCACCCTAGGCCAGAAGCAACTGTTAATCGATTTTCAAGCCAAAATGATTGAGATTGCCGAACAGACCTATGGAGTTGATATAAAAAAAAAATTTACAAATCCACCATCCGATACTTCGGCGAAAACCGAGTAGCAGAAGGAGTTGTAATCAAAGATCTTTGTGATGCTTTGAAGATAAGCAAGCAGGCATTTTATCAGATGTTAAAGCGAAAACAAGAGCAAATGGCCTGTGAGTTTGAAGTCATTGAAGAGGTAAAAAAGTTACGAAAGGATCATCCCACTATGGGAATGCGCGATATGTACAGGACCATCAATCCTGAGCGATTAGGTAGGGATAAATTTTGTGCGCTTTGTCGATCATATAATCTCCAATCTAGGCGCTACAAGAACTTCTACCGCACCACAGATAGCAGTGGGGTGATACGTTTTGATAATTTGACGACAGATTATGTTTGTAATGACATCAACCAAGTATGGGTAAGTGATATTACTTACTATCAAACATTGGGAAAGTTCTATTATATCACTTTTATAATGGATGCGTACTCCAGGAACATTCTAGGATATAGTCTTTCAAGCGATTTAAAGATGGTAAATACAACTGAACCGGCTTTACAGATGGCCTTGAATGTCAGGAAGGGGTTTGAATGGAAAGAGTTGATTTTTCATTCTGATGGAGGTGGACAATATTATGCAACAGATTTTATAAAGCTTCTAAGAGACAACAATATTGTTAGCAGCATGTGTGAGTATGCTTGGGAAAACGGAAAGGCTGAGCGAATCAATGGTGTTATCAAGAACAATTATCTACGTCATTTTGACCAGCGAACGCTTAATGAGTTACGAGTGTCACTTGATCGAGCGGTTTATCTTTATAACAACGAAAAGCCTCATTCAGCGCTAAATTATTTAAGTCCGGTTGAGTTTGAAATGAGTTACATATCTTTGGAACAGCAAACAAAGCCGAAGATGACGAAGTCATTGTAAGCAAACTACCACTTTAAAAGGGCTTCGAGCCCTATTAAAGTGGAGCAAACAAAACCTCAGAATCAAAATGTATTACAGCAAACTGAGGTTTAAGTGACAAAAAGGAGTCAACCTTTTTTAGGCATTAACAGTTAGTCTCTAGTCTCTAGTCGTTAGTCTCTAGTCACTATTCTCATCGTTTCCCCATTTAGATTAAAGACATAAAGTCCTGGAGCGAGTGTGTTGATGTCGATGCGGAAGTTGGGGGTGAACTCTGTTTTTTGTAAAACTATTCTCCCCGTGCTATCATAGATTATAAAATGATTGGTGGATGATTTGCTTTCGATGTTGATGAAATTGTTTGCAGGATTAGGGTAGAGGCGGAAGGCGAGATTTTCTTGTCCGGCAACATTTACAAAATCTTCCAAAGAGTATTTGGAGATATATCTGTTTTGATATTGCATTTGATTGTCAATGTATAATTCTCCTCTGCCATAAGCATAGATTGCTTGGTCTTCGCCTGTGATGAGGGAAGCTGGCATGAATGTAGAAAATAACTCAGTGGGTTGTTGTGTATGAGTCCAGATAATATCTCCTGAGGCAACATCATGGGCGATAAAATAGGGCAAGGATGAAGATCCATCTTGGATGGATGTGTGATAGACGAAATTGTCTCCATGAAAGAAACCACCAGCTGGTTGACCGTTATCAGATGACATGAAGTTATACTCTTTGGACCATATTAATTGTAAGTCACTATTTAGCTTTACTACAAATTCTTTCCTAAACTGAGAACCACCTTTTCCTCCGCGGTTCTCGTAGGTCGAAACATCGTGCGAATCATTGGTTGTGAGATTTGGTCCTGATGGCTGACCATAAAACATATAACCGCAGACATATATTTCTCCACTTGTATGGGTGTAAACGTAAACAGGTAATACGCTAAGCATATCGGTAATACTGGCAAAAGGAATGATAGTGCTCTGAATATTTTCGCTTCCATCTTTCTTTATTTTGGAAATAGCAAAAGTGCTTACAGGACCGTTATTGGTAGAAACGGTATGTGCTAAATAAAGATGTGATTCATCTTCATCAATTGCATCGAAATTGTAGATCGAGCTGAACATGTATTGGTTTGGCTCTGGAGAAAAATTGTAGTTGAATTCTTCTTGTCCGCTATAGTTGACTCGCTTTATTTGATCATCATTAAAAACGAAAATTTCATCATTGCTAGTAATATGGAGCTGTCGTAATGGCAAGGAGTAATTGGTGTCTTGGAACAATGTAATCGTGTTACCATCGGTGTCCATTTCGATGAACGCCTGTGATAGGGTATTGATTGCGGGGTCATAGAGACGGGCTATGAGAAATATACGATCATCAGAAGTGATTTCTATTTGTTCGATGGCCTCAGACCATGTCGTGGTGGTTGTGAAGTCTTCCCTCCATACTTCCGTTCCAGAAGAATTAATTTTAATGATTTCTGTTTTTGGATATTGGTCATTGGCGTCGAACTGGGTGCCGACCACATATACGTTGTTATCGCTGTCTATATCAAAGTCGAGATAGTGACTGTTCATTCCATCAAAAAAGTCTCCTTCTCCGAATTGCCAAATAAGATTTCCTGCAGGATCTATTTTTTGAATAAAGTAAGAACCATTATCGATTCCGCCATATTGATCTTTGATGATGAAGTACAGGTGACCATCAGGCCCTTGTTTGATTTCAGGATTATTCGCGGCTGCTAGTTCGGTGTTATTCATCCAATCCAGATTCATTTGTGCTACAGCGCTCAATACAAAGGTTGTTAGAAAGGTGGTAAAAATTATTTTCATTGTACAGTGTTTGTTGCGAATGTATAGTATTACTTTCTGTGGGGCATCACTAATATTAGTGACAAAGCGACTAGTGACGGAGCGACTAGATACTAGTGACTAACGGCTAGAGACTAGTGACTAACGACTAGAGACTAGAGACTAACGACTAGAGACTAACGACTAGTGGCTAGAGACTAACGGCTAGAGACTAGTGTCGAGGGACCATTCAGAATTTGTGTGGATTTACTACATTTGTTCGAGGATTCTATGATTTAATACAATTTAAATGAGAATATCAGTAGGTATCGTTTTTCTAATTGCTTTGTTGGTTTTTCAATCATGTCGAAAGGAAACCGCTTACACATGTTATATAACAAATCAAACACCTTATAAAATCGATAAAATTGAGTTAGATTGCTCGGCTGAAGAAGTTATCTTGTCGGTTGAACCATTCAGCAGCACAGCGATGTTTGAACTAAAATTTAATTGACCGTTCTTGGCTTTTTCAGAGCCTTTGATTTGTGCAAGTGTTCAAGAGTTTTCTGATTCTTTGAGAACTTATACCAATACTAAAGGCAATATGATCTCCGTGAGCGACTTGGGAAAGATGAATGAATTTATTATCCAACTTGATCCGAATTCAACCGACACAACCGATAAATTTAAAGTAATTTTAAACAACTGAATAATAACAAGTGTTACACTCAGTTGTCCAATTTATATCATCACTGAAATTTTTAGCATCGAAAAAATCGAATAACTTATTCTTTAAGGAAAATCACGGTCCAACAGAATATAACCATTAAGCTATGAGGTTTATTATCATACACGGGGTTGCAACAATTCTTGCCATTTGGACGATTTCATGCAACTCTAACTCCACTCCTTCAAAGTCACTTCTGGATGGCGAAGAGAAGAATGAGCCAATAAAATTAGGTGATAAACTAGAGTTGTTTTATCCTTTAGATAGCGTTAGAGAATTGTGGATAGATAACTGGAAAGGCAATCACAAACTAAGCGAGACCCAGAAAGACTCTTTGATTAAATTTCTAAAAAATTCAACCTTTTTTCAAAACTCGGCATCAATTAAGCCTGGTCACTTGTATTTTACTTTTAAATTTATTAATGGTAAATCAGATCGTTGTTATGGATCGAATAGTATTCTGATTTTCGAAGGTGGAGAGTTCTACAATCGAAATAAAGCTAATGGAGAATTTCATCTTGTCCCATCCATTAACTTTGAAAACTATTAATAGCCGCATAATTTATACAGGAAAGAATGTCATGAATATGAATCTGTCCAGAATGATTTTAGTGGCTATCGTTTTCGTCTTCTCATTCGCTGCGTGTGATCAAGAGTCCAAAATGACCAGTCCAGATAAAGGGGTAACGAGCGATAACAAAGAGCATTTGAATAAAGAAGGAACATCAAAATTTTCAATCAATGTGATTCAAAGCCTTCCTGAAGAAATAGAGGGTTGTGGTTGTTATTTTTCAAGTGACTCAACTGACAACATTGATAAGCAGTTTATTTTTGTTTCAAACTATGACAGTACAGCATTTATTAGTATAAACAATCGTTTAACCAGACTAAAACTGGTCAAGTCGGGAACAGATGTAACTTCATTCGGAGATCATGACCACATAGAAGTTTATGAGTCTTCTCAGTATAAGGTAACAGTAGATATAAAATACCTAAAATCAAACGGAGAGGAGACTTGGTCGAACCAAGGAAATCTGTTAGTTGAAGATCGATTTGGTCAAAGTATTTTACAAAAATTTGTTGGAGAATGCGGGTGCTAGCGTAGTCTTGTCTTATCTTGTCACTAGTCACTAGTATCTCCTCACTAGTCACTAATTTAGTATTTTTGCCCCTCTTTTTAAGAAATATGAGTAATTCAGCAGAAATAAGCCGCCGTCGCACGTTTGCGATTATCAGTCACCCAGATGCCGGGAAGACTACCTTAACGGAGAAATTGCTTCTCTTTGGTGGAGCCATTCAGACAGCGGGAGCGGTGAAAAGCAATAAGATCACAAAGACTGCTGCTTCTGACTTCATGGAGATCGAGCGTCAGCGTGGTATCTCGGTGGCAACGTCGGTGATGGTGTTTGAGTATAATGGCAAACAAGTAAACCTGCTCGATACTCCCGGTCACAAAGATTTTGCAGAAGATACCTATCGTACCCTTACTGCGGTAGATAGCGTAATCCTCGTGATCGATAGCGTAAAAGGTGTCGAAACGCAAACGGAACGCCTCATGGAGGTTTGCCGCATGCGCGATACTCCTGTGATTGTTTTTATAAATAAAATGGACTTGGAAGGTCAGGATCCTTTTGATCTTTTGGATGAATTGGAAGAAAAATTAAATATCAAAGTCCAACCGTTGTCTTGGCCCATCAGCAAGGGTTTTTCGTTCAAAGGAGTCTATAAACTTTATGATAAAACGCTCAATCTTTTCGAGTCACAAAAGACAAAGATCAGCGAAGAGGTAGTGGCGATCAATGATTTGAATGATCCCATGCTCGATCAATTGGTGGGCGAGTACGCGGAGCAGTTGCGCGAGGATGTGGATTTGATCGAAAATGTTTACGATCCATTTGATATCAATCGTTATTTGAATGGTGAGTTGGCACCAGTATTCTTTGGTTCAGCGATGAATAATTTTGGGGTAAAAGAGTTGTTGGATAAATTCGTGGAAATCGCACCGTTGCCTCAATCGCGTGAGACGGACAAGCGTCTTATCGAGCCAACAGAAAATAAATTCACGGGTTTTATTTTCAAAATTCACGCGAATATCGATCCACGTCACCGCGACCGTATCGCGTTTTTGCGCGTTTGTAGCGGCAAGTTTGAGCGCAATACATTTTACCATCACGTGCGCTTGGACAAGAATTTCAAATATCCCAATCCCGCAACTTTTCTTGCACAAGCAAAATCCACAGTTGATGAGGCTTATCCGGGTGATGTGATTGGATTGTATGATACTGGAAATTTCAAAATCGGCGATACACTCACGGAAGGCGAACAAATGATGTTCAAAGGCATTCCGTCCTTCTCTCCAGAAATTTTCAAAGAATTGGTGAATCGAGACCCTATGAAGACAAAACAGTTGGATAAGGGTATTCGTCAATTAACAGAAGAGGGCGTGGCGCAGCTCTTCTTGCAAGAGCCAGGTTCAAGAAAAATTGTAGGTACAGTGGGTGAACTTCAATTTGAAGTCATCAAGTATCGTTTGGAAAATGAATACGGCGCGAAGTGTGAATTTGAAACGAAGAGTTTTTACAAGGCATGTTGGATTACCACTGATAAGCCTGAGAAACTCGAAGAATTTAAACGTATCAAAGGAACGAATATGGTGAAGGATAAAGAGGACAATGATGTGTTTCTCGCTCCGAGTAAATTTATCCTCGACATGGAGCGTCAAAATTATCCCGATCTCACTTTCCACTTCACCACTGAGGCGTTGAAGAAAGTGTAGGTAAGAACAAGGTTGAAAAGAACAAGGAACAAGGGAACAAAGGAACGAGAACGAGAACAAGGGGATTTTGGGAACAAGGGAAAGCGACAAGCTACAAAGCGACGGAGCGACCTGCCTTTACAAATTATAAATTGTAAATTGCGAATTGCGAATTTCTAATTCCGAATCCCGAATTGTGAATTTCGAATTCCGAATTATGAATTCCGAATTGTTTTCCTTCGTTTTTTTCCTAGCAATTTTATCACAGGAATGTGGAAGCGTTTTGACCAGGAGGCTTCGTTGTGGCTGGTGCCGGGGAAGCGGAGGCTGTAGTAGCGTTTTACTTTTTTTAAGTGAAAAATTAAATCAGCTTTTTCTTGCAGTGGCGAATACAAACTATCCAAGGTTTGGTCACCGCAGTCGTAGTAGAAAAATTTCTTTTTGAATTTCCTTTTTTCTTGATTAAAAATATAATCCCGGAGTGCAAGAGGTACTGCTTCTCCTTGAATGCTGAAACAGCCTGGCCAGTGCGTGCTGAAACAAATTGCAGCCGAAAATACATCGGGATATTCTAATAAGGCACTGGTAGACGAAAGTCCTCCCATGCTGCTGCCGCCAATAAATGTGTTCTTCATGTCGGGCAGAGTGGCGTAGTTAGAATCGATATATGGTTTGAGTTCGGTAACGATGAATTTTAAATGTTCCGACCCGAGTGGATTTCCTTTGAGCTCATTGGCGTAAAGCATTTTTACCAGAGAGTCGTTGAGATAGGGGAGTGCCTTTTCTGGAAAGTATTCGCAACGGCGATAGGCTCCATTGTTCCAAATGCCTACTACCATTACTGGGCGAATTATTTTGTTTAAAATGAGACTATCAAGTGTTTCGTCTATGCCCCATTCCACGCCACCGTAGGCGGACTTGCTGTCGAAGAGGTTTTGTCCATCATGCATGTAAAGCACAGGAAGTTTCGTTTCTTTCGGAGTACCAGATGGTCTATAAACTTGGATGTATCGTGATTCTACATTCTTGGATTCTAGCCATTCGGGTTGAAAAACCTGAGCAAAACACGTTGATGAAAATAGATATGTTAGCAGGATGTATAGGACTCTAATCATAGTGAATTGCTCGGTTGATAACCTTTGGTACAAAGATAATTTTTTGTGGTATTGAAGTTTATTTTCGGCACATGAATTCAATGGAAGAAAAAAGGAAGGCCTTCGAACGCTTGCTGATCATCATGGATGAGCTCAGAGCGAGCTGTCCGTGGGATATGAAGCAGACGATGGAATCACTGCGCCACCTGACCATTGAAGAGGTGTATGAGTTGGGTGATGCGATTCTCGATGGCGATCACGAGGAAATAAAAAAGGAGATTGGAGACATTCTACTTCACATGGTGTTTTATTCAAAGATAGGTTCTGAAAAGAATCAATTTGATATCGCGGACTCGCTCAATAGTATATGCGATAAGTTGATTTCACGTCACCCCCATATATACGGCGATGTAAAGGTGCAAGATGAGGAAGAGGTAAAGGCCAATTGGGAAAAGTTGAAACTCAAAGAAGGTAAGAAAAGTGTTTTAGAAGGAGTGCCTAAGTCTTTACCCGCGATGGTCAAGGCGCAACGAATACAGGACAAAGCAAGGGGGGTCGGATTTGATTGGGATAATGCGGATCAAGTTTGGGAAAAAGTACTCGAGGAATTGGAAGAGTTCAAACAAGAATCTGATAGAAATAGTGACAAGATGGAGGAGGAATTTGGCGATCTTTTGTTTTCTATGATCAATTTTGCGCGCTTTAAGGGCTTAAACCCTGAGGATGCATTGGAAAGAACAAATAAAAAGTTTATTTTTAGGTTCCAATATCTTGAAACCAAGAGTGCTGCAGATGGAAAAAATCTATCTGAAATGTCACTCAAGGAGATGGATAAATATTGGAATGAAGCAAAGCTCTTGAAATAATAACGCTCATATTTTATACTTAAATATTCACAACATGCCAACCTCAAAGCAAAACAATCTTTCTCTCAAGCTCTCGATCCTTGGGGGGAAATTAGAGGACAGTTATGAAGTCACGTACAACTTTCCAAAAGACCCGCTCAATACATTGGTCGTAAATAGATCTGTAAGGGGAGCGGTGATGCAGGAAATGCAGACCTTCGAAATTCCCTTGGAAGAGAAGGATCGCATTAAGGTCCCCAAATTATTTTTGGATGCCTTTGCGCACTTTCAACTCAATGAAGTGAAGGATCAAATCATGGATGGAATTTCCGTGAGCCTTTACATTGGCGGACAATCCAATTCAGTGAATTTAAAGTATTACGACCTTTCCTCAATTGCTGAGGCAGGGGAGGATGTAGAGAAGTTGATGAAACTTGTGATGAATCGAATAGCCGATCATATCGAAAAAGTGGCTTAACTTTTTTCAGTAAAAAGTAAATCCCCGATGAATGCTCATCGAGGATTTTTTTATTGAATCATATCCATGTACTCTGGTTCACTTATAATTTTCACGCCGAGATCTTCGGCTTTTTTTCGCTTAGAAGGTCCCATATCATCGCCTGCCAAGACATAAGAAGTTTTGGAAGAAATACTTCCGCTTACCTTACCACCATTGGCTTCGATGCTTTCTTTAATTCCATCACGACTGAAATTTGTGAATACTCCGCTCACAACGAATGTGAGGCCTTTGAGTTTATCCGAGGCGGCTGCTGATTCGTTTACTACGCTTTCAAACTGCAATCCAGCTTGTCTTAGACGCCGAATGATCATTCGGTTTTTTTCTTCGGAAAAATAATATAGTATGCTATCAGCAATTTTTTCACCGACTTCCTCTGCTTCCAGCAAAGCCTCCCTTGACGCACTTTGCAATGCGTCTATGTTTTTGAAATGCTTGACGAGTTTTTTTGCCACGGTTTCGCCAACAAAGCGAATTCCGAGGGCAAATAGAACTCGTTCGAAAGGCACCGTTTTACTCGTCTCCAGGCCTTCAAGCAGATTTTTGACGCTCTTCTCTTGAAGCGAACGTTTTTTAATTTCACCACTATCTTCATCTCCTACAGAAAACTCTAAACCGAGCAATTGCTCGAATTTTAAATCATAAATATCTGCTATATCTTTTATCAGTCCTTTGTCATAAAGGCCAGCTATAGTTTCTGCACCCAGTCCTTCGATATTCATGGCTTTCCTTGAAATGAAATGCTCCATTTTGCCCTTGATTTGAGGAGGGCAGCCAATTTCATTAGGACAATAATGCAGTGCTTCTCCCTCTTCACGAATGAGTTCGGTGCTGCATTCGGGACAGTTTTGAATATACTGCAAGGGTTGGGAACTCGCAGACCTTTCTTCCATCACCACCCCTGTAATTTTGGGAATGATTTCACCTCCTTTTTCAACTAAAACCAAATCTCCTTCTCGAATATCAAGTTTTGCAATTTGATCGGCATTGTGCAGTGACGCACGTTTCACAGTGGTTCCCGCAAGCACTACTGGCTGCAAATTCGCAACAGGGGTAATCGCTCCTGTTCTTCCTACTTGATAGGTGACTTTGTTGAGGCGCGTTCTTGCAGTTTCTGCTTTGAACTTATAAGCAATAGCCCAACGCGGACTCTTGGCCGTCATGCCCAATTCATCCCAGAGTGATAGTTTATTCACTTTAATCACAATGCCATCAATTTCAAATGGTAGATCATGACGATGAAGATCCCAGTAGTTGATGAAATCCATAATTCCATCTATACTCGTGGCTTTTTCAATAAGTCTTTGTTTTGAAGATGGCACTTTAAATCCCCAATCTGCGGCCTTTTCTACATTTTCGAAATGCGAGGGAAGTTGAAGATTTTCACCTAATACATAATAAAGATAGCAATCGAGTTTCCGCTTTGCTACTTCTGCACTGTCTTGTTGTTTTAAAGTTCCAGCGGCAGTATTTCGAGGGTTGGCGTATAGTTCTTCGCCATTTTTCGCCCGCTCCTCATTGAGTTTATTAAATTCTTTTTTTGGTAAAAAAATTTCACCTCGTATTTCAAACGAAGCCGGAAAATCCCCTGTGAGATGAAGCGGAATACTTCGGATGGTGCGGATATTGGCGGATACATCCTCTCCTACGGTGCCATCTCCGCGTGTGATGCTGCGCACGAATTGTCCATTTTCATAGTGCAAAGCAATGGCGACACCATCATATTTAAGCTCCATCACATATTCAATCTCAGTATCTACCGCCTTGTGTATACGCTCTTCCCAATCTGCTATATCCTCTTTACTGTAGGTGTTAGAGAGGCTGAGCATGGGCCTGCTATGAGCTACTTTCTCAAACTTATCTGTGATATCACCTCCCACTCGTTTGGTAGGCGAATTTGCCGCAGCATAGTCAGGGTATTGCTCTTCGAGAGCTTCTAGCTGTTTTAAAAGAAGGTCAAATTCCAAATCGGAAATGACAGGTGCGTTGAGTACGTAGTAGCGATGATTGTGTTCATTGAGTTGTTCCGTCAACTCTTTGATGCGTTTGATTTCGGCCTCAGTAGGTGTATTTAATATCATGGTTCCAGATGCTCTTGACAAGTTTGCCAAACTTAATACGAACTCTCAAGATTCCCACAGGAGCATTATAAATTGATTGCACCTCTTCTGGCGCATCTGGCACTAAGCGGTACCCAACGCCTCCGCCTACTGAAAACCACCAAGTAAGGTGATAAAAGGCGGTAGAACTAAATTCAAACGCACGAATTCGACGATCGGGAAATCCCTGTGGTTTGATACCCCCTGCAATGATATAATCTCCCGTGATGCGTCCGCGCCCCGAATGAGCCGTGAGTGATAATTCCCATTTGCGATTAAAAAACATGACGCGCTCATAGAAAATGGAGGAGTAACGGATGTTTAAAGTTGCTCTTGTAATATCCGGATTGACTTCTTCGAGTGATTTTACTATCACACCATCACCAAGATTGTAAAAACCAAATCCGAAGCGATGCACCCTTCTATATTCCATACCAATGCGCAGACCTGCGAGTCGAGCTACTGTTCCTGACACTAAGGTACTTCGCGCATCGAGTACGAAGTCAAATTTCCATTTCTTAAAATTATTTTCTAAAGGCTTGTATCCTGATATAATCCAAACGGTGTCTCTATAAGTATTTTCTTTTTTGTGAAATATGGAAGCGGGCTCCCCAACTGCGCTGAATTGCGCTGCTGCACTGAGAAAACAGAGGGACAGAAGTATGGAAACAACAATTTTCAAGCACTGCAAAAGTAGGTTGTAGAATGTTAAGGGCTACTTATATTCTCTCGTAAAGACATTTTTTCACCACCTTTGTGAAAATTTAGAAGATTTGACGTTTAGAGATTTAGATTTATCAGCGGAGTTATTGGAAGGTATTGAAAGTATGAATTTCACCAAGCCAACTCCCATTCAAGCTGAAAGCATTCCCCACATACTTCAAGGAAAAGATGTAATTGGAATCGCCCAAACGGGCACAGGGAAGACAGCGGCTTTTGTTTTGCCTGTCATAGACAGCATCATTAAAACGCGTGACAAACACACAGGCACTCGGGCTTTGATTATTGTTCCAACCCGAGAATTGGCATTGCAAATTGATCAGGCGGTAGAGGCGTACTCCTACTTCACGGGAGTGAGCAGCGTGGCCATTTATGGCGGCGGTGATGGAAACGATTTTAATAATGAAAAGCGCGCCATCACTAGCGGTGTGGAAATCATTGTGGCCACACCTGGTCGCTTGATTAGCCACATGAACGTTGGCTATGTCGATTTTTCAAAATTGGATTTTTTTATTCTAGATGAAGCAGATCGTATGTTAGATATGGGATTCGCCCCAGATTTGAATAGAATTATCCGCACTCTGAATACTGACAGACAAAGTCTACTTTTCAGCGCCACCATGCCAGATACAGTTTTTCGTTTGGCAAAATCCATTTTGAAAGACCCAATCACTGTAAATATCGCGCTGAGTAAGCCTTCTGCGGGTATTAAGCAAGCGGCGATTGTTTTGCATGATCATCAAAAACCAAAAGTGATTGAATGGTTGCTCAACGAGCGCAAAGATATCAGTACGATTATTTTCAGTAGCACCAAACAGAACGTTCAAAACGTATTTGCTGTTCTGAAAAAGAATGGGCTGAACGTAGGAATGATCAGCAGCGACCTCGAACAGCAAGAGCGCGAAAGAGTAATGCTGGATTTTAGAGCAAAAAGAATTCTCGTCCTCGTAGCCACCGACGTGGTAAGCCGAGGAATTGATATTGATATTATTGACTGTGTGGTCAATTATGACGTGCCCGGGGACGCCGAAGACTATGTTCATAGAATCGGTCGCACGGCGCGCGCAGAGCGCAAGGGAGAGGCATTTACGCTCATCGGAAATACGGAACACGGGAAATTTGGACGAATTGAAACACTCATTGGGCAAGAGGTAGAAAAGATTTCTATTCCTCTTGAGTTCGGTGAAGTGCCTGCCTATCAGCCAATTGGAGCGCGTGAACCGCGTCATGGAGGTGGCGGAGGTGGTGGTAAAAAGCCATTTCATCGATCAAAGTCTTCGGGTCAAAAGTCCAAGGGCGGTCAAAGAAGATAAGTATTTCGTTTTTTTTATTATCTTAGTGGTTTAGATTAAGTAAACCAAGACCAATGCTAAGATATACGTGCCTTCTTCTAGGCTTCTCTTGTATTTTCTTTTCATCGATACATGCACAGAATACTTGCGTAACAGCAGATCCATTTTGTTCAAATGGAGGAGTGACCTTTCCCGCAGGTACCAACTTACCCGCCGCACCGGCCGGTCCGAATTATGGATGTCTTTTTACTTCCCCAAATCCGGCTTGGTATGCACTAAACATCGCCAACTCAGGTCCTATCACTATTACGCTAAGTAATTCAGGAAATTTTGACATCGATTTTATTCTCTGGGGACCATTTGCCGATGAAGCATCGATGTGTACACAAATATTCTCAGGAGTGCCTAGTATAGACTGCTCCTATTCTTTTGTATCCACTGAAATCGTAGAAATTCCAAATGCCATTTCAGGCCAATGGTATATGTTGATGATTACCAATTTCAGTAATCAAGTCACCAATATTACCGCCAACCAAACAGGTGGAACGGGCAGCACCAATTGCTCTATCCTTTGCAACATCAACTCCATTACCGCCTCCGCCAGCGCATGTGACCCCTTGGACGATACGTATGATCTCACAGGTAACATTAGTGTTTTTGCGCCGCCCACTTCGGGTTTTTTAACGATCACTGAAAGTTGTGGAGGCAACTCGCTGGTTTTGCCAGCTCCCTTCAACACTAATATTTCATATTCGTTTCCTAACCTATTATCAAGTGGCAGTGCTTGTACTGTCGCAGCGACCTTCAGTGCTGACCCCACTTGCACTGCCACTGCCAATTTCGTTTCTCCTCAACCTTGTTTTGTTCCTGATTGCGTGTTCTTATCTCACACAGCCAATGTATCAGGATGTGATCCCAATACAGTGACCTATGATGTGAGCGGCACCATCAACTTTGATTTTCCTCCAGCAACGGGAACGTTGACTGTAGCTTTGTGTAGCGGTGAGTCTCAGACATTCACAGCTCCATTTGTTTCTCCCATCGCGTATTCTTTCGCGGGTTTGGAGCCCAACAACAGTGCGTGCGCAGTGACGGCTTCTTTTTCTGAGTACCCAGCTTGCAGTTATTCTTTCGATATTCAAGAACCTTTTCCCTGCTCATGTCCGGCTGCAATTGGAACATTTGCGACCAGTGGTGGCTCGAATGGTTTCTTCTGTAATGGTGAGACATTGACCATTACATCTAACGGCAATTTTGTAGCTCCCGTGAATGTCAGCGACCCCGTCATTCCTTATGATCCTGCTATTGGATATCATATTTATTCCTGTGAGCCTACAGTGTTTACAGGGGATATTACCAATGATCCATGTTACGTCGGACTCTGGACCACAGGTAATGCAGCTACAGCATTGAATGATGGAAGTTTCTTAAATCAGTTTGCTGGCGCAACATTCCCTAATGGAGAATTTTATATACTTCCTATTACTCTATATAATCAAGCGCAGGGTGAAATTTCTGTGACCAATTGGGTAGGGGATTGTTTTGAAGTTGGGACACCAATGATGTTTACGTTCTTGCAGCCCTTGACTGTCTCCGACGTGGAGGATTGTCCCAATGGTGCTGTAGTTATTTCTCCGATAGGTGGCGGTCCCGAGGCTGGAGCTGGTAATTATACAATCAGTAATATAACTCCAAACGGTCTGTCCGTAAACTCAAACAGCGCAAACAATGGCGGATCGTTTGAATTAACAGGATTGGTAGATGGCATGAATTATTCCTATACTGTTTCTGACAATTTCGGTTGCACTGCAAATGGCACAGGTGGTCCCTTTGTAGGGCCAGTTGTTCCTACATTGACACCAGTACCGAATGTTTGTTCGGGTGATGCATCTTTTGCACTTGTGGCTGCACCTGCTGGAGGTACATGGACAGGACCAGGTGTTACAGCAGCGGGTATTTTTTCGCCTTCAAATGCTGGCCCTGGTGATCATACGCTCACGTATTTACCGGCAGGATGTGCTGTTTCAGAGTCAATGGATATTACTGTTGTTTATCAACCAAATGCTACCATTACTTCTATCAACTCACTGTGTATTGATGATAGCCCTGTCACATTATCTGCTGTTGACGGAGGCGGAGTGTGGACAGGAACAGGAATAACAAGCGCCATTAATGGCGTTTTCAACCCTTTTACCGCAGGTTTGGGCACACATACAATTACATACAGCATTGCTGGTTTTTGTAATGATGTAGCGAGTATCGTCGTAGCCGTGAATGGTTTGCCCGAAGCAAATTTCGAATCAGATGTAACGGAAGGATGCACGCCACTCAATGTGAACTTGAGTTATTCTGGAAGTTCTAACTTGGTATCGTGCACTTGGGAAATCAATCAAATGATAGCGGGAAGTTCATGTGGAAATTTTCAAACGGTTTTGACTCAGCCAGGCTGCTATGATGTGAGATATAGTGTGATTGATGCGAATGGCTGTCAAAGTAGCGCGCAAATTGATAATTTGATTTGCGCTATAGCAAGCCCAGAAGCATTGTTCCAGTATGATTTGAATGGTGCGAATGTTTTAAATCCTACGGTGAATTTCACCAACTTCTCCAACGATGCGAGCACTTATGAGTGGAATTTTGCAAATCAGTCTTTGAGCAATGAAGAGAATACAACATATACTTTTGATATTGTTCAAGGTTCTAGTGTACGTGTATGTCTTAGGGCGTTTAATGATCTGGGGTGTGTTGACACAGAGTGCCAAGACATTGTGATTCCAGAAGTGTTTTTCTTTTATGTGCCTAATACCTTTACTCCCAATAATGACGGTTATAACGATGTCTTTAAGCCCAGTTTGAATGGTATAATGGAGGGCGATGTTTTTCAATATGAATTTCAAGTATTGAATAAATGGGGCGAACGTGTTTTTTATTCCACGGATCCCAGTGATGTTTGGGTGGGAGATGTGAATGGAGGTGAATATTATTTACCTGACGGACTTTATTTTTGGCGAGCAAAAATCCGTCCCGTAGTCACTGATGCACCCAAGGAATACGAAGGGCATTTGTTTATACTGAGGTAGAGTTTGGAGATTGGAAGTTGGAGTTTAGAATTTGGAATTTAGAATCTCCAACCTCCAACCTCCAACCTCTAACTTCCAACTTCCAATCTCCAAACTCCAAATTCTAAACTCCAAATTCCATTCTCTATCTCCCCAGCACAAATCTCTTTGCGAAGTTGCGGAAAGTGGGGGATACGTAGGGTAGAACGGTGCGGATGGTGTCGTGAAATTCTTCTTTTAAATCAGGATAAGATTTACATATTTCCACCATTACCTTCATTGAATTATAACGGACACTCACATCTTGTTGATTGCTTCGAATGAACGCAAGCAGTGTGTCACTCAGCAATCCCAGATTTTCAGCATGAATAAAATCGGAAAGCCAAATTCCTTTTATCAGTTCGCGCTTGGTGCCCATTGTTTCAATTGTTGGTAGTAGCGCTATATATTCTTCGACGAAGGGATTTAAAACTCCTGGATGCAGCTCTGCCGCAGTAGATAGAATCCAAGAAGCTTTCATATTTGTTGTGCCCTCAGTTTTGAGCATTTTTACAAGAGACATAGCAAAGTCGTGATCGTTTAAAATTTGATCCGCATAGCTCTGCGCTTCCTTTTTCGATATGCCTTTTCTAAATTCCAAAATAAATAAGAACAAGGGTAAAAAGAACAAAGGAACAAAGGAACAAAAGAACAAGGGTAAAAGGAACAAGGAACAAAGGAACAAGAACAAAGGATAGAGAAAATTTGGTACCCATAGAGCAACACGCTATGTAGCTATGCCGCTAACTAGTCACTAGTATCTAGTCGTTAGTCTCTATTAAAGTCGCTTCGTCTCTAACTAGTCACTAGTATCTAGTCGTTAGTCTCTATTAAAGTCGCTATGTCGCTTTCTTTGTTGTTTTCATCTGAATGATATCCACCAGGAATGCAAAAGCCATTGAGAAGTAAATATATCCTTTAGGAATTTCGAAATGAAAGCCTTCTGCGATAAGCGATACACCTATAAGCATCAAGAAACACAATGCGAGGATTTTGAATGAAGGGTGTTTGCGGATGAATTCACTGATAGGTTTCGAGGCGATGAGCATGATGATCACAGTCACAATCACTGCTGTATACATTACCCATAACTCATCCACCATGCCGACTGCTGTAATGATGCTGTCAATGGAGAAAACAAGATCGAGAATAATGACTTCTGAAAGTAGTTTTCCAAAACTGGCAGATTTTGATTTTTCAGGGCTGTCCTCGTTGGCGGCTTCTGTTTTATGATAAATTTCTTTTGTGGCTTTATATATTAAAAAGAGTCCACCGATAATAAGGATAAGTCCTTTTCCAGTGAAATCTATTTCTGCAATAGAGAAAAGAGTTTGATCGAGCTTCAATATCCATGAGATAAAGGCGAGAAGAATCAACCTCATTACCATTGCGAGACCAATCCCCCAGTATCGAAGTTTATTGCGATTTTGTTCTGGCAGCTTATCTGCGAGAATAGAAATGAAAATGATGTTATCGATGCCTAGGATTACTTCTAGGGCGATGAGAGAAATGAGAGGTACAATTGCATCCATAGGGACAAATATATTTGGAACAAACGAAATTTGGAATTCGCAATTGATAATTCGCAATTCTAAACTCTAAATTTCTGTTCTTCGCATTTATTGGATAGTTAGCTAATTTGAAGAGTTTTGAAAAGTGTCATTACGTGTTGCATCAGAACGAAGTCGTCAACTTTTTTTACCGCAGAGACGCGGAGGACGCAGAGTAGGGCAGAGAGGGTATTTCGCAATTCGCAATGACTAATTCGCAATTCACAATTCCAAATTCCAAACTCCAATTTCCCTGTTCCCGTTCCCGTTTCCTTATTTCGTTTTACAATGATGAATAATAAAGTCGAGTTTATCCGATTCTTCTTGGGTTCTATCAAAGAATGTTTGACCACCTTGGTGGCCTGCTTTTTCTTGAACTCTCAAAAGTATCGGATTCGTGCCACCATTGGCCTCTTGAAGTGCCGCGGCGAATTTATAAGAGTGAAATGGTGGCACTCTATCATCAAACTCTGATGTCATTATCAGCGTTGCAGGATAAGATGTGCCCTTTTTTAAATTGTGATAAGGAGAATATCTTTTCAGCAGCTCATAACCTTCGGGTGTGGTAATATCGCCATATTCGTCGGCATGAAAGACTCCCACGGTGAACAAGTGGAATCGAAGCATGTCGAATGCACCAACCACTGGAACAGCTACTTTGAATAATTCAGGTCTTCTGATCATTGCTGCTGCAACCACTAGGCCACCATTCGAACCTCCTGTGATAGCCAAATTGTTGGAGGTAGTGATGCCTTCTTTGACTAAGAACTCCGCAGCATTGATAAAATCTTCAAACGATCTTTCTTTATTGAGCCCACGTCCGGCATCTGCCCATTCTTTGCCGCCTTCTCCACCGCCACGAATATGAGCATAGGCCCAGACGCCTCCTTCCTTAAGAAAAGTGATTATTCCAGGATCAAAACTGGCCGAATGCATCACGCCGAATCCTCCATAAGCTTCTAGTAAGCACATGGTTGGTTTGTCAAGTTTAGTATCCTTGTGATATACCATAGTGATAGGAATGATGGTTCCATCGGAGGCGGTACATTCTGCTAGGCGCATCATGTATTCGGACGCGTCAAAGTTGAGCAGTGTTCTGCCAAACGGTTCAGTGTAAAAAGTAGTTAAATCAATGGTGTAAACGATCGCCGGTGCCACATAACTTGTGAATGAAAAAATAGCCTCCGATTTTTCTGGATCACCAGAAAATTGTCTCAATGAAGAGCCTATAGCAATTGGAATGGAGTACATCAGGTTGCCCTGTTGATCGAAGAAAGATAGCGTTTGCTGCGCAAAAGATTGGTGCAATGTGACCAACAGGTGGTTTGCATTCCATACCGCTATAAGCTGCGCTCCTTCGATCTCTGGTACTACCACTTCCCATTTGCGTGGAGAAGCAAGCGTTGTTTTCACCACCATACCATTCGGTGCCTTCGATTTTGTGAAAAGGAAAAATGTTGAGCTATCATTAGCGACTATGGAAGTCTCATCTTCTGGTTTTAAACGTGTAATGAACGGAAGAAAAGTAGTGTCGCTGCTCATTAAGTCACGATAAAAGTAATTCGACGTTCCGGTTGTTGCAGAGACTTCGTGTAACATTACGAAGCGCTCATCATCTGTTGTAAACACATCCACACCGCTAGAATTTTTACGGTTCATAATGAGCTTGTCCTCGCTCTGAGGTGTGCCTAATTTGTGAAAATAGATTTCCCTCCCAACGGTAGCACCACTAAATCCTGTATTGGGATATTTTGCATAATAGAAGCCATCATCTTTCCAGTGAATACTCGAAAGCTTAATGTCTACAAGATGATCCTTTAGAGTATTTTCAGATTGTAGATTGATGATGTTAATTTCACACCAGTCCAAACCATTTCTGCTATACAGATATGCTAGATATTTTCCGGATTTATCCACCGCCCAGCTCTTGATGCGTATGTTGTCTTTAGTAGAAATCGACATGGGATCTACCAGCAGTGACAATTCACGATTTTTTTTCGCAGTGTAAAAAAGTGCGGGGGTTGTAACATCACTATACGAAGCTAACACGAAATAATAACCTCCGTCATAGTAATAGTCCTCATAACTGGCCATACTGAATGCGCGAATCTTGCTGTAAGTTCCTACCTTATGACAAGGCTTTAGGTGCTGTTTTGTATAATCAGCTTGTTCATTTAACCAAAGATTCAATTCAGCATCTTCCAGATTTTCCATCCATTGATAGTAGTCGTGAATTGGTTCATTGTGATGAACGTCTATGAAATCTTTCTTCTTGGCGATTGGAAAGGTTTGGGAGAAAGATGATAAACAAAAATTAATAGTTAAAATTAAAAGGAATAGCTTTTTCATAGTTAAAGGCACAGGATATGGATTCAAAAATACAAATTTCAAGAATAAAAAAAAGCCCTGATTCAAAAAAAGAATCAGGGCTTTTTGTATAAAATACAATAAGTCTATTTCACTGGAGCTAGCGTGCTGTAGTTTTTGCTGTAGTAGAGCATTTGCTCAGCAAACTTGTCCATATATGTCACTTTCACATCGGTGATTTTTCCGCTGGCATCCATCGCTGGCTCCAACACTGGATTCATAAATCCTGCATAAGGAGGGATGTTGAGTTTGTTGCCGCGGTCGAGCACTTCCTGATGAAGTTTCTGATCCACTTTTTTACCATAGCCATCAGCTAATGCCTTGGCTGCGGCATAATCACCTTGGCTGGTGATGCGTTGTACTTCCTTGAGAAGTTCGCCCACCAACACGCGCATCTTATCGTAATCACGAATGTCGATGAAGGTTTTACCATCACGAGCCACTTTCACGATGACGCTGTCTTTCATTCCTTTTTCATAAATCCAATTGCTCACCCACGCGCGGTTGCGCATATGTGCTTCCTCGATTTCTTCTCCTACTTTGAGGCGACGTAGTTGAGTCAGCATTCCATTGCGGAGGTAACCATCGTATTCGGCTTTGCCCACTTCAAGACTTTCCATTAAGCCCATGTCAACAAGCTTTTGATCCATGATGTAGTATAGCGCTACAAGGTCTGCACGTCCTTCCTCTATGGTGCTTGCAAATTCTTTCAATGTTTGTGAGCTCGGAGCTTTTCCTTCTTCCAATTGTCCACTAGCGTGCCCGATTACTTCGTGCATCGCTGTGTGGAGTTTACCAGCAATGTCACCGTATTTCTTAGCTCTTTCAATTTCTTCTGCATCGTGTGCAAACTCATTGAGCGTGCCCGAACCAGCAGCCTTGCTGTAAGCGTCTTCAATGTTGCCGAGCGATACAGATTTAGAGCCATGAACGGTGCGAATCCACTGAGCGTTTGGCAAGTTCACTCCGATTGGAGTAGAAGGCGAAGCATCGCCAGATTCACCGGCCACGTTTACTACACGGTAGGTGATACCTTTTACTTCTTTCTTCTTGTGCTGTGCCATGATGGGAGAGTTGTCTTCAAAATATTGCGCGTTTTCCATCATCACTTTCATGCGATCGGAAGCTTCAAAATCATTGATTTGAATGATGCTTTCATACGAACCTCTATTGCCAAGTGGATCATTATAAACTTCCACGAATCCGTGAATGAAATCAATATCACCTCTTGTAGCGCCCACCCATTGGATATTGAAATCGTCCCAAGCGCG
Organism: Flavobacteriales bacterium; assembly: GCA_046309775.1. Taxonomy (GTDB): domain Bacteria; phylum Bacteroidota; class Bacteroidia; order Flavobacteriales_D; family Sanyastnellaceae; genus JAIXWP01. The sequence goes on from JBKCOM010000113.1 coordinate 21,422, forward strand.
CAAGTCGCCCGTGCGATAGAAGTCCATTAGCTTGCGAATAGCTACCGCTTGCTGATCATTTTCAGCTACTTTCTCTGCCTTTTCCAGCCAGAAAACTACTTTTTCTAATGCAGCTCCATAGAGACCGCCAATCTTGTAAACTTCTTCTACGAGCTTGCCATCTTTTTTTACCAACTTAGCATTGATGCCATACGATAGAGGCGAACGATCATTCGGTTTTGCTAATGATGCGTAGTATTCTTGTGCTTCTTTGGTAGTGACTCCTTCGCCATACATATTCACGGCGCTGTTTTCTACCAAGCCTTTTGAGGCGTCTTTCTCTACTTTTCTCGGAGCAATTTTGGCATCAAAAATCACTTTCTTGATTTCATCACTGCATTCAGTTGAAGTAGCTGAGAGCAATTGATCGAAATATGCTGCGGAGAATTTTGGTTGGTGTTTGAGATTGCTGTAATGGTGGTGAATACCATTGCTCATCCAAATTTGCTTGAGGTATGTTTCAAAAGACAACCAATCTGTAGCCGCTTTATCGCCGTTGTAAGAGGTATAGATTTTTTCAAGAATCGAACGAATCTCGAGATTGTGTTTGTAGTTCTGATCCCACATCATATCACGACCTGCCAAACCAGCTTGGGTCAAATAATAAACGAGTTCTTTTTGCTGTAGCGACAAACGGTCCCAGCAAGGGATGCGGTATTTTAAGATGCGAATGTCTTCGAAGCGTTCTGCCTCGTAATTAAACGTTGAATCATTGTCAACGCATGCAGCGGGAGTAGATGGCTTCGACTCGGCCTGTTTTTGCTCCGAAGAGCCACATGCAGCCATCAATGCCATTCCTCCTACCAAAAAATAATGAGTAAGTTTCATGATTGAATAAAAATTGGTTTGCTTGAGGTGCGAATGTAGTATGAACTGCGAAAAGATGTTTTTTTTACGAAAAATTGAAGTTATTAACAATCGTCAATTACCTTTGTACTCTACATTTGATTTAATTTTTCAATTTTGATGTTAACAGAAGTTACCTCCGGTGTACGTATCAGTGTGATTCCTAGATTTGAACCAGGCATTAGCAATCCCTTGCTAGATAGCTATGTTTTTTCTTATAAAATCATCATTGAGAACCAAAACGACTACCCAGTGCAGTTGCTTCGTCGCCATTGGTATATTTTTGATTCGGTTGCTATCAAAAGAGAAGTGGAAGGTCCAGGAGTAGTGGGTGAAATGCCCATTATCAACCCAGGTGAATATTACACTTACGAGAGTGCCTGCGACTTGCGTTCATTAAGGGGCACGATGCAAGGTTTTTACAACATGCAGCGTCCAGGAGAAGCAGAAACATTCCATGTCCGCATTCCCAAATTCAAATTGGAAGTTCCTTACGGAATGAATTAATCCATGAAGTTTACCACCCATCTTATTGCTGTTTTGTTGATCGTGGTCTGCGGATGTGCGCCGAGCACTAAGACTGCTGATGAAATCAAAACATCAAAGAAGATTCGCGGGGTGAGTTTCGTTGGAAGTCCCGAACGTGTTGATATCACGGCATTTGCCGACTTGTACAACAATCGCGTTAATTACACATCATTTATGCCTTTTGCCTTTGCCGAAAACGGTGGAGGAGAATTAGTGTGGCCTATTGAGGGTCAATGGTGGGGAGAGACTGCTGAAGGCATTCAGGTCTGTATTGATTTGGCAAAAGAGAAGCGTATCCAAAGTATGATCAAGCCACAGATTTGGTTGAGAGGAGGTGAGTTTGTGGGCAAGCTTGATCAACCCAGCGATAGCGCGTGGGTAGCTTTCGAAAAGGGGTACACGGAGTTCATTTTGACTTTTGCAAAACTGAGTGAAAAAAACAGACTTCCGCTTTTCTGTATCGGCACGGAGGTAGATCAATGGGTACGCAAGCGACCTGAATATTGGAAAGAATTGATTCGTCAGGTGCGGGAAGTATATAAAGGCGACCTCACTTATGCGGCCAATTGGGGCAGCGAACGTTCATTACCCATTTGGAAAGATCTGAATTATATCGGCGTGGACATGTATGCTCCCGTTTCGAATGAGCAGACCCCATCGATGGATACGTTGAATGTAAGTTGGAAAAAATGGAAAGGATATTTTAAGAACGTATCTGATTCAATTGGAAAAGAAATTATCTTCACCGAATGGGGCTATCGCAGCGACGATTATTGCGGCCGCACTCCTTGGAGCGACCAGTTGGAAGGGAAAGTAAATCTAGAAGCGCAGGCGAACTGCTATAAAGCGCTTATTGAAAATTGCTATCCTGAGCCTTGGTTTATGGGGGGATTTGTTTGGAAATGGTTTCCTGATTTGAGACAAGCTCAAATGGAAGGTGATCATTTTACACCTCAATTCAAGCCCGCTGCGAAAGAGCTTCAGCGTATTGGTAAATAAAAATCTTTTATGAAAAAAACGGCAACCGCTCTTGCAATGGTATTTCTGTACATTGTCGGAAATAGTCAATCTTATACCTCATTTTTTACGGGCAATTCTACTGACTTGGTCACACAGCCTATTGGAGGAGTTTGTTTAATGGGCGGCGCAGGCGAAAGCGATGAGGCTATGATTTGGTTTTTGGAGCGTGCCGCGGGTGGAGATGTCGTTGTGTTGCGTGCGACAGGAAGCGACGGTTACAATGACTACATGTATTTAGATTTAGGGGTAAATGTGAATAGTGTCGAAACGATTCGTTTCAACTCCATTGCAGCATCATCAGAACAATATATCATTGATAAAATAAATCAAGCAGAAGCCTTGTGGTTTGCGGGTGGTGATCAATGGGATTACATCACTTATTGGAGAAACAATGCGATAGGGGAGGCGATTAATAATGCTGTCAACGTTCGCAACGCCGTCATTGGCGGACTTTCAGCGGGCATGGCCATACAAGGGGATTATTATTTCTCAGCACAAAATGGTACCATCACCAGCGAAGAAGCAATCGCCAATCCTTATGCGATTGATGCCACAGTTGATGGGACTCCTTTTTTAGAAAATGCATCTTTAGCAAATACGATCACAGACACGCATTTTGACAGCCCTGACAGAAGAGGCAGAATATCTGTTTTTCTTGGTAGAATGTTGGAGGACTTCGGTATCGAACCACGCGCCATAGCATGCGATGAATACACTGCGGTGTGCATCGATGAGAATAGTATCGCGCGCATTTTCGGTGAAGCGAATGAATTGGATTACGCGTATTTCGTTCAGCGCAACTGCGCTATTGAAAACAACGTTCCTGAATCGTTAAGCGCAGGACAAACGTTTGAATGGAATCAAGGTGGCGAAGCGCTCACTGTTTATCGTGTGCGCGGCAACGAAGCCGGCAATAGAACATTCGATCTCAATACGTGGACATCAGGAGTAGGTGGGGAGTGGCTCTATTGGAGCGTTAGCGCTGGGCAGTTTGTTCAAACGCCCATCACGCAAGTGCCGGATTGTTTAGTGAATATCAACGAGCAAATAGAGGAAAGCATTGTCATTTATCCCAACCCAGCAAGCGAATTCATTCAAGTAGACACGGATGTAGAATCACTTTGGCTTTATAATATGCAAGGACAATTAATTCAAACGTCCACTGTAAACCGAATGAACGTTCGGGACTTACCTGCAGGCATTTACAACCTCCACATTCGTACGAAAGACGGAAAGGACGTTAGGAGAACAGTAAAGAAAAGAAACTAGTAACAGAGCGACGGAGGGACGGAGTTACGGAGGGACTAGCGACTAGTCTGGTTCTTCCTCTATTCTGAATTACGAATTCTGAATTTAGAATTAAAAAAAAACCGCCCCGGATATCCAGGGCGGTTTTAATGTTTTAAACAATCTTATCTATTAATAGCGATTGTTGTCGCGGTTGAAGCGTGGTTTGTAACCACCATCACGGCGATCACCACCGCCACCGAAGCTGCGTTGTGGACGGTCACCGCCACTG
>JBKCOM010000114.1:0-3928 GCA_046309775.1 Flavobacteriales bacterium
TTTCTTTCTTCCACAAAACGAACAGGTAATTTCTTTCATCGCAACATTTGAAATAGACTGCAAAAATAACCATATTCGCTGCATGGCTGACATCAAGAACTTTTATGTGCTCAAAAGTTCCGCCGGAAGCGGAAAAACCTACGCCCTCGTGAAGTTTTATCTTCAATTGGCACTGGGCACAAAAGACCATACCTACTATAAGCATATCCTTGCGATTACCTTTACCAATGCGGCCGCCGCAGAGATGAAGGAGCGCGTCATCACTCGCCTCAAAGAATTTAGCGCCCTCCCCGACCCTAGCGCTGAGCCTAATCAGCTTTTTGAAGAAATAAAGGAAAAACTCACCATTCCAGAGCATGAGTTGAGGATTCGAGCGGAAAAGACGCTCGTGCATATGTTGCACAATTATGGACTTATCGGTATTTCTACGATTGATAGCTTCACACACCGCATCGTGCGCAGCTTTGCGCGAGACCTTCGACTCCATCCAGACTTTACCATCGAGATGGACACAGCAGCGTTCAATGAACGCATTGTGGACACTGTACTCGATCAAATAGGGTCGAATCCAGAATTGACGACTTACCTCGAAAAATTCGCTCTTGAAAATTTTGAATCTGAAAAAAGCTTCAAGATCAGAGGGAATCTCGAGGATGTATGCTATCAGCTCGGCAATGAAGAATCGATTGCTGCGCTGAAAGAAATTGAGGAGATGCGTCTTGATGATTTCGAAAGAATCAGAAAACAGCTCTTATCGCTCCTTCGCTCTTTCGAAAATAAATTGGAAGAGCCCTGCAAAAGGGCCATTGCTGCATCCGAAGCAGCAGGATTAGCCATTACAGACTATTCTTACAAAAGTGCCTCAGCCTTCTCCTATTTTCATAAAATACTCGGAGGCACCGTAGAATTGCCTGGCAAGCGTTTTCGTGAGACGGTCAATAAGCCCAATAGCTGGTTTGCCGCCAAAGTACCTGCGGCAATCAAACTAAAGACAGAACAGGTCTTGCCTACTTTAAATGATTGTGCCGCCGAAGTATTGGCCATCATTGACAGCGCAGAATTTGAAAACTACAAGATTGCCGAAAAGGCCGTGAATGTGGTTTACAGCATGGGCATGCTCGCAAAGCTTGCCCTCGTAGCGCGCGAATTGAAAGAGGAAGAGAACTTGGTTTTGATTCAGGATTTTCAAAAAATCATTTCTGAAATCGTCAACGACAATCCCGCACCCTTTATCTATGAACGTGTGGGCGAGCGATACAATCATATTCTCTTTGACGAATTTCAGGACACCTCCGGATTGCAATGGAATAATTTTTTACCCTTAATTGAAAATGCCCTATCGAAAGGACAATTCAACCTCATAGTGGGAGATGGTAAACAAGCCATTTACCGCTGGCGAAACGGCAAAGCCGAACAATTCGTCAAATTACCTGAATTGCTCGGCGATCAACTCCCTGAAAGACGCCAAGCAATTAAGTACAATTACGAAAAAGGATTATTAAAAAAGAACTTCCGAAGCTCCCGAGCGATCATTCGGTTTAATAATGGCCTTTATAAAAACTATGAAGAAGGGGAATTACTGCTTCTTGCAAAGGATGTTTATCTAGATCAATCTCAAGACGAAGTAAAAGAAATAGAAGGTTATGTAGAAGTTTTTATCAATCCAGAAGAAAAAAAATTAAAAACCGAGCAATCCCTCGGTTATATAGTAAGTACGGTTCAGCAATGCATCGCCGATGGTTATGATCCCGGCGATATCGCTATACTTACAAGGAAAGGCGGCAAGGATGCCGGTCCAATCTCAGCAGCCCTGTTTCAAGCGGGCATTCAAGTGGTCACCAAAGAGAGTTTCTTATTGGCCAATTCACCTAAAGTAAAATTGGTGATGGCATTTTTGAAATATATGACACAGCCCGACCACCTCTACAGCCGTGTGAGTATTTGGCAAAACCTGTGTTTAATCTTTCCTGAAAAATTCAATCTTCGCCAATTAACAGAAACATATTCTATTCGCCAGGAAAAACAAATCATCCCTGACAACATCCTATTTTTTGAAAAAGAATATCCCAATATCGGCGAAGTCAATATGCTCCTAAGCGCGATTGAGATAGCTGAGACAACGATACGCTTGTTTGGATTGGAAAAGGATGTATTCCTAGAGTTTTTATGCGACCACTTGACAAGACTCAGCACACAGAAGGATTATTCGCTTCAGGAAATATGTGAATGGTGGGAAGATCAGCGTGAAAAGCTTTATATCTCGGCACAAGAAGGAAATGATAAGGTGAATATCATGACCATTCACAAAAGTAAAGGCTTGCAATTTCCTGTAGTTATCTATCCACGATTATCTGGAAAAGACAATGCCAATGAAATTTGGCTGGATGTAGATCCCGAAATTTTTGGACTTTCTAAATTCATTTATAAGAATAGTAAGACCACGATTCATGAAGATATGCCTCAAGCTGTGAAGCAGGATATCGAAATGACCACCCTTGACAAGCTCAACCTTTGTTACGTAGCTACCACGAGACCAGAGGAGCGACTTTATATTTTAATAGAAGAAAAAGGTGCTGATAGCATTTCTAAAGAAATAATGACCCAAGCAGCAAAGACGATGACCGCGAGTGGAAGTCATTATGTACTTGGCGAAAAGTCTGAACCACAGCGCAAGCGACGTCAGCCTCAATCGGTATTGCTCATTGATGGAAATATCAAACCGAATGTTCATTCGGCTCAATTGCGCTATACTGTTTTAAAAGAAAAAATACTCGAGCATCAAGAGCAGCGATTGCTGGGGACCATCATCCACGAGTGCTTGAGTCATATCACATTACCTGTAGATATTGATCACGCGATAAAGAAAGTGATGCCGCGCTATCCTATGTTTAATAGTTCGCAGTATCCTAAGCTTGCGCAAGAACTGTTGCGCATTTGCGAACATCCGTCATTGCGTGCATGGTTTAGTGCTGGGGTAAAAATCTTTAATGAGCGTGAAATCATCTTGCCGAATGGAATGCCAATTAGGCCCGACAGAGTAGTGGTCGGTGAAAATGGTTGGGAAGTAATTGACTTTAAAACAGGCGCTCGATCTAAAAAGCATCTGGAGCAAATTAAACAGTATAGAGATGAGCTTGAAAAAATCAGCGGCCAGCCTACCAAGGGATATCTTGTATACACAGACGAAATGGAGATCGTGCCTCTTGTCTAGTTTACAAGACTACCTACTCAATATGTGCGCGTGAAATATTTTGTAATCGGTGGGGTGAAAACAAATTGCAATGTAAAAGAATCGTGAGCACTTGAAAGCAGGACGCTTTACACTCCTACCTAACCTACCTCCCGATTATGAAATATTTACTTTTTGTATTATTTACAATAACTCAGCTCGCATCCATTGGCGCAGCAAAAGACTCAACGCTTTATCTATATACCGACGAGTTAAAACCCAGTGGGGACAGAATGTTCGTTCGGTTTAGTAATAAAGAATTCGGCGATGTGGTTATTCGAATCTACAACGATCAAGGATCGGTGATAAAAGAATTTACAGACAAAGCGGTAGAGCCCGGATTTCACCAAGTACTTGTTCCTTTGACAGGATTAGTGGCGGGAAAATATGGACTATCTATTCAATTAAATATGGAGCGCTGCTCGGCAATTTTTATAAAACATGAAGACCACTAATGCTTGTAGAATAAGGTGTTGACATTTGAATAGTTGTTAAAATCTGCTCGGTTTGACATGTAAATAAATAAATTTCTTTGGGCGGTGGGGGGAAACTAAATATGGTTGTATAGAGTACATTAGCAACAGATAACGACAACGATTATATCCAATCATAAAGAAGCTACAGCCGGCGAAGGAAGTAACCGGATTTGTAAAGCGAGTGCAAAACTTAAGTCCTGCCACGGCGGGACTTTTGTTTTTA
>JBKCOM010000115.1:0-2176 GCA_046309775.1 Flavobacteriales bacterium
CTCAAATTCTGCATTCTCGCCAACATAAGATGCAATCATTTTCTTGATTTGCTTTCCTTGCAAAAGAAGTCCCAATCCAAAATCATCCACTCCGGCATTGTTTGAAATGCAGGTGAGATTTTTTACTCCTTTCTTCACCAATTCATTGATGCTATTCTCAGGAATGCCGCACAAACCAAAGCCTCCAATCATCAAGGTCATTCCGTCTTTTATGTCTTTGCACGCCTCTGTGGCGTTGGCTACAACTTTATTAATTGGCATATCTCAATTTTTTTTATTGATTCAATTCATCTGTTCCCAAGTCCTCTTCCGTTTCTTTGATTTCACCGCTAGGATTTACCATTAAATCATCCGACATCAAATCATCAAAATCCGCGGCGGAGTTGATATTCAGATTGCGTTTATAATCATCGTACCCAGCAGGTTTCGCGAAATCTCCTTTGCTGATTTTTATATTCGAATCCGCATATACTTTTTTCATAAAGTATCCATATATCGGAAGCCCAGTATTGGCGCCTTGTCCAAGAGCAGTGCTATTGAATCGCACCGTTGGATCTTGCGCCCCCACCCATACTCCCGTTACGAGATCTGGTGTGAGTCCCATAAACCAACCGTCGGTATTATTCTGCGTTGTGCCCGTCTTTCCTGCCGTTGGATAGGGTATTCCCGCATACGCTCTGCCGCCCCGCAAACGCACGCCCGTTCCGCTTCCACAAGATCCATCAACGACAGCCTTCATCATACTAATCATCTGGTACGATACATTCGGATCCAACGCCTGATCGATTACTGGATCAGACTCATAAATCACCGATCCATTTTTATCTTCTATTCTCAATATAAATGTTGGCTCAATGTACACGCCTCCATTCGCAAAAGTGGATGTCGCACCCACCATTTCAAACAAAGGTAATTCTGCTACTCCAAGCGATAGTGAAGGCACCGCTGGCAATGGTGTTTTGATTCCCATCTTCTTTGCAAGGTGTACGACGTTGTCCACACCATATTCATTCATTAATCGCGCACTCACTGTGTTCACTGAATTTGCTAACGCACATCGCATAGAGTAAAATCCATAACCACCTCCACTATTCTTTGGACACCAATTGCCAATGCAAATTTGTTCTGCACTCACTTGGTCTTCTGGACGTTTGCCCATGCGCAAAGCAGTGGCATATACCAATGGTTTGAAGGTAGAACCTACTTGGCGGCGGGATTGATAGACATTGTCAAATTTGAAATATTTAAAATCAATTCCTCCCACCCATGCTTTGATATGACCAGTGCTCGGCTCCACACTCATCAAACTTGCATGCAATATTGCTTTGTGATATTTAATACTATCGAGTGGTGAAATCAAAGTATCCTTGTATGCTCCGTGTGCATACACTTTTGCTTTCACAGGTGTATTGAAAATTTTCTCAATGCCTTTTTCATCAAACTTCTCCCACTCTTCGCCGCATCCGCCTTTATCCTCATCACAAGAATAATATTCCTTTCCATCACGTCGAATAGCAGAAATATATTTTTTCGGACGCTTGCAATCGGGGCATAATTTTCCGGAAAGAATCATGTGACGCTCGCTTCCTTCAATTGCTTGGCGCATGATGCGCTCGCGATCCTTGTCGGCTATTCCATTATAGAAAGGATAATTCTCTTTTTTTCTTCTTGAAATATCTTTGAAAAATGCAGCTTGCAATTCTTTTGATAAATGTTCTTCCACCGCCCACTCCGCATGTTGCTGAATGCGCGTATCAATGGTAGTGTACACTTTGAGGCCATCGCTATAAACGTTGTAAGCTGTGCCGTCTGCTTTCTTGCGAATCAACTCACCGCTTTCATCTTTTTCATTCAATATCTCATCGAGTTTCGCGCGCAATACTTCTCTAAAATAAGGTGCCAATCCTGCATCGTGACTCACTCTCTGAAAATCAATGCCACGCGGTTTTTTTCGATAAATTTCATAATCCTCTTCGCTCAAATAACCGTACTTCACCATTTGACTCAATACCACTTCCCTTCTCTTTAAAGATAAAGTAGTGTCTTTTTTCATCGGATTCCAACGACTCGGATTCTGCAACATACCTACCAACATTGCACTTTGATCTACAGTAAGTGAATCGGGAACGGTATTAAAATAGACGTGAGCTGCAGATTTAATTCCCACCGCTTGATA
>JBKCOM010000116.1:0-2176 GCA_046309775.1 Flavobacteriales bacterium
CTCAAATTCTGCATTCTCGCCAACATAAGATGCAATCATTTTCTTGATTTGCTTTCCTTGCAAAAGAAGTCCCAATCCAAAATCATCCACTCCGGCATTGTTTGAAATGCAGGTGAGATTTTTTACTCCTTTCTTCACCAACTCATTGATGCTATTCTCAGGAATGCCACACAACCCAAAGCCCCCAATCATCAAGGTCATTCCGTCTTTTATGTCTTTGCACGCCTCTGTGGCGTTGGCTACAACTTTATTAATTGGCATATCTCAATTTTTATTATTGATTCAATTCATCTGTTCCCAAATCCTCTTCCGTTTCTTTGATTTCTCCACTCGGATTGACCATTAAATCATCCGACATCAAATCATCAAAATCCGCAGCGGAGTTGATATTCAGATTGCGTTTATAATCATCGTACCCAGCAGGTTTTGCGAAATCTCCTTTACTGATTTTGATATTCGAATCCGCATATACTTTTTTCATAAAGTATCCATATATCGGAAGCCCCGTATTGGCGCCCTGTCCGAGAGCGGTGCTATTGAATCGCACCGTTGGATCTTGCGCCCCCACCCAGACTCCTGTTACGAGATCGGGTGTCAATCCCATAAACCAACCATCCGTATTATTCTGCGTTGTGCCCGTCTTACCCGCCGTTGGATATGGTATTCCCGCATAAGCTCTACCGCCGCGAAGGCGCACTCCTGTGCCACTTCCACACGATCCATCTACTACAGCTTTCATCATGCTCAGCATCTGATAAGAAACGTTTGGATCGAGCGCTTGATCAATTATAGGATCTGATTCATAGATGACAGATCCATTTTTATCTTCTATTCTTAATATAAATGTGGGCTCGATATATACACCGCCGTTCGCGAAGGTCGAAGTCGCTCCTACCATTTCAAACAATGGTAATTCCGCTACTCCAAGCGATAGTGAAGGCACAGCAGGCAATGGTGTTTTGATTCCCATCTTCTTTGCAAGGTGTACCACATTATCCACACCATATTCATTCATCAATCGCGCACTCACCGTGTTCACTGAATTTGCTAACGCACATCGCATCGAATAAAATCCATAACCACCTCCACTATTCTTTGGACACCAATTGCCAATGCAAATTTGTTCTGCGCTCACTTGGTCTTCTGGACGTTTGCCCATGCGCAATGCTGTGGCGTAAACCAGAGGCTTGAAGGTAGAGCCCACTTGACGACGCGATTGATAGACATTGTCGAATTTGAAATATTTAAAATCTATTCCTCCCACCCACGCTTTGATATGACCTGTGCTCGGCTCCACGCTCATCAAACTCGCGTGCAATATTGCCTTATGATATTTGATACTATCAAGCGGTGAAATCAATGTATCCTTATAGGCTCCGTGCGCATACACTTTTGCTTTTACAGGAGTATTGAAAATTTTCTCAATGCCTTTTTCATCAAACTTCTCCCATTCTTCACCGCATCCGCCCTTATCTTCATCACAAGAATAATATTCTTTTCCATCGCGTCGAATAGCAGAAATATACTTTTTCGGACGTTTGCAATCGGGGCATAATTTTCCCGAAAGAATCATATGACGCTCGCTTCCTTCAATTGCTTGACGCATGATGCGCTCGCGATCTTTGTCAGCGATCCCATTATAGAAGGGATAGTTTTCTTTTTTTCTTCTAGAAATATCTTTGAAAAAAGCAGCTTGCAATTCTTTTGATAAATGTTCCTCCACTGCCCACTCAGCATGTTGTTGAATGCGGGTGTCTATCGTGGTATAAACTTTCAATCCATCACTATAAACATTGTAAGCTGTTCCGTCTGCTTTCTTACGTATCAACTCACCGCTTTCATCTTTTTCATTCAATATCTCATCGAGTTTCGCGCGCAATACTTCTCTAAAATAAGGCGCCAATCCTGCATCGTGACTCACTCTCTGAAAATCAATGCCACGCGGTTTTTTTCGATAAATTTCATAATCCTCTTCACTCAAATAACCGTACTTCACCATTTGACTCAATACCACTTCCCTTCTCTTTAAAGATAGAGTAGTGTCTTTTTTCATCGGATTCCAACGACTCGGATTCTGCAACATACCTACCAACATTGCACTTTGATCTACAGTAAGTGAATCGGGAACGGTATTAAAATAGACGTGAGCTGCAGATTTAATTCCCACCGCTTGATA
>JBKCOM010000117.1:0-38837 GCA_046309775.1 Flavobacteriales bacterium
TGATTAGGCTGCGAGCGCGTAAGAGTTGTTGTCATTTCTGACTTGTGCCTTGATATTTAAGAGCCAAAACACAAAATGCTCTGCATGCTTACACAGCTATTCTTCTCGCTGTCAAATCCAAGGTCGGGCCCTTAAATTCTGCTGCAAAGATACATCTTATTATCTTGCAGCTATGAAACACCTCGCCACTTTATTTCTTTTAACATTCTCCTTCGCCTGCAAATCCCCGTCAACCGCCACTACTAAAGGATAGCAATCACCGGCAGCACCTTTCCACTGCATTCTCCGAAGCCGACGCGAATATTATCTTTCAGAGCATATCCACGGATAATTACTGTATCTCCATCTTGGATAAAGGTACGCGTGCTGCCGTCGTTCATTGCCACGGGTTTGGTGCCTTTCCATGCTATTTCAAGCATCGAACCGAATGAACCTTCGGTCGGTCCGGAAATGGTGCCGCTTGCCATCATATCTCCACAACGCACATTGCATCCACCTACAGTGTGGTGGGCCAATTGCTGCGTCATATTCCAATACATGTGCTTGTAATTGCTCTTCGATACAACAGTTTCACCACCCTTCTCAGGAGCAATCGCTACTTCAAGGTTGATATCAATATTCTTTTTACCTGAATATTTTAAATAAGGTAATACTTCTGGTTCTTGCACTGGGCCTTCCACTCGGAAGGGTTCAAGCGCATCCAACGTCACTACCCAAGGTGAAACGGTGGATGCAAAATTCTTTGCTAAAAATGGTCCGAGCGGCACATACTCCCATCGCTGGATATCGCGTGCACTCCAATCATTAAACAATACCATTCCGAAAATATAATCATCCGCCTCGGCAGTCGAAATTCTTTGTCCCATCGCCTTACCATCAAATGTGATAAAGGCTACTTCCAATTCAAAATCCAATTGACCAGAAGCCTTAAATACGGGCGGTGTATCGTCGGTAGGATTCACTTGCCCCATTGGTCGATGAATTTCAGTACCACTCACCACAATGCTCGAAGCGCGGCCATGATAGCCAACAGGAAGATGTTTCCAGTTTGGCAAAAGTGCTTTCGCTGGATCTCTAAACATGGTGCCCACATTTCGCGCATGATCTTCACTGCTATAAAAATCTGTGTAGTCACCAATCTTCACGGGAAGCAACATCTGCACTTCCGATTGATTCACCAATACTTGCTTTACATGATGCTCGCGGTCGCGTAGATCGGGCATATCCGAACGCAATAATTTTGAGATGCGCTGGCGCAAATCGCGCGTAGCAACTTTACCATAACTCATCAATGGATTCAATGAATCGGCTAAAAAATCTTCCAATTTGAATGGAAGATTCTCCAAATAACCCAAGATATGCAATGCTTTTAGGTCGAGAATTTTGTCTCCAATCGCCACTCCCACTCTGGGCAACTGGCTCTCGGTTCTAAAAACTCCGAAAGGTAAATTTTGAATAGGAAAATCACTGTTTTCTGGAACAAAAACCCAAGATTTCAGTCGGGGATCATTAGCCGAAATTTCCATTGCTGTAAGTTATTTTGATAGGCGAAAGGTATCTCAAAGATTTGAGATTATGTTTGTGGTACTTCAAAAAAATGAAACTGCGCCATAAAATACTCATCGCTATCGTCAGCATTTGGTTATTGGCGCATTTTGCGCTTACCACCATCTATGCTACCGACTTTTTTGTGTTACCAAGACCCGTACGCGCAGTAAGTCAAGGATATACGGTACCTTTTTTCCATCAGTCGTGGACTATGTTCGCACCCGAAGTGCCTGAATACGATATGCACTTGAAGTATCGGTACTACCATCAACAATGGTCCGCTTGGCGAGATGTGAGCGAAGCAAATGGTTTCAACACCCGTCATCGTATGGAGTATGTTGAACAAAACATTCTAAGTGGACTGTCGCGTCAGATTGCAGATAATTTTTACTACAAGGACAAGAAGCCCGTGTTTGATGATGTCATGAAAAGTTTTGATTACAATAAAACAATTTATTTCGTCATTACTCTTCATCAATCCCGCTCTATTGAAGTATTGGGAGATAGTGTACAAATTGCTATCGATTTCACATTTACAAATCCTCCTCAAAGCCTCGCCACAGAGCGAACAGGGCATCTAGAGTTCCCTGCATTTTCCCTCATTGGATCTAAATAACATGTTGCAGTCAATCACACATAGCTATATCAAATGGTTGCAAACACCGGTGCAGCAATGGGGAGCACTTCGATTTTTTACAATTGGGGTTTACTTATGGTTCTTCTTTTCTGCAGCTGCAGTATGGGACATTCGAGAGCTTTTGTGGGGACCAAAAACTGTTCTTCTAAGATACTCAGGGGATAGTTCGCCTGCTACGAATATTGCTTATGCCCTTGTTTATAGGCTGTATTTATTCCCCTACATCTATTATCCACATCTTGTTTTCTCTCTCATCAGCCTCCTTCAATTTCGCGGAGTGTTCGTTTTTCGTTTTCTAACATGGATTACCGGGATGTTGCTTTTTTATGCGGGTGTCAACGCCTTCAATTCCAGTTATCTTTTAATGCTGTTGTTAGCCTTTTACTGCATTCCCGTGAATACTGCCACGGCAAGTATTTCAGGCAACATTTTGAATAGAGCTGTGGTGATCGCAGCAACGGTGCAGATTTGCATTGTTTACTTTCTATCAGGACTTTATAAGCTGAGCGGAGACATGTGGGTGAATGGAGATGCTATATACTACACCCTAGAGATGGAGCGCTTTTCAAGAGAGTGGGTGAAATCCTCTGGCATCACTTCCATTTCATTTTTAATGAAAGGCGCCAATTATATTATCCTCGCCTACCAGCTCCTATTCCCGATAATCATTTGGATAAAAAAATGGCGTTACCCTGTACTAATTATTGGTACAGGATTTCACTTGATTACCATGTTCGTCATGAATCTCTGGGACTTCGGCTTCGCGATGCTGATTGGCTATATTATTTTCTTTAGAAAAAAATAATTATAGCAAACTATCAACGATTTTTTCTACCGTGTAACCCTCTGCTTCCGCTTTGTAATTGCGCACGATACGGTGTCTCAAAATCGGAACTGCTACTGCCTTTACATCTTCTATGTCTGGACTGTATTTGCCGTTGAGAGCTGCGTTACACTTTGCCGCCACAATGAGGTTTTGTGAAGCGCGAGGACCTGCTCCCCAAGAGAGGAATTGATTTACCATGTCGGTAGCCATTGCGCCGCCTGGGCGGGTTTTGCTTACCAATTTCACCGCATACTCAATCACGTTATCAGTGACAGGCATCTTGCGAATAAGATTTTGGTAAAACAAAATTTCTTCACCAGAAACTACTGGTTGAATATCGGCCTTCTTGTTACTTGTTGTACTTTTTACAATATCTAGTTCCTCTTGGAAGCTTGGGTAATCCACCCAAATATTGAACATAAAACGGTCGAGCTGTGCTTCTGGAAGTGGGTATGTTCCTTCTTGTTCAATTGGGTTTTGTGTTGCAAGTACGAAGAAAGGTGCTTGCAAATCATAGGTGCGACCACCAGCAGTCACTTTGCGTTCTTGCATCGCCTCGAGCAATGCAGATTGTGTTTTTGGTGGAGTTCTGTTGATCTCATCTGCGAGAATGATATTCGCAAAAAGAGGACCTTTTACAAACTTAAAATTTCTCGATTCATCAAGAATTTCAGAACCGATAATATCGCTTGGCATCAAGTCAGGCGTAAACTGAATTCTATTGAATGAAAGCCCCAACGACTGCGCAATCGAATTTACCAGCAAGGTCTTTGCGAGCCCCGGAACACCAACCAAAAGGCAGTGTCCGTTTCCAAAAATAGAAATCAAAACATTTTTCACCACATCATCTTGTCCGACGATGGCCTTCTTTATCTCTTTTTGTAATAACTGGTATTTGCCTTTCAAACTGTCCAGTGCTTCTGCTTCTGAACTAAAATTCAAGTCTGCCATAATTTTCCTCTTCTTAATTAGCTTCGCGAATATACGCGAGAGTGGTTACTGTTTTACCTTAAACCACTGAAACCCGAAATCACAAGTCATGTATTCAGCGTTCACCGATACAAACGTTTCTGCGAGCTTTTTGTTTACCCACTGATCCATCACCGTTTGACTTGACTTTGCCTGTGCGCCTTCTCTAAAAATTTCAAAGTCCTGTTCTAAAGTGGCTCTGTGAGCTTCAATTCTGCCGTCTAGTTTGTAAATAGCGTACGCCTGACTGCCATCCTGTTTTTTAATGAGCACAGGAGCTGAAACTTCTCCCGGTTTCATCTTCGATAAAATCAGGTTCGTTTCTGGATCCAAATCCGCCACATTATGTCTTGAGCCACTGGCGATGCTCGCAACACGCCCTTCTTGATTTTTAGTATCCTTATCTGTACTATATCGAACGGCGGCTTCTGGGAATGTTATCACACCTGCTTTCAATTGTATTGAAAGAGAATCCAGTTTAATTTTAGCTTGTGACAAATCCTCATCAAAGACTTTAGGACTCATTAATACGTGACAAGATTCATAAAAATCGCCACGTTTTTCTACCACTTTCACGAAGTGATAACCATAGACTGAAGAAAACACAGGACTGTAAGAGCCCTCCGGTGTGTTGAATACAGCAGCCTCATATTCTGGAACGAAAGAACCCTTGCGCTGTAAAGGGTAACATCCACCCTTGTATTTTGAACCTGGGTCTTCACTCCATTTGGCAGCTTGCAACGTCATACTGGTGCGGCCATTGATAATATCCAATCGAATCGAGTCCATAAACGCAATCGTTCGCTGTCGCTCGGATTCACGAATCGCGGGATCAATCACAACTTGTGAATACATGACTTGTTCACCAATCAAAGGAAGGCTATCGACAGGCGTGCTTTGAAAAAAACGCAACACATCAGACGGTGTGACCTTTACATCCTTTGTGATTTCGCGCTGCATTTTTTGAACGAG
Organism: Flavobacteriales bacterium; assembly: GCA_046309775.1. Taxonomy (GTDB): domain Bacteria; phylum Bacteroidota; class Bacteroidia; order Flavobacteriales_D; family Sanyastnellaceae; genus JAIXWP01. The sequence goes on from JBKCOM010000117.1 coordinate 4,953, forward strand.
TAACTGATCTTTAATTAAATCAAAATACTCAGACTTCATCTGCGCTGCCGTTTTGCCGTAGTATTGTTCGAACTGCTCGACACTTCCAAACATGGAAACGAAATAGTTCAACCGACGCTCTACCTGTTGATTTACCTCTGCATCAGAAACCTCAATACTATCGAGTCGCGACTGATTGAGTAGAAGTTTTTGATACATCAGATTTTCCAAAATCTCACAGCGTTCTGCTTGACTGCTATTGACAGTTTTACCTTGGCTAGCTTCTAAAATTGCGCTTTGAATATCAGAGTATAAAACTGCCTCATCACCAACCACCGCCACGATTTTATCCACCAACTCTGGCTGTGAAAAAACCGTGAGCGGCAAGAACAATAAAATCAATGCGAATATTCTCATTTCTTAATTATAAAATTTTCAACTTCTTTCGATTGCATCGCTTGTTGGTAAACATCTTCGCGCATGCGATTCAATAAATCTATCTTTCGTCTATTCAAAATCATCGTTTTGATATTCTCACGTTCGTAGCTCAATGGCGAGCGACTTCCGCTAAGTTGATAATCCAAAAACATGATCATATGCAAGGAACCATTGCGCTCCAATTCCACTGATTTATTTCTCTTTAGAAAAGATTCCACATCGAAAACTTCTAAAGGAATTTTCTTTATTAAGTCTTCCCACAGCATCCATTTATCTTCATCAAAATAATAGGACGCCTGTTTTTCTATACACAGGGCTTCCCATTTGCCAAAGTCCTCGGGCTTGGTGCTGTAAAAAAGTTTTTTCATCAGCTTCAAGTCTTTGCTATCTTCTGAAATCGCACAGAACTTCACTTTTACAATGTAATCTTTGAGCTCAAAATTTTGGATATTATCGTCATAATACTTTTCTATTTCCTCATTACTAACGATAGTATCCAACTTTTGTCGCACCAATTCTTGCTCATAGGAATAGGTGAGCAATGACTTTCTGTAGTTTTCAATCAACTCGTCGAAGTTCTTTTTTTCCTCTGCAAGGTTTTCCTCCGCCTGCTTCAACACCACCTGTTCGCGAATCCAATTGTTTACGTAAGTCTCGCAAAGCATAACGCTATCCTCAGGGCTCGCATTGTTGGGAATGATGTCTGCCAACTCCGACCAATACAAAAACTTATCTCCTACCCTTGCAGCTATGGCGTCGTCGCCGCCCTTTTTGTTACAAGCGTAGGAGATAATTATCAGAAATATGAAAAAACACTTTTTCAAATTACTTCACAGAATAGAGCACGTCTTTTTTAACTTGGTATTTATACTTCGCACGCAATTCTTCGATCCACTTCTTTTCTAAATAGTTTTGATATTCAGAAGTAACGATACCTCTTGTTTCGGAAAGCTTCTTTGGTGATTCTGGCACTACGGCCTTTACATTTACAATCACCACTTGTCCGTTGTACGGAATGTTTTGAGAAAGACCTGGCGCCCAAGCAGTATTTGCTAATACATCTTTATCTTCTTCAGAGAACACCCCTTCTTCTATTTGAAGATTGAGTTGAGAGTTTTTATTGATTTGTTCAACGATTTCTGCGTTTGACTTTCCGCTTTCGATGAGCCTTCTAACTTCTTTTGCCATCTCTTCATTCGCGCAAGTGTAGATTACGGCATCACGGCGCTTGGGCCACATGAATTTAGATTGATTTTCATCAAAAAACTTCTGAAGACCTACAGAATCCTTCACTGCTTTCGACCAAACCTTTTGGTCGGTGAGTTCAAACAACAGAATTCCCTCACGATACTCATTCATCAAAAGTCTGAATGCAGTATGCTTCTCTTCTAATTTAGAGTCTTCATGACGCATAATTTGATTGTCACCCGAAAGCTTTCCTTCATAAATTACATATTCTTTTGGAGTCATCTTCACTTTCATTTTATCGCGCTTGCTGAGAAGTGAATGAAGGTATTCTACTTTATAAACTTTACCATCAAAAGAGAAGAGCGTTTTTTGCAAATCCTTCTTGCTCAGGTTCCATTTACCATTAAAGATATTGGTATCAGCTTTCAGAGCAATTTCCTCTAGCACTTTATCATCGAAGGTGAAATTGTATTGTTTCTTTAATTTTTTGAGGAAAGAAGCTTTTGTCTTTTCTGCTCTTCCGTCTTTAGAAACCTTATTCTTGATTTCCTTTTCCATATCAGCAAAGCTTCCGATGGAGCGTGCTCCAAGGCGCTTGATGATGTGCCAACCGTAGGATGTTTTTATGGGTGCAGAAATGTCACCATCCTTTTTAAGACCAAATGCAGCGTCTTCGAATTCGTTTACCATTTTATTGGTACCGAACCAGGGTAACTCTCCACCTGACTTCGCGCTGCTGCCGTCTTCGCTGTACTTGGCAGCGAGTTCGGCAAAATTTTCACCCGATATCGCTTTTTGGTAAATTTCCTCTGCTCTTACTTTTGCCTTTTCAGCACCGCCATCTTCCTTCTTTTCTTTGATCATGATGTGCGCCACCTGCACCTCACCACGTGCAGCGCGCTTGTCGAATACTTTCAAAATGTGATAGCCATAACGCGTGCGCACCGGCATCGTCACCTCGCCCACTGCTGTTGCATAGGCTGCATCTTCGAATTGATAGACCATTTGAAAAGCCGTAAAATAGCCAAGATCGCCACCGTTGTCTTTAGCGCTTGGATCGTCGCTAGTTTTCTTGGCGAGTGTTGCGAAATCTTCACCCGACAAGAGCTTTGCTCTTACATCCAAAGCACGATTATACGCTTTCAAAGTATCTTCTGGAGTAGCGTTTGGATCTAGTTTAATAAGAATATGGCTCGCACGCACTTCAGACTTCATGCGCTCATAAGCCTCTGATATCATACCGTTGAGCATGTCACCGTCGGTAAGATAAGGACGAGAGAGAGTGATGCGATAGCCATCCAGCTCCGTCTTAAACTTAGCCACGGTATCGAGGCCAAGTTTTTTAGCTTCTTTTACTTTTAACTTGAAATTGATAAAGAGTTCCATGTATTCATCCAAAGCGGCCTTTGTGATGACGGAATCTCGATTGTTTTTTCGGAAGATATTCTCAAATTCTTCCAAGGTAATATTTTCCCCTTCGATTGTTAGTACTGTAGCCTTCTTGTCTTGGGCCTGAAGGGACAAAACAGAAAAGGTGAAGAACACCAAAGCAGCAAAATGGTTAAGCAATTTCATAAAATATTATAGTTTAAAAACTAAGGCTGGCAAATGTAATACCAGTATCGGAAAATCAGCCCTACTTGTGACTGTAATTCGGTGCCTCACGGGTAATAAACACATCATGGGGGTGGCTCTCCTTGATACCAGCATTGGTGATTCTGATAAAACGCGCCTTCTGCAAAGTTGAAATATCCTTTGCTCCGCAATATCCCATCCCTGCTCTCAAGCCGCCAATGACTTGGTACATGACCTCTTGCACGGCACCTTTGAAGGGAACCCTGCCAGAGATTCCTTCAGGAACCAATTTTTTAATATCATCTTCAGCATCTTGAAAGTATCGGTCCTTCGAGCCATGTTGCATGGCTTCGAGGCTTCCCATTCCGCGGTAAGACTTGAATTTCCTTCCTTCATAAATGATGGTTTCCCCAGGAGATTCTTCGGTACCTGCCAACATAGACCCCACCATGACAGTAGAAGCTCCGCCAGCCAAGGCCTTTGAAATATCTCCGGTAAAACGAATACCGCCATCAGCAATAACGGGAACCCCATATTTAGCGAGGGCGGCCGCCACGTCCATAACTGCGGTTAGCTGTGGAACTCCTACACCTGCGATTACACGCGTAGTACAGATGCTACCAGGACCTATACCCACTTTAACTGCATCCGCTCCAGCTTCGGCAAGGGCGATACCTGCATCGGCCGTGGCTATATTTCCTACAATCACATCCACCTTTGACCCAAACTTGGCCTTTACCTCTTTCAAGGTACGAATTACTCCAGCGCTGTGACCGTGCGCAGTATCAATGATAACAGCATCTACACCTGCTTTCACCAATGCCTCCACACGCTCCATTGTATCTGCTGTCACGCCCACGGCGGCAGCACAACGCAGACGACCAAAGCCATCCTTGCAGGAATTTGGATATCGGCGTAATTTCATGATATCCTTATATGTGATAAGTCCCACCAACTTGCCCGCCGCATCAACCACAGGCAATTTCTCAATCTTCCTTTCTTGCAAAATAGCCTCCGCCATTGCCATATCTCCAGGTTTGTCAGTAGTCACCACATCCTTAGATGTCATCACCTCTGTGATTGGGCGCGATGGGATTTTTTCGAATCTCAAGTCACGATTGGTAACGATACCCTTGAGAATTCCAGCTTCATCGACAACGGGTATCCCTCCGATTCTATTCTCGGCCATCAGTTGGAGAGCGTCGCCAACATTCGCAGTTTCCAATAGGGTCACAGGATCTTGAATCATCCCGCTTTCGGAGCGCTTCACTTTGCGAACTTCCGCAGCCTGCTGCTGAATGGACATATTCTTATGTATAACTCCAATGCCACCCTCTCTAGCCATAGCGATGGCCATTTGAGACTCAGTCACTGTATCCATTGCAGCGGATACAATAGGCGTATTGAGTACAATATTTTTTGAGAAATTGGAACGGATGACTACTTCGCGCGGCAAGACTTCTGAATATGCAGGAACTAGTAGAACATCATCGTAGGTAAGACCTTCACCTACAAGCTTTTCGGATAAATGAGACATGAACGTTTGAATTTACCGTTAAAATAAATTCGTGCAAATGTAATACATCCCTGAATACCAAAAATGAAAAGCCTTGTTAATGAATGGTTATATACCTGCTTCAAGAAATAAAAAGCCCGCCTCCTAGGAAGCGGGCTTTTTGTATTTTATACAATAAGAGATTAAACCACACCTTGGTCGATCATGGCATCGGCCACTTTCACGAATCCCGCGATATTGGCGCCTTTTACATAATCTACATAATCTCCTTCTTTTCCATACTTCACACACGCCTCATGAATGCTCTTCATAATGCCGTGCAGACGCTGGTCTACTTCTTCGCGAGACCAAGAAAGTCTGAGAGAGTTTTGCGACATCTCGAGACCTGAGGTAGCTACTCCCCCAGCGTTTGAAGCCTTGCCTGGAGAGAAGAGAATTTTCTTTTCTGTAAAATGATGGATTGCCTCAGGTGTAGAAGGCATATTAGCACCTTCAGCCACGCAGATACAACCATTGGCAACGAGCGTTTTTGCGTCATCACCTTGAAGTTCGTTTTGAGTAGCGCAAGGCAATGCGATATCACATTTCACCCCCCAAGGAGTCTTACCCTCCACGAATTCACAACCATATTTATCAGCATATTCTTTGATACGTCCACGCTTCACGTTCTTCAACTCCATCAAGAAAGCAAGCTTATCGGCGTCTATACCCGCAGCATCATAGATATAACCAGAAGAATCAGAAGCAGTAACCACTTTTGCTCCTAATTCATGAGCTTTTTCAATAGCATACTGTGCCACATTACCGCTACCAGAAACGACCACCGTCATGCCTTTGAACGACTTGCCGCGAGTGGCTAGCATTTCTTGAGCAAAATAAACAGTACCATATCCTGTGGCTTCTGGGCGAATTAACGAACCTCCCCAATTACGACCTTTTCCAGTGAACACTCCGGTAAACTCATTGCGAAGGCGCTTGTATTGACCGAACATAAAACCGATTTCACGACCTCCAACACCAATATCGCCTGCGGGAACGTCAGTGTCAGCTCCAATATGGCGAGAAAGTTCATTCATAAAACTCTGACAGAAAGCCATCACCTCGCGGTCACTCTTTCCTTTTGGATCGAAGTCACTGCCGCCTTTACCACCACCCATTGGAAGAGTGGTCAAGCTATTCTTGAAGATTTGTTCAAAACCCAAAAACTTCAACACAGATAGTGTTACTGTTGGGTGAAAGCGGAGACCACCTTTATAAGGACCGATAGCGGAGTTAAACTCCACGCGGTAGCCTCTATTCACTTGCACTTCCCCTTTATCGTCAACCCACGGCACACGAAACATTATGGTGCGCTCTGGTTCAACGATACGCTCTAAAACTTTAGAGTTTTTGTACTTCGGTGTTTCTTCTATAAGTGGGATCACCGCTTCAGCCACTTCCTGAACAGCTTGCAGGAACTCAGGTTCGTTCGGATTCATTGCGCGAACTTTTGCCATAAAAGCATCTACCTGAGCTTGGTATTTCATTGACATGATGTTATGTATTTAAGATGCGACAAATGTATATAAGTTCTTTACCGAATACCTTGAATTAAAATCGGTATATATCAACGGATTGTATTTTATTTGTGGTCTATTCTAAAGCTATGTGGGGTAAAATTGGTGCTTATATTCTCAGATACCGCATTCCATTGGGAGTGTTAGTTATTTTATTTTCAATCTTTATGGGATACCATTCTCAGTTTGTGAGAATGAGTTATAAGTTCGGAGGTATTCTCCCCAAAGACGATAGCACCTTTATTGAATATTCGAATTTTATAAAGCAGTTTTCAGAAGATGGCAACGTGATGGTGATAGGCTACAAAGACGAAGCTATCTGGGACTATAAGAACTTTTCAAAGTGGAAGCAGTTGGGGGATGATCTCAAAAAGATTAGAGTGGAAGTGGAGGGTGAATCTTATAACTCAGTCGACTCTATCTTTTCAACCGCGCATTGCTACACCATTTATAAAGATACTACGGCACAAAAGTTTCGATTTCGTCAGGTGGCATCTCGCCCACCTCAAAACCAACAAGAGGCCGACAGTATTCGCCAAAACCTCTACGACCTTCCATTCTACAATGGTCTTCTTTTCAAGGATAGTGTTGACGCTGGCCTGATGATGGTCTTTGTGAACTCAGATTTATTTAATAGTGAAAAAAGAGGAAATGCAATTGATCAGATTGTTGAGCTTACAGAAAAGTTCACGCAAGACACGGGCATCAAATTGTATTTATCTGGTCTGCCCTTCGTTCGCACGGAAATAACAACTAAAATCAAAGCAGAGCTGAAGTATTTTACCATGTTGAGCGCTTTGATTTGCATCGTTCTGTTGTACATTTTTTTCAGAAGTGTAAAAGTGACAGTGGTTGTGATGTCAGTAGTAGCGGTTACTGTTGTTTGCGCCATGGGAAGTATAGCGCTGTTTGACTTCCCAATTAGTGCATTGATGGGACTGATGCCTCCGCTGATGATTGTGACAGCAGTTCCCAATTGTATTTATCTTGTTACAAAATATCACCAAGAATATAAGCGCTATGGCAATAAAACAAGGGCCTTGGCGCGTGTAGTCCAAAAGGCGGGAGCGGCAGCATTCATGATCAATGCCACTACAGCTGTAGGATTTGCAACCTTCATATTCACCTCAAGCGACGTATTAAAGCACTTTGGAATTATTGCCACCATCAACTCTATGGCAGTATTTTTCCTCTCGCTTCTCATTTTTCCAATTGCTTATAGTTTCCTTCCTCCACCAACAGAAAAACATCTTGGTCACCTTGAATCGCCTTGGCTGGAGCGCATATTGGATTTTCTCGTCAGAATTGTGACGTATCACCGAAAGGCCATATATCTCACCACCATTGTGCTCTTCGGATTAGGACTAGCTGGAATCATGTTGATTCATACCACAGGAAATATCGTGGATGATCTCCCCGAAGACGACCGCGTAATCACGGATATGAAGTGGTTTGAAAGTAATTTCAACGGTGTGATGCCCTTCGAAATTATGGTGGACGGCAAAAAGAAAGGACAAATTACAAAGGACCGAAATCTTGCGAAAATCGAGGAGTTGCAATCCCTGCTCGCCGATTATCAACTGCAGATAGAAGACACCGTGATTCATCCTTTTTCAAAATCACTTTCTATTGCCGACGCAGGTAAGTTTATCAAACAAGCCTTCTACGAAGGTGACCCAGACTACTACACGCTCATCACTCGGAATGAACAGAGTTTTATCGGCCCTTATCTTCAAAACGACTACAAGTCGAGAGGACTTGAAAAAGCCTTCATTGATAGTACCAAGACTGTGACGCGCGTTACAGCGCAGATCGCCGATATTGGCACCAAAGAGATGGATCGATTGATGAAAGATCTCAAGCCTCGAATTGACAGTATTTTTCCAATAGATAAATATCACGTAACTCTCACCGGAACAAGTATCATTTTCTTAGAAGGAACAAATTATTTGGTGAGTGATCTTTTCAGCAGTTTGATATTTGGAATAGTGATTATCTCTATCCTTATGGCTTTCATGTTCTGGAGTGCACGTATGGTATTCATTTCATTTATTCCTAACATCATTCCTCAGGTGATGACCGCCGGGATTATGGGATTCTTGGACATTCCACTAAAACCATCCACCATTCTTGTATTCAGCATTGCCCTAGGTATCACGGTAGATAATACCATCCACTATCTCGCAAAGTACAGGCAAGAATTGAAATTCCATGATTGGAAAATTAAAGAAAGTGCATTGTTAGCGATACGCGAAACCGGTGCAAGTATGGTGTATACTTCCCTTGTTTTACTCTTTGGTTTTGGCTGTTTCGCCGCTTCTGAATTCGAAGGAACGAGGGCACTAGGAGTGCTTACAGCTGTGACACTTTTGGTGGCAATGTTCACCAACTTAATTGTTCTCCCAGCACTATTGCTATCTTTCCAACGCAGTATCACTACAAAGTCATTCTCAGAACCTTTCTTCCAAATATTGGATGAAGAAGATGATTTGCATTATGAGGATTGGACTGTTCAAATAAAAGAATAATGAAAGGAATCATTCTCGCTGGTGGCAGCGGTACGCGCCTATATCCATTAACACTTGCAGTTAGCAAGCAACTCATGCCAGTGTATGATAAGCCGATGATTTATTACCCCTTGAGTACGTTGTTGCTTGCAGGAATAAGGGATATACTTATCATTTCCACACCACACGATTTGCCTGGATTTGAAAAACTCCTTGGCGATGGAAGTCGCATAGGATGCAGCTTTTCATACCAAGTACAAGAAGTTCCAAACGGTCTCGCTCAGGCTTTTGTTTTGGGAGAAAACTTTATTGGAAAAGAAAAGGCGGCACTAGTTTTAGGTGATAATATTTTTTACGGAAGCGCCTTTGGAAAAGTGCTCCGTCAAAATACCGACATCGACGGAGGACTCGTTTATGCCTACCACGTAAATGATCCACATCGATATGGTGTAGTAGAGTTTGATGCCAATTACAAAGCCATTTCTATAGAAGAAAAGCCAAAGGAGCCCAAGTCCAACTATGCTGTGCCTGGTCTTTATTTCTATGATAATGATGTAGTGGAAATTGCAAAGAACTTGAAGCCGAGCGCGCGTGGTGAATATGAAATCACGGACGTCAATAAAGAATATTTGCGACGAGGAAAACTCAGCGTTCAAAGAATGGATCGCGGCACCGCATGGCTCGATACTGGAACCTTCGCCTCGTTGATGCAAGCAGGTCAATATGTTCAGGTGATTGAAGAAAGACAAGGACTCAAAATTGGCTGTATCGAAGAGATTGCGTGGCGCATGGACTACATCAATGACGAACAATTAGAAAAAATATCTGTTCCCCTCATGAATAGTGGTTATGGTAAATATCTTATGGAGCAATTGAAAGCAGGTAAATAACATGTTGGACTTACAGCAAATACAAGAACTCGTAAAGAAGAAAATGGATGCCTTTGCAAGACAGAATAGCAAAGGTTCCATCTATGAACCCATTCAATATATTTTGAATTTGGGAGGAAAGCGCTTGCGCCCGGCACTCAGCCTGATGTCGTGTCAGCTTTTTAACGAAAATCTTGAAGATGCTATTCATCCAGCATTGGCTGTGGAAGTTTTTCACAACTTCACACTGATGCATGATGATATCATGGACAATGCACCGCTGCGCAGAGGAAAACCCACGGTTCATGCAAAATGGAATTCTAACACTGCGATTCTTAGTGGCGATGCCATGATGATTCAGAGCTATCAGCTTTTGGCAAAAACAAACCCAGAACATTTCGCACATGTCTTCCAAATTTTCAATAAAACAGCTTTGGAAGTTTGTGAGGGTCAGCAAATGGATATGGACTTTGAGTCGCGCACCGATGTGACCATTGACGAGTACATTGAAATGATTCGTCTCAAGACGTCGGTGCTACTTGCAGGTGCGATGCAAATCGGAGCTGCCATTGGAGGAGCATCCTTGCAAGATCAAGAAAAAATTTATCGATTTGGAGAGTCCACCGGACTTGCATTCCAGCTTTTAGATGATTATTTAGACGTCTTTGGAGACGAAGCGAAAGTTGGAAAGGTTAAAGGCGGAGACATCATTGCCGATAAGAAAACTTTTCTGCAAATACTCGCCCTAGAAATTGCTGATGATAGCAGTCGTGAAGTGCTAAAATATTGGATGGGTAAAAAACCAAAAGATCCCACCGAAAAAGTAAAAGCCATCACAGCAATTTTCTCGAAATTAAATGTGGAAGAAGCATTGCTGGAAAAAGTTCAGACCTACCATCAACAAGCGTTGTATGAACTCAAAGGTCTGAGCGTCGATCCAGCACGCACGGAATCACTGATTTTATTGGCCGAGCAGATGCTCGAAAGACAACATTAATCTTGGAAGAAGGCCTCACACTTTTCGACCAAAATCTACCGGGCATCAGCCATGCCGAGCTCTTCGAGTTGACATTCCTTCAGATTCAAAAAGATTTTATTCCCTACGTCCAAGTAGAAAGACCCGAGCAAACGTTAGACGGCGAAACGCTTTACCTTTTAGTAAAAAATACAATAACTCAGGTACTATCCGAACAACCCCAAAACTTTGTGCCCATCCTTTACCGAATTGATTTGAGCGAAAAGGATATTAAAAAAGATCAACGAAACATTTCTCCCGCAGAAATGGTATCATTTATTAGTCAAAAAATCTTAAGAAAGGAGGCTCAGAAAGTTTGGCTGAGGAAAAGCCTTTCATAAAAGTACATGTTGACTAACTTTGTCACCCCAACTACAATAAAAAGATATGGATTCCTTGACATATTTGAGCAACACTGACACCAACGCCATTGATCATTTGTACGCACAGTACAAGCAAAACCCCGAGAGCGTAGATATCTCATGGAGAAGGTTTTTCGAAGGTTTTGACTTTCAGAGAAGTGAATATCCAGTAATGCCTGGTGGCGATGCACTTTCTGGTGCAGGTGCAGAAATGCTTCAAAAAGAGTTCAAGGTCATCAATTTAATCAACAGCTATCGCCAACGCGGTCATCTTTTCACCAAAACGAATCCCGTTCGCGAGCGTCGCAAATACTCGCCAACCCTTGATATTGAGAACTTCGGTTTGACACAAGCGGATTTAGAGACCGTTTTTCACGCTGGTACCGAGGTAGGATTGGGCGATGCCAAGTTGAAAGATATCGTTGCTCACCTTCAAAACTCATATTGTCAAAGTATTGGAGTAGAGTACCAATACATTCGTGATCCCGAGCGTGTGGCATGGCTTAGAGAGCGCATGGAGGCGGTGAAAAAACCTGAATTCAATGCCGAACAAAAGAAGAACATTTTTGAAATGTCTTCTCGCGCTTCCATATTCGAGCAATATATCCACAAGAAATTTGTAGGTCAAAAGCGCTTTTCAGTAGAAGGTTGTGAAGCCCTCATTCCAGCGATGGATTATGTAGTGAAAAAGAGCGCCGGCCTTGGAGTAAAAGAGTTTGTAATTGGTATGGCTCACAGAGGCCGTTTGAACACGCTTACAAACATCCTGGGCAAACCATTCGAACAACTTTTTATGGAGTTTGATGGTGTAAATTATGATGATGAGAATTTTGATGGTGACGTTAAATATCACCTCGGATATAGCCGTGATTTGAATGTGGATGGCAAAAATGTGCACGTCACATTATGCCCCAACCCATCTCACCTTGAGGCAGTAAATCCCGTTGTAGAAGGACTTTCAAGAGCAAAGATTGACCATTATCTTCATGATAAGAAAGCGATTGTCCCCATCCTCGTGCACGGTGACGCAGCTATTGCTGGTCAGGGCATCGTTTACGAAGTGGTACAAATGGCGGGCTTGGATGGTTATAACGCTGGTGGAACGATTCATATCGTGACCAACAACCAAGTAGGTTTTACCACTAATTATCTCGATGGTAGAACATCCATCTATTGCACAGACGTTGCGAAAACGACACTCTGCCCTATCTTCCACGTAAATGCTGATGATATCGAAGCGGTGATTCGCGTTATGGACATTGCCATCGAATACCGACAGCGCTATCAAATGGATGTATTCATTGACCTTCTTGGTTACCGCAAATACGGCCACAACGAAGGAGATGAACCTAAATTCACACAACCTTCGTTGTATAATTTAATCTCTAAGCATCCAAACCTGCGTGAGATCTACATGCAGAAGTTGATTGCCGAAGGAACCATTGACTCAGCATACGCGGAAAAAGTGAAGTCTGATTTCGAAAAAGAACTCGACGCTGCTTATGACAAGTCTCGTAAAGCTGGAAATGCTGATGTGAAGCACTTCTTAGAAGAAACATGGAAGGACATTCGCAAAGCAACAGATAAAGATTTTGAGCAATCACCAGACACTGGATTTGATAAGAAAAAGTTGGTAGAGCTTGCAAAGAAGCTCAATGCCTTGCCAGAGGGAGAAAAGATTTTTAGAAAAACATTAAAAGTATTCGAAGATCGCTTGGCTGCTTTGGAAAGCGACACGCTCGATTGGGCGATGGGCGAATTGCTTGCCTATGCGACCTTGCTAACCGAAGGACACCCCGTTCGCATTAGCGGACAGGACGTGGAGCGCGGCACCTTCTCTCACCGCCATGCAGTGGTAAAGACGGACGAGGACGCTGAAAAAGAATTCATTCCTCTCAATGCCCTTTCGGAAAAACAAGCCAAACTCAGCGTATTCAATAGCCTTTTGAGCGAATACGGTGTCTTGGGATTTGACTATGGATATGCATTTGGAACACCACACGGCCTCACCATTTGGGAAGCGCAGTTTGGTGACTTCAACAACGGTGCTCAAATCATCATTGACCAATTCTTGAGCGCTGCTGAAGACAAGTGGGGAACGATGAACGGATTGACGATGTTCTTGCCCCACGGCTATGAAGGGCAGGGATCTGAGCACAGTTCAGGAAGGTTGGAGCGTTTCTTACAACTTTGTGCAGAGAACAACATGCAGATTTGCAATGTCACAAGTCCTGCTAACTTCTTCCACCTACTGCGCCGTCAAGTAAAGAGCGCTTATCGCAAGCCACTGGTGGTATTTACACCTAAGAAATTGCTTCGTTATCCAAAGGCAGTAAGTTCAATCAACGATATGGCGAAGGGACGATTCACGGAGGTTGTAGACGATCCAACGATCAATAAGAAAGAGGTCGACACCATCGCATTCTGCAGCGGTAAAGTGTATTACGATATTTTGGAACAAAAAGAAAAGCAAGGCACTGGAGACAATATAGCGGTGATTCGATTAGAGCAATTGTATCCTTTACCGATCAAGCAAATTGAAGCAGTATTGAAGGGTTACAGCAAAAACTGTAAACTTCTTTGGGTGCAGGAAGAGCCAGAGAATATGGGGGCTTGGACATACATCATGCGTATGATGCGGTCTTACAATATGGATGTGATCAGCCCTGCAGCGAGTGCCTCACCAGCAGCGGGCTCACCAAAGGTGCACGAGAGAAGGCATTTGGACATGATACAGCGTCTGTTGAATCATTCTAAAGTGGGAGCATAAGGATACCTACAATGGGTTGTTTAAGAAAAACGATAAATAGCAAAACAATAATGCGGACTGCATCGATTTTCGATGCAGATTTGCGCGTCAAACAAAACGGAGTGTTACATGCCAAAAATTGATATGAAAGTGCCCAGTCCGGGCGAGTCGATCAGCGAAGTACAAATCGCGACATGGCTGGTAAAAGATGGTGACTATGTGACCACAGGACAAACGATAGCTGAAGTAGATTCTGACAAGGCGACTCTTGAGTTGCCAGCGGAGGCTTCGGGCGCCATCACACTCAAGGCAGCAGCAGGCGACACCGTTGCGGTAGGCCAAGTGGTATGCATCATCGATACTGATGCTGCGGCTCCGGCAAACGCTGCTCCAGCAGCTCCCAAGGCAGAAGCAGCACCAGCAGCTCCGGCAGCTGAAAAACCTGCGGCGAAACCCGCAGCAGCGAGCGCTCCTACAGAGCCAAGCCCATATCCTGCGGGACACCCAAGTCCAGCAGCGGCAAAAATCATGAACGAAAATGGTATCCAGTCATCGCAAGTGGCTGGTTCAGGTCCCGCTGGTCGCATCACCAAAGGCGATGTGATAGCCGCGATGGCAAAAGGGTTTGATACCAACGCCATCCCACAATGGGGCGGCTCACGCGATACACGCACCGAAAAGATGACCATGCTCCGCAAGAAAGTTGCTGAGCGCTTGGTGTCTGTAAAAAATACCACGGCCATGTTGACCACCTTCAACGAGGTGAACATGAAGCCAATTATGGATTTGAGAGCCAAATACAAAGATGTATTTAAAGAGAAACATCAGGTAGGTCTTGGATTCATGTCATTCTTCACGAAGGCAGTATGCGAGGCATTGCACCACTACCCTGCTGTGAATGCTCGCATTGAAGGCAATGAAATTATCTTCCACGACTATTGTGATGTAGGAGTAGCGGTATCCACTCCAAAAGGATTGATGGTACCAGTGATGCGCAATGCAGAGACATTGACCTTGGCTCAAATTGAGAAGAACATCGGCGATTTAGCAAAGAAGGCGCGCGATGGAAAGATTACGGTAGAAGATATGCAGGGCGGAACGTTTACCATCACCAATGGTGGTGTCTTCGGCTCGATGCTTTCTACTCCAATCATCAACCCTCCACAAAGTGCTATTCTCGGAATGCACAACATTGTGGAAAGACCTGTGGCTGAAAATGGACAGGTAGTAATTAGACCAATTATGTACGTAGCATTAAGCTATGACCATAGAATAATAGACGGACGTGAAAGTGTTAGCTTCCTTGTAAAAGTGAAGGATATGCTCGAGCATCCTGAAAGACTTCTCTTCGGTGGCAAAACTGCAGAAGAGGTGCTTTTAGGCCTTTAATACGCGATTTTGCGAATTAAAATTCCTCGTGAAAGCAAGAGGCTTCTATTTTTACGCCGACAAACGCCTTAAAAGAATTAAACCTGATGGAAGCACAAACTTCTCACTTGTGGGACTATGTCCCCGTTTTAGTAATGGCCTTCGTGGCCCTTGGCTTTGTAGTTACCACCATGTTTTTGTCGCATTGGCTCGGTCCTAAGCGGAAAACAAAGGTGAAACAAGAAGCCTTCGAATGCGGTATAGAATCCGTAGGGAATGCACGCAGCCCTTTTTCAATCAAGTATTTTCTAGTTGCCATCCTCTTCGTTCTTTTCGACGTAGAGGTGATATTCATGTATCCTTGGGCGGTAAACTTTAGAGAGTTGGGCGTTTTTGGCCTACTTGAAATGTTTGCCTTCATGGGCTTGATGATCGTTGGTTTGATTTACATCATTCGCCGCGGCGCATTGAACTGGGAAAAGTAAGCGAACAAACAAAGTTGTTTATCAGTTGACTAAGAGATAAAGATTCAAAAAGACAACACATGGAAAGAAATATTGACATCCATCCTAAATATCAGCCCGAAGGGCTAGAGGGACAAGGATTCTTCGCGACAAGCCTAGATAAAGCAGTTGGTTTGGCTCGCGCCAATTCACTTTGGCCACTTCCATTCGCAACATCATGTTGTGGTATTGAGTTCATGGCGACCATGGCTTCACACTATGACTTGGCGCGTTTCGGTTCTGAGCGTTTGAGCTTTTCGCCTCGTCAGGCCGACTTACTTATGGTAATGGGTACAATAAGTAAGAAAATGGGGCCTATCCTTCGTCAGGTTTATGAGCAGATGGCCGAACCAAAATGGGTTTTATGTATGGGTGCTTGCGCGTCTAGTGGTGGTATTTTCGATACCTATAGCGTGCTTCAAGGAATAGACCGCATCATTCCTGTAGATGTTTACATCCCTGGTTGTCCACCAAGACCTGAACAAGTGCTTGATGGAATCTTGAAAATTCAAGAACTCGCCAAGAGCGAAAGTACACGACGTCGCGATACAGAAGAATATAAAGAAATGCTTGCCAGCTATGGCATGGAATAATTGAAGCACAGCATGAGCGAACTACTTGAGCGTTTAAAAGAAAAAGTCAGCGGCCAATTTGGTGAAGCCCTCATCGAAGGTCACATGGATTACGATTTCCCTGTGTTGGTTGTTGCTAAACCAAAAATCAAAGAGATTCTAGCATACCTCAAATCCGAAGGATTTACCTACCTCACCACACTCTGTGGTATTCATTTTCCTGATAATGTAGGTGCTGAGTTTGCCATGATGTATCAGCTACACAGCCTCGAACGCAACGAGCGCGTGCGCCTCAAAACATTTATGTCTGAAAAAGACCTTGAAATGCCAACCATTACCGACCTATGGGCTGCTGCTAATTGGATGGAGCGCGAAGCATTCGACTTTTATGGCTTCAAATTCAAAGGACATCCAAATCTCAAGCGCATCCTCAACATGGATGAGATGAATTACCATCCTTTGAGAAAAGAATATCCGCTCGAAGACGCAAGCCGTCACGACAAAGAAGATAAATATTTCGGAAGATAATCTCAAAAAGAAACGACCTTGGAAACAACAACACCTTCCGTAGAAAATAAAGAATACAGCACCCTCAACCTGGGACCAACGCACCCAGCAACGCATGGTATCTTCCAAAATATCCTTCAAATGGATGGAGAGATCATCATGAGTGCTGAATCAACCATCGGCTACATTCACCGCGCTTTTGAAAAGCTTGGTGAACGCAGGCCTTACAACCAAATCACCACGCTTACCGACCGTATGAACTATTGTTCATCGCCAATCAATAATATGGGATGGCACATGACGGTGGAGAAGTTGATCAAGTGTGATGTTCCAAAGAGAGCGCAATACATGCGTGTGATCATCATGGAGTTGGCGCGCATTGCTGACCACGTGATTTGTAACACGGTTATAGCTGTTGACACAGGAGCTCTTTCGGGCTTCTTGTATATGTTCCAGTGGAGAGAAAAGATTTATGAAATCTACGAAGCCGTTTGTGGAGCGCGACTCACTACCAACATGGGACGTATCGGTGGAATGGAACGTGATTTTTCTCCAGAAGTAATTGAGAAAATAAGAACCTTCATCAAAGAATTCCCTGTTGCATTGGACGAGTTCGACCGCCTTGTAACTAGAAATAGAATATTTGTAGATCGCACTGTAAAGGCTGGTCCTATCAGCGCTGAGCGCGCATTGGAATATAGCTTTAGCGGTCCTAACCTCAGAGCTGCTGGAGTGGATTATGACGTACGCGTAATGAATCCATATTCATCATATCAGGATTTTGATTTCAAAATTCCAATTGGTCAAAATGGAGATACCTACGACCGCTACATGGTGCGTATGGATGAGATGAGAGAAAGTATTAAGATCATCAAGCAAGCTTTAGAAAACCTTCCCGAGGGTAATTTCCACGCGGATGTTCCTGACTTCTACCTTCCTCCCAAAGAAGACGTTTATTCAAAAATGGAAGCCTTGATTTATCACTTTAAAATAGTGATGGGTGAAACAGATGTTCCTAAAGGTGAAGTATACCATTGTGTGGAAGGTGGCAACGGTGAGTTAGGTTTTTATCTCATCAGTGACGGCGGTCGCACTCCGTATCGCCTTCACATGCGCAGACCTTGTTTCATATACTATCAAGCATATACCGAAATGATCCGCGGCAGCATGTTGTCGGATGCTATTCTTACAATGAGTAGCATGAACGTGATCGCAGGAGAATTGGATGCTTAATTAATTTTTTAGAAAAGAAAATGGAAATCGATCAAAAAAGAGAGATTCGTTTCAACGAGGAAACCATGGCTACGGTGCAGAAGATTATCAAGCGCTACCCTGAGGGACGCGAGAAGTCTGCATTGATTCCAATTCTTCATATCGCGCAAGCTGAATTCGATGGATGGCTCAGTCCTGCTACAATGGATTATGTGGCCTCGATTCTAAACATTCAGCCAATCGAAGTTTATGAGGTTGCATCATTCTATTCGATGTTCAATCTCAATCCTGTGGGCAAATGCTTAATCGAAGTTTGTCGCACCAGCTCTTGCTGGTTGATGGGCGCCGAGGATGTAGTAAAACACATAGAAAAGAAATTGAATATTCATGTGGGCGAAACGACGGCTGATGGTCAATTCACTTTGAAAACAGTGGAATGTCTCGGCTCATGCGGCACTGCACCAATGATGCAAGTAGGACATGAATATCATGAGAATCTAACACTTGAGAAAGTGGATGAACTTCTCAATCAGTGGAAAGCAGAAGGAAAACGAAGCAGATATTGTTAAGATGGGAAAGAAATTATTACTCGAACATGTCGATGTGCCCGGTATCAACACTTTGAGTGTTTACCGCCAAAAAGGAGGCTATGCTTCTGTTGAGAAGGCATTAAAGACCATGACTCCAGAAGCCGTGGTAGAAGAAGTAAAAATATCTGGCTTGAGAGGCCGCGGTGGTGCGGGTTTCCCAACAGGTATGAAGTGGAGCTTTCTCGCTAAACCAGAAGGTGTGCCGCGCTATCTCGTTTGCAATGCAGACGAGTCTGAACCAGGCACTTTCAAAGATCGCTATCTGATGGAAAAAATTCCTCATCTCTTGATTGAAGGAATGATCACTGCCAGTTATGCTTTGGGCGCTCGCACCTCATACATCTACATTCGTGGCGAGTATTTTTATGTAGCACAAATTCTCGAGAAGGCCATCGCAGAGGCATACGAAGCTGGTCTATTAGGAAAAAACATTTTCAATTCAGGATTCGATCATGATTGCTACGTGCAGGTAGGAGCAGGTGCTTATATCTGCGGTGAAGAAACAGCATTGCTCGAATCTCTCGAAGGTAAAAGAGGAAACCCACGTATCAAACCTCCTTTCCCAGCTATTGCTGGTCTCTACGGATGTCCTACTGTTGTAAACAACGTAGAAACCATCGCCGCAGTCGTGCCGATTGTAAATCAAGGAGGCGCTGCTTACGCTGCGGTTGGTGTTGGAAAAAGCACTGGAACAAAACTCATATCAGCGTCTGGACATATTAAAAAACCAGGTGTTTATGAAATAGAACTCGGTGTGCCTGTAGAAGAATTTATCTACAGCGACGAGTATTGCGGAGGCATTATCAATGATCGCAAATTGAAAGCGGTTGTTGCCGGAGGCTCGTCAGTTCCGATTTTACCAGCAGATTTAATTTTAAAAACTGCTGCAGGAGAACCACGCTTGATGTCTTATGAAAGCCTTGCTGATGGCGGCTTTGCATCAGGTACTATGCTCGGTTCAGGTGGCTTCATCGTGATGGATGAAACCGCCAGTGTGGTAAAAAATCTTTACACATTCACTCGCTTCTATCATCACGAGAGCTGCGGTCAGTGCAGTCCTTGTCGCGAAGGAACAGGATGGATGGAAAAGATTATGCACAAGATTTTGGATGGTGATGGCACCATGAATGATATCGAACTTCTTTGGGACATACAAGCGAAGATTGAAGGAAAGACTATCTGTCCTCTTGGTGATGCGGCTGCATGGCCCGTGGCAAGCGCCATTCGTCACTTCAGAAGTGAGTTTGAAGAATATGTGCGCCGCGGTCATTCGATTAAAGATGTGAAGCATTATTATTCAACGAAAGGAATTCCAGAACCTGCTTATTCATAATAGAACATGGCAAAAGTTACCATAGACGATATTACGATTGATGTTCCGGACGGAACAACAATTTTACAGGCAGCGCGCATGATTGGTGGAGACATTGTTCCACCGGCGATGTGCTATTATTCAAAGCTCAAGACGAGCGGTGGATATTGCCGTACTTGTATTGTGAAAGTAGAACAAGGTTCTGCCAAAGATCCTCGCCCAATGCCGAAGCCAGTAGCGTCATGCCGCACAACGGTGATGGACGGTATGGTAGTTCGCAACATTACTTCGCCCGAAGTATTGGAGGCGCGCGCTGGTGTGGTTGAATTTCTTTTGATCAATCACCCACTCGATTGTCCTGTTTGTGACCAAGCCGGAGAGTGTCATCTTCAAGACCTTTCATACGAACACGGAAAGGCAGCGACGCGTTACGAATTTGAGCGACGCGAATTTGAAAAAATCGATATTGGCGATAAAGTGCAATTGCACATGACACGCTGTATCCTTTGTTACCGCTGCGTGAAAGTAGCTGATCAAATTACAGATGGTCGCGTTCACGGTGTTATCAATCGCGGCGATGTAGCTGAAATTTCGACCTACATTGAAAATGCAATTGACAACGATTTCAGTGGCAACGTGATTGACGTTTGTCCTGTTGGAGCCTTAACTGATAAAACCTTCCGCTTCCAAAGCCGTGTATGGTACACCAAACCAGTGGATGCTCACCGAGATTGCGATAAGTGCAGCGGCAAAGTGAGATTGTGGTACAAAGGAGAAGAAGTATTGCGTGTAACCGGAAGAAAGGATAAGTACGGAGAAGTAGAAGAATGGATTTGCAATTCTTGCCGATTCGATCACAAGAAAACTTCTGATTGGGTAATTGAAGGTCCCACCAAGGTTGAAAGACACAGTGTTATTTCAGCTAATCACTACGAAAATCTTCGCATCTTAAAAGCGAACATAGAACGTCAAAAGAAGGCGCTTCCACACGGAGAAAAGGTACAACTTGGCCAAGGTGCTCTTGACCCCAACAACATACATGGCAAATAATTATGGATCCTATACTACTATATAAAATTATTCTCTGCGTCGTAATTTTTGCCATTTCATTGGGAATAGCAGCTTATATGACATGGGGAGAGCGCAAACTATCTGCCGTATTACAAGACCGCGTTGGACCAAACAGAGCGGGTCCATTTGGATTGCTTCAGCCTATTGCAGATGGTATTAAAATGTTTATGAAGGAAGAGATGATACCCGGAGCTTCAAATAAGTTCCTCTTCATCTTGGCTCCTAGTTTCTTCATGCTTACTGCATGTATGACGAGCGTTGTTATTCCTTGGGGAAGCAGCCTCGAAATCGGTGGCACCGTTTATCCGCTTCAAATCACAGATATCAATATTGGACTTCTTTATTTGTTGGGAGTGGTTTCCATTGGTGTTTATGGAATCATGATTGGTGGCTGGGCATCGAATAACAAGTACTCACTGATGGGAGCACTTCGTGCGAGCTCTCAAATGATTTCTTATGAAATCGCAATGGGCCTTGCATTGATCGCACTGGTCATGTGGACTGGCACTTTGAGCATTGGTGAAATCGCACGTCAACAGGATGCTGGTTGGGCAAATGTGGTTTATCAGCCGCTTGGATTTCTCATCTTTTTAATCTGTGCATTTGCTGAATGTAATCGCGCACCTTTTGACTTACCAGAATCAGAGTCAGAACTTGTTGGTGGATTCCACACAGAATACTCTTCGATGAAATTAGGTTTATTCCTTTTCGCAGAGTACATCAACATGTTTATTTCTTCAGCGGTATTGGCTACACTTTATTTCGGCGGCTATAATTTCCCATTCCAACATGAATTGGGCTTGGAAGGAAATACACTTGCGATAATACAGACAGTAGTATTATTTGCTAAAATCATCATCTTCATTTTTATATTCATGTGGGTACGCTGGACGCTTCCACGCTTCCGTTACGACCAACTCATGAATCTCGGTTGGAAAGTATTGCTGCCACTCGCTTTGGCAAATATTTTCATCACAGGAATTGGAATGTACCTCTTCGGAAAACTCGGATAATATGGCACTAACGAATAGATCACAACTAGTAGAGGCGAAAGAATTAACGCTCATGGAGCGTTTGTATCTGCCTGGTATCATCAAGGGTATGATCATTACATTCAAGCACCTTTTCAAGCGTGTTCCTACGGTGAAATATCCCGAACACAAAAGAGAGCTTGAACCTGTTTATAGAGGACAACACGTTTTGAAGCGCGACGAGGCTGGAGCTGAACGCTGCACGGCATGCGGACTTTGCGCTGTTGCATGTCCAGCAGAAGCCATCACAATGGAATCTGCTGAGCGCAAGAAAGGTGAAGAATCACTTTACAGAGAAGAGAAATACGCGAAGATTTATGAAATCAATATGCTTCGTTGCATCTTCTGTGGATTATGCGAAGAAGCTTGTCCGAAGGAAGCTATTTTCCTTACTGATCGTATCGTGCCTACCACTTTCAACCGTGGTGAATTCATTTACGGTAAAGACAAATTGGTGGAGACGATGGAAGAGCGCGTTGATGTTTCAAAGCGCCAGCGTCCAGAAGTGCTTGAGTTTAAAAAAGACAAGAAGTACTATCACAACAGAACATTTTTAGATAAAGTAAAAAAAATAACCAAGGCACACTAAACGTGCTGTTTTTATAAATTCCTTAATACCTCATTATGCTAACGGAATACGCCTTTTGGTTTTTGTCCTTTGTAGCGTTCTTTAGTGCGGCATTCATGATCATCACCAAGAATCCTGTTTACAGTGTTCTTTCTTTGATCTTGACATTCTTCTCAATAGCTGGACATTATTTTCTTTTGAATGCTCAATTTTTAGCAGCAGTACACATCATCGTTTATGCAGGTGCCATCATGGTGCTCTTCTTATACGTGATAATGATGCTCAACTTAAATACATTAGAAGAGGAAAAAAAATCCACTTGGATGAAAGCCCTTAGTGTGGTTGCAGGTGGCATTCTGCTCTTCGTATTGCTCGGAATTGTGCGCAGAACTGACGAGCTCACTGTAATTGCTGCTGCCAATGGTGCTGACTGCGGACTCGTTGAAAATCTAGGTAAAGCGCTCTACCGCGACTTCTTAATTCCTTTTGAATTGGCTTCTGTTCTTTTCTTGGGAGCAATGGTTGGAGCAGTTTATCTATCTAAAAAAGAACTTGTATAATGGAACTACTACCGAATATCACTATCAATCATTACCTATTGGTGAGCGTTGCTCTTTTTTCCTTGGGTATCCTTGGCATATTGCTTCGCAGAAATGCCATCATCATGTTTATGTGCATTGAATTAATGCTCAACGCGGTGAACTTGATGCTTGTGGCTTTTTCTAAAATGTGGGGTCAAACAGATGCACAAGTATTTGTATTCTTCATCATGGTAGTAGCCGCAGCAGAAGTAGCCGTTGGTTTGGCGATACTGATGATGCTTTATAGAAATATGAACACCACTAGTACTGACGTGCTAGATAAACTAAAATGGTAAGAGAAATATTATGGAAAAATTAGTTACCCTTATTCCCCTTTTCCCTCTTGTAGGATTTCTCTATATCATTTTCCTTGGAAAAGGTCTTTCAAAGAATCTGATTGGCGGAATTGGTTCTGGAGCGATTCTCTTATCGTTCATCACTTCGATTGCTGTGTTTAGCACACAGCTTGGAGGTGGTAATCCAACCATCGTAAAAGTTTTTGATTGGATCACAGCAGGAACATTCGACATTGATATCGCATTCATTGTGGATCCTTTGAGCACGATTTATTTGCTCTTTA
This sequence comes from Flavobacteriales bacterium, assembly GCA_046309775.1. GTDB lineage: Bacteria > Bacteroidota > Bacteroidia > Flavobacteriales_D > Sanyastnellaceae > JAIXWP01. Next base: position 28,602 of record JBKCOM010000117.1, read on the forward strand.
TCACTGGCGTTGGATTTTTGATTCACGTATACTCTATCGGATATATGCACGATGACGAAGGCTTCAACCGCTTTATTGCCTACCTGAATTTCTTCGTCTTCTTTATGTTGATTCTCGTACTTGGCGATAGCTATGTGACGATGTTCGTTGGCTGGGAAGGTGTTGGTCTTTGCTCGTTCATGTTGATCGGTTTCTGGTATAAAGACATGAAAAACAATGATGCCGCAAAGAAGGCATTTGTTATCAATCGCATTGGTGATCTCGGACTCATTATCGGAATGTGTATGATCTTCATGCAAACGGGGACATTAAAGTACGACGATCTCTTTATTTCCGGCAGCGAGGCAAGTTCCTTAAATGGCTGGTATTTACATGCGGCGGCTATTTTCCTTTTCATCGGTGCCATGGGTAAATCAGCGCAGATTCCGCTTCACACCTGGCTTCCAGATGCGATGGCAGGTCCAACTCCAGTTTCGGCACTCATCCACGCTGCCACCATGGTTACTGCTGGTATTTACATGGTAGCGCGCAGTTCCAATATTTTCGCGGCAAGCGAGATCGCTTCCAATGTTGTTGTTTGGGCAGGTTTACTCACCGCGATTCTTGGTGCTACAGTGGCCTTGACGCAAAACGATATTAAGAAGGTACTCGCCTACTCTACCGTATCTCAATTGGGATTCATGTTTGTAGCTCTAGGCCTCGGTGCATATAGCATTGCTGTATTCCACGTAATCACACATGCATTCTTCAAAGCACTCCTCTTCCTAGGTTCAGGTTCTGTAATCCATGGAATGGGAGGCGAACAAGACATACGAAGAATGGGTGGATTAAAGAAGTATATGCCAACCACGCATTTGACCTTCCTTATTGGAACCATTGCGATCAGTGGTATTCCTCCGCTCGCAGGTTTCTTTTCGAAAGACCAAATCATCGCCTTTGCATTCGAAGAAAACATGCTGGTATTTGTTATTCTTTCAGCAGCGAGTGCCTTGACGGCATTCTATATGTTCCGACTTTATTTCCTAACTTTCCACGGCAAGTTCAGAGGCACACATGATCAGGAACATCATTTGCATGAATCGCCAAAGGTGATGACCATTCCATTGGTCGTATTGGCTGTGTTGAGCATCTTCGGTGGATTGATTGGCTTCCCACACGCACTGGGCCACACCATTCATTTCCATCACTGGTTGGATCATGCACTCGAAAAAACAGTGGTGATGCCATTCCTTGATATGAGCTTGAATATAGAACTGTTGCTTATGTTAGTCGCTACACTTATAGCTGCTGGTTCTATCTACTTCGCATATAACAAGTATGTCACCAAAGGAGAGTTGGCACTCGAGGATGATGAAATTGAGTCTGGAACGCACAAGACACTTGCTGCAAAGTATTACTTCGATGAAATTTATGATGCTTTAATTCGCAAGCCTATTGATGCAGCTTCGGCATTCTTTGCGAAAGTTGTTGAGCCTACATTCATAGATGGATTGGTAAAGTCAGTATCCGCTATTCCGACTGGACTTGGAAGCGTGGCAAAGCTCGCTCAAAATGGTAAAATGGTCATGTATGTAATGGCCATGATTATCGGATTAATCCTCATTCTTATCACACTACTCTAATTAAAAAAACGAAGACCATTATATGTTGACCCTCGCACTCATCGCCCTTCCCTTGCTCATGTCAGGAGCTGTGTTCCTGCTCGGAGCAAAGGCAGCGCGTTCTACGGCCATGGCCACTACATTGGTAATGCTTGGACTCACCGTTTTCGGTGCGGTGCAGCTTTCACTAAGTAAAACCGATTTATTAAATTTCAATCAAAATTGGATTGGTCCTCTTGGATTGCACTACCAATTCACACTCGATGGCATCAGCATCATGCTAGCGTTGCTAAGTGCAATAACAGCCCCACTTATTGTATATTCTACAATAAGTAAGACCTTCAAAAATCCACATATTTTTTATGGTTTGGTTTTATTGATGCTTGGAGCCATGAATGGTGCCTTCTTCGCTGGTGATGGATTAATGTTTTATATATTTTACGAAGTAGCATTGATTCCAATTTACTTCTTAATTCTTATCTGGGGCCGTGGTGAAGACAAAGCGAAGGTGACGTTCAAGTTTTTTGTCTACACGATTTTCGGATCTCTATTTATGTTGATCTCTTTGCTGTATGTATATCAGCATACCACTCCAAGATCCTTCTCATTCGATGCGCTTTATGCAGCAGGCAGCAGCCTTTCTGCCTTGGAACAAGGTTGGGTTTTCGCGGGGATATTCCTTGCTTTTGCAGTGAAAATGCCGATTTTCCCTTTCCACACATGGCAACCTTCAACGTACAACGCGGCTCCTACAGCGGGCACTATGCTCCTTGCTGCTATTATGTTGAAGATGGCAACATTTGGTCTTATCCGCATTGCGCTTCCAATGGTGCCTGCGGGTGTGGCTGAATATGGTGACTGGGCAATTGTACTTTCAGTCATCGGAATCGTATATGCGTCCATGATGGCGATCGTGCAGAAGAATTTTAAACTACTCATCGCCTATAGCTCTATTGCTCACGTTGGTTTAATCAGCGCTGGTATCCTCAGTGGAAATGCACAAGGCATTCAAGGTGGTCTTTTTGAAATGATTTCACACGGTATTCTATCTGTTGGACTCTTCTTCGTTTATGACATCATCGAATCACGCATGGGCCACGATCGCATCAACGAAATGGGTGGTATTCGAGCTGTAAGTCCAACGTTTGCATTTTTGTTTTTTGCAATTGTGATGGGATCAGTGGCTCTGCCATTTACCAGCGGGTTTGTTGGAGAATTCTTGCTCTTACTCGGACTTTATCAATATAGTGGAACGCTCGCTCTTGTAGGAGGTCTCACTGTAATCTTGGGAGCAGTTTATATGTTGCGATCCTTCCAAGCAATGATGCTTGGGGCAGAAAATACTGCAACTGCCAACTTCGCACCACTAACCAAACACGAAACGATTCTTCTTGCTATCGTTGTCATTTTAGTGGTAGGACTCGGAATCTATTCTGACCCTATCCTTCAACTTTCTAATAACGCTATTGATTCACTTCTCGCTACGACCCGATGAAAGAACTACTCATAACCTCACTTCTAGGTATTGCCGTTTTGGCATTTGATATTGTAAAGATTCGCAAAGCGATTCTTCCAGTCATTATCCTCGGCTTCCTCGCAACCATTGCATCATGTGTAATGGATTGGGGAATGAATGAAAATCCATTCAACAACAACATGTTGCTCATGGATAATTTTGCTTTGGGCTTCATAGCTATACTGAGCATTGTTGCGATGTTTTGGTTCTTAATATCAAGCGACTACTTTGTCAACGACGTATCTCGTACCGATTTATATGCATTAGTAGTCTTCTCCTTTTGCGGAGCGATGGTATTATCAGCATATTCAAATCTCGTTATGCTTTTTATCGGTATCGAAATTCTTTCTATACCAATGTATGTACTGGCAACTAGCAATAAGAAATCACTTACAAGTAATGAGGCAGGATTCAAATATTTCTTCCTTGGTGCATTGGCGTCAGCAATTTTACTCTTCGGTATTGCTTTGATTTACGGTGCTACTGGCTCATTTGATATGAATGCTATTAGCGCGCACATCGAAGATTCTGGAACAGGAACCATAATGACCGCTGGTATTTTGATGATCATGGTTGGGTTCTTTTTCAAAGTTTCTATTGCGCCATTCCACATGTGGACACCAGACGTTTATCAAGGATCACCAACAGTGATTACCGCTCTTATGAGCACACTGGTGAAAGGCGCGGCCTTTGCGGCAATGTTCCGCTTTTTCTATTTAGGCTTCTCCACATCTCTTGAATATACGTCGATGATTTTTGCGGTGACTGCTGCACTTACCCTCATCGTTTCAAACGTTATGGCAGTGTTGCAAACCAACACGAAGCGCCTTCTTGCATATTCTAGTATATCTCACGCCGCATTCATGTTAGGGGCTGTAATGACCGCCACCAGCACCAATCCGCGCATCTTGATGTATTACATCCTCGTTTATAGCATTGCATCATTAACGTCGTTTACGGTACTTTATCAGGTATCTAAAATCCAAAATGGTGCTGAAGGATTCGATGCATTCAAAGGCCTCGTACGACGCAGTCCGCTCATGGCTGGTGCTATGACTTTATCATTACTTTCTATGGCTGGTATTCCACCGTTGGCTGGATTTATGGCTAAATACTTTGTGATTAGCGCAGTATTAGATGCTGGTTATACTTGGCTCGTTATATTAATGATTCTAAGTTCAGCAGTTGCTGTTTACTATTACTTAAGATTTATTGTAGCCATATTCACTCCAATAGAAAACGCCGGAAGAATTGTCCTCAATGATATTCAACGAGTCGTGATGATCATTTTCACTGTTGCGTTGGTAGCATTGTTTTTCTTGGCTGCTTTCGTTTAGAAAAGCAAGCTTGGATCTCCTAGATTTCCTCGTCTTTGCAACTTCAAATCGCGCAGCATGCTGCTCTTGATATTGATTTGAAACATGTAGGATCTTCTAATTCCAAAAGGAATATAGGTAGCTGATGCTTCCCAACAGTGCAGATCTACGTTCAAGCCTACAGTAGTCGTAGTCAATTTTTCTGTATCAAAATTGTAACCGCTGTCGAAGTTGAAAGCCAATCTTTTCAGGAGTGTGAAAGAGCCTCTAAACGTTGCCGTTTGTTCAAGTTTTTGATCAAAGCTTTGCGTAGCCTCATTAAATTCTGGAATAACACGAACATTGTAGTTGAGATCCAATGTCCATGGTATACTAAAGTCAACGAGCATTCCTTTATTTCTTTCGATAAACTCTTCTTCCTCAGTTGTGGTGCCTTCCGGCTTCTTAGCAGATTTTAATTCCGCACTACTAAGACGTGTGGAGAGTGCGACAGTGGTGCCTTCCATGCGCAGCAGATTATCGGTATTCTTCCAGACGAATTGATTTATTTCTCTTCCATTCTCATCCACATCATACAAACTATAGGTGCTACTATATGTGATTGTGGTATTCTTAGCAATCGTTGTAAAACCATTCAACGAGAGGTTGCTGAAATTGAGAGAGTCTGCAATGACGTTGTAACTCATGTTTGACCTAAAACTCTCAATGATCTTGATTTTTTTATAGGTCAATTTCTTGGCACTTTTATCCCTCACCTTCGCCTCGATATTCTGCGTGATTCCAAAGTTGATATTCTGTGCTTCAACTCTGTTTCCGGGAGCAAATCGCGCGATATCCCACTCACTATAGCCAAGAAAACTCCCATCCTGTCCATAAAAACCAAAGGTCTGAACATTGTCAAACGGCACATAGCTCCAACCAATGTTCGGCTGCACTAGGTGTCGAAAAGCCTTGATCTTCGCATCTGACTTTTTCATGGTGTACGTTCCATACCACCTCCAGTTCATGGAGACAGAAGCGTCCCATTGGAAGTTTTGCCTAAAGCCATATAATGTATCTACACGAACATCGCTATCTCCAACGATGCTGCGGTTGATGTACTTGAAAGTCCAAAGCCAATTACCATTGATAGCTGGATTGATAGTTAGTCCGCCTGGGCCCTTGAGGCTTGTTGTAAGAGCACCATTATAGCGCGCTCCGTTGCGCGAAAGTTTGTTGAGTCCGCTCAGGTTGTTGAACCTAAAAAGGCTTTCGCTTGCTGAAATGGTGTTTTCCAATGCACCATTTGCATTAAATCCAATCGGATTTCTTACAAAAATTTTCTTTAAAATATTCACCCGCGACATTGTCACAGCCACGGCGGGCAAGGTCATTGATACTAGTCGCGTCTGCGTGTTCTGGGTATGGTTCGCGCTCACCCCCAGTGAAAAAGGACTATTTGGAAAAGTCTTATTATATTGAATAGAAGATTGAAAAGTGCTCGATAAAAAGTCCGTTTGAGCACTGTTAAGATTATTCGTAAAATTCTGACTTGACCCGGCATTCACATTCGCGCTAAATCGTGAATTAGGGCGAGCTTTGGGGTCCTGCGCGTGCGTCCAGCGAACATTAAACGTTCGCAGTTCAGACACCTGATTCAATTCAGGAATGCCTTGTTTATTTACCGTGCGACTAATATCAAAATTACCTGAGTACTTATAATTCTTCTTATAATTCGATCTATTGCGGGCCACCCAGCTTCCGCGTGTATAGATATCAAATAGGAAAGTGGTTTCGAGATTATCATTGACAGGTATGTAGTACCCGAGGTTTTGCAAGAAAAATCCTCGTTCTTGACCGTTTCCATAACCGGGAAGAAGTATGCCGTGCGTGCTTTCTTTTTTATTGGGGAAGAAGCCAAATGGTAAGGCTAGAGGCGTTGGAATCTTCCAAATCTTTAGATAGAGGGGACCAGAAACGACTTTTTCGTTGGGCACCACGATTCCCTTACTTATGTGGAAATAGTAGTGGGGCTTGGGATTATTGCACGTGGTGAACTTTCCTTTTCCGATATTGATCCAGTCATTTTCTTGTTTTTTCGAAACACCCGCGAGTAGAAAAGCCTCTCCTTCTTGTGTGCGAGCACCATAGCTCAATCCTTTCTTTGTTTTGAAATTATACGCCAAAGAATCCTCGTCAAACTCGGTGGTAGCGTCTTTGAAAACGGGTCTTCCCTGCCATGTGCCAGTAGAATCTCTAACACCCTTAGCAAATGCAGTGTATTCTTTAAAAGAGAATTCAATTCGCGCTGCCTTTACCTCCAAATCCCCATATTTCACGTAAGAATCTATTCCATACAAATAAACTTTTTGCTCGTCCAAATCCATTACGGTACTGTCCTTTCCAAAGTATATCACGTCGTTGTCAATGCCAATATCGGGAACATCCATAATAGAATCGGGTGCGGCACCGTTATTGGCAGGAGCCGTAAGGAGGCTATCGGCCGTTTGACCATGAGCAAGCGCGCCGATGCTTATCAACATTATAAAGAGGAAAAAACGATAAAGGCCGCGCTCCATGCGTGTTTCGAAAAAATACTTTTGTTTATTAAGCCCAAACGGGGCCTCAAAGCTATGCATAAGGACGCAACAACGGTAGAAATGAACGCTCAAACTAAAATAAATCGAGGTAAACGTGGAGCAATGATAATTCTTGCCCTCGCGGCAATTTTTATTGCTGCCGTCTCCACTCCAACCAAAGATCATAAAAAAACCTTTACAGTAGTCATAGACCCAGGCCACGGAGGAAAAGATCCTGGAAACATTGGTACAGGCCGATTTAAGAAAACTGAAAAGAACATTTCCCTCGACGTATCTCTTCAAGTAGGTAAATACATTCAAGAAAACTACCCTGAAGTCGAAGTGGTTTATACCCGCACAGGTGATACATATCCAGAACTTTATCAGCGTTGCGAGATTGCTAACAAAGCAAAAGCCGATTTATTTATCTCAATACACTGCAATGCGAATGACAATAGGCAAGCATTTGGTACCGAAACCTTCGTAATGGGACTTCACAAGTCTGAAGAGAGCTTGAAAACGGCGATGCGCGAGAATGCATCCATTTATTTAGAAGATAATTACGAAAAAAACTATGGCGGTTTTGACCCAAAAAATCCAGACACCTATATCGCTATGAGCTTGCGAGAGAACATTTTCTTGGACCAAAGTCTCGCTTTAGCCAAAAATGTTCAAGATGAATTTCGTGTGAAGGTTGGCCGCAAAGATCGAGGCGTAAAGCAAGCTGGATACTACGTGATTGCATTCACCAATATGCCAAGTATCTTAGTAGAATTGGGTTTCCTAACCAACGAAACGGAAGAAGACTTTCTCCACAGCGAGGATGGAAAAACCTACATGGCTTCGGCAATTTACCGCGCCTTCAAAGCTTATAAGGAAAAAACTGACCTAAAAACGGGAAAAGGTACCAACACGACTGCATCCGATAATCCAGAGGAAAAAAAGCCGGAATCAAACCCAGAAACAACAAAACCAGCCTCAGAATCAACGGGCATCGCCTACAATGAAGTGAAATCTGGTATCAAATTCCAAGTACAGATATTGACTTCTTCAAAACCTTTGAATAAGAAATCATCGGAGTTTAAAGGATTGGATAAGGTTGATGAGTACATTAGCGGCAACGTTTATAAATACATGGCGGGTTGTACCTCTAGCTTCCAGGAAGCAAAATCTATCCAAAAGAAGTTGAGAGAAAAAGGATTTAACGATGCGTTCATTGTGGCCTTCGAAAATGGCCAGCGCATCGACCTCAATGAAGCAATCCGCAAAACAACGAATTAGAGCATGAAATTATCTAAAGAGTTCGTCATAGGAGTAGTCGTAGTGGTCGCTATCGCCGTGCTTTACATGGGCGTTAATTATTTGAAAGGAATCAATCTCTTGTCAAAGCAACTTAAGTTTTATGCCAAATACGAAAATGTTGCAGGCCTCACCCCTTCCAACGCTGTGGTTTTAAATGGGTACAAAATAGGGATCGTCAGCGAAGTGGGCATGAATCCCAATGGTGATGGTTCATTGATCGTAGAAGTGGTTTTGAACGACAGCAAACTCAAAGTTCCCGCTGATACAAAGCTCGAAATTTTCGATGCGGATCTCTTCGGCGGTAAAGGAATACGAATTCTCATGGGAGACAGCGCAGTGCTAGCAAATCACAAGGACACTCTCATTGGCAGTGTATCCCTCGGTCTTACAGAAACTATTAAAAATGAAATAGAGCCTCTCAAGCAAAAAACCTCCGACCTCTTTGCTGGATTAGATTCAGTAATTGCCTCCCTCAATGGAGTGTTGGGCTCTGCCAACGATAAAGAAGGCCTTTCTCAAGTATTTAAAAACTTGAAAAACACACTTCAAAACCTTGATAATTCAACAGCCAAAGTAGACGCTCTGCTTGGCGAAAACGCGGGTAAACTCAGCAATATCTTCTCTAGCGTGGAGAGCATTAGCTCGAACATCGAAAAAAACAATGCCCAATTAAGCAATGCCATCAAAAACTTTAGTTCATTGAGCGATACCTTGGCCAAATTAGAGTTGGCCTCTACTGTCATTAAAGTTAATCGTGCATTGGAAAGCTTTAATGGTGTGATGTCGAAGGTAAATGAAGGCACCGGAACATTGGGACAGCTTGTTAACAATGACTCTCTCCATACCCAATTGGTGAGCGCCTCCAAAAGCCTCGATCTCTTGTTAGATGACATGAAAACCCACCCCAAGCGCTATGTTCACTTTAGTGTTTTTGGAAGAAAGGACGATGGTGGACTTTCGAAAAAAGAGCAAGAAGACGTCCGCACTATCCTAAAAGAGTCTAAATAGCTCTTTTTATCTTTGTTTTACATAAAACCCCGTAAGTTTGACTCTCTAAATTGCAGCGTATGATTGCTCAGATACTTTTTATTGTTCTTTTAGCAGTAGCAGGTTATGTTGTTTATAAGCGCTTCATGTTCGTGAAACGCAATATCATGTTGGGTCGTGACGTCGCCATCGATGGCGATAAATCTGTAAGGTGGAACACGATGTTTCGCGTTGCACTTGGGCAAGGCAAGATGTTCACCCGTCCAATTGCCGCGATTCTTCACCTATTCGTTTACGTTGGTTTTGTCATTATCAATATTGAAATTGTTGAGATATTAATTGATGGCGTTTTCGGAACCCACCGAGTACTGAGTTTTTTGGGACCAGTATATAGTTTTTTAATTGGTTCTTTTGAGATTCTTGCGGTGTTAGTTCTCGTAGCTGTAATTGCGTTTTTGGCGCGCAGAAATATCATCAAATTGAAGCGCTTTCACATGCGCGAGATGACATCTTGGCCAAAAAGAGATGCTAACTATATTCTGATTGCAGAGATATTTATCATGTCTGCTTTCCTAACAATGAACGCGGCAGATTTAGTTTTACAGCAAATGGGCAGCGAACATTACGTGAATGCGGGCGCATATCCAGTGAGTCAGTTCATTGCTCCTCTCCTATCTGGTCTTTCTGAAGGTTCATTAGTCTTCGTAGAGCGCTTTTGTTGGTGGTTTCATATCATCGCCATTTTCGCTTTTATGGTGTATTTGAGTTATTCAAAGCATCTTCATATTATACTCGCCTTCCCTAACACATATTATAGCAAACTCAAACCCGCCGGTAGTTTTGACAACTTGGCCAGTGTGACACGTGAGGTAAAATTGATGTTAGACCCCAACGCGGATCCTTATGCAGCGCCTGCGGGTGATGCAGGGGCTCCACAGCGCTTCGGAGCGAAAGAT
>JBKCOM010000118.1:0-25652 GCA_046309775.1 Flavobacteriales bacterium
GACGTCGCATTGAAATATCCAAACTCTCTCGCCCAACTCTGCTTTTAAAGCCTCCAATTTATCCTTGCTGCGGGCTGTAAGAAATATTTGATGACCAATCTTGTGTAGGGCTCGCGCCGTGGCCTCTCCTATTCCTGATGATGCGCCTGTGATAAAAATATTTTTCATAATTATAATCTCGCTACTATTCCTGTATAAAAATTAATGCCCGGTGCTGGGTTGAAATAACGCTGCGCTGGCATATTCGTTTGCAAAAAGCTCGTGTACTGTGTGTCAAGCAAATTATTCACTCCTATAAACACACGAAGGTGATAACTGTTCTCGCCCGGACCGATCAGTTTTTTATCCAACAGTCGTTTGTCCATTCGTATGAAATTCACATCCACGCGCGCATTGGTGAGGTGATATGGATTACTCCAATCCGTGTTTGCATTATTCAATGGTACCCGATCCACATATTGATGCTGAATATTTAGCCCTACGCGATTGTTTTTTGTGAATAAGGTGAGCCCCGCTGAAGCACTAGAAACAGGCATTCCGGGCATTCTCTTATCCTTAAAGTCCACATCATTAAGGGTGTATTCTACGAATCGATAATCGGTGTACTGTCCATTGAACCAGAGCTCTAACGATTCAAATGGATCATTTCCATAAAAACCATTAAATGGATTGAGGTTCCATTTTCTATAAATCGCCATTTCCGCGCCGCGCTGCATCACGCGGCCAGCATTGCTGTAAAGTGTAAATTCCTCAATATCGTTCGTCCCTTGAAAGAATCGCGCTTCTGTAAATGGAAGAATCGCATCGGTCAATTCAAATTGATATGCATTGATTTCATAACGATACCTCTCCATCGCACCACCTTTCAACGCTAGCTCATAATTGATTCCATGTTCTGGTGTCAATCCTGTACTCTGCGCAAATCCAGTCGCAGAGCCGAATTGCTGAATTTCTACCTGTTCAAACACCGTTGGATTTGAATTTCCAAAACTGATTGAAAAACTAGGAACAATGAAAGGAGCAATCATATACGAGATACCGACTCGAGGCAAGAATTCAGCATTCCATGTAGCTGATGAGTCCAGACGCTGTCCATTAAAACCTACTGCTCGAATGTCATGATCATTCTTATTGGCGCTTGCTCCGAGGGTAGCAAAAAATTTATTTTTATATGAATAATTAAAATTAGCAAAAGCCATATATGCCAAGTACTGGACGTCGTAGTCGTATTTGAGATCGCCTGGTCTTCCGCCTACATTGGTCCATTCTGTGGCAAAAAAATCTTCATACTGAAACTCACCACCAAGCACCATTCTCAATTGATATTCATCCGTAGTTTTAAACGTATGCGTCACCTCTGTGCGCATCCCAGAGCCGTATGACAATTCATCTTTATATCCATTGCGAGTATAGGCAGCGGCTGTTCCGTACGGATTATACTTCTGAGTCCACATGCCGTACACACTGGTGAGGGCTTTCCATCGGGGTGAAATTTGCCATGAATCGCTTGCACCAACGAATACGCGCTCTCGATATAGAGAAGCATTGTTTGCAATACTAAATGCATTTGCTTGTGTGGCATCATCTGCCACTTGAGCAGGCGTGAGAGAACCCGGCAACGCAAGATGTCCGTTGAAATAGGAACCATAGACATAGAGTCCATGTTTTTCATTTAACGCAGAGCGCAGGAACAAACTTACATTTTGTTTTCTATTAAACTCTTGATCTCGAAAGCCTTCATTCTCTTGAAAAATATGACTAATACGCAGAGCCGTATTTTCACCTAATCTGGTTCCTACCGAAGTTGCAAACCGCTTGATACCAAAGGAACCAATAAGTGCATTGTGTATTACTTCGTTCGCGCTAGAAATAGGTTCAGGTTGCACCAATAATACGCCTCCCGTTCCGCTGCCGTAAGTGCTTCCCGCTGGACCTTTGATCACCTCCATTCCCCCCACATCAAACGCATCGATGACCTCTAGAGGTGCCGTGCCGTCGGGAGAGCTCAAAGGAATGCCATTCAAATAAATCTTCACATTGCGCACGGCAAAAGGACTGCGCAAAAAACTACCGCGAATATTGATGCGCTGACTACCGCCATAGCCGCGGCTTTCCATCATCACACCGGGAATGGTATTCAGGGCATTCTGCAAACTCGTTTGATCGTTGTATTTCAAATGCGTACGCTGAATCAAACCAATAGAGCCGGGTGTAACATGTAGCAATGTTTGGCTGCTAAACGCATGAATGGCCAGCGGTTGAAGTAATAGAATCTGAATTGAATCCCTATTAATACTATAAAAAGGCTCTGTTCGCGGGCTTTCTTGCGCTTTGCTTTTATTTACTATTAAAAAAAAACAGCAAAGCATAAGGAGCTTTGCTGTCTTTTGAATATTTGAAAATATCATTAGCGTGAAACGACAAATGTTTTGGTGATGGTTCCTTTATCAGAACTTGCTTTGATAAAATAACTACCTGCGGCGAAAGCGCTACAGTCGAGCGTTTGCTGCGTTGAAGTGATTTTATTCTCTGCTACTTTTTGTCCATTGAATGCAAACACGGCATACGTCGATCCAATTAAGCTTTCGGTGAATGTGAGTGTAGCCGACGCGTTGACTGGATTTGGGAATACTGTCATGTTTTGTGCCGATGCGATATCATTTACATTGCTTGATCCATAAGCCATATTTCTAAATTCTTTGATCATGTTTGGACCAGAGCCAGGATACTGAGCACCATTGAATGCCACATACACAGCGCCTGTTGTAGGATTCACGCAGATGTCGCGGATACGACGGTTGAAGGAAGCGAAATATTGATCTTCGCTCTCTACTGCAAGACCATCGTCACTCATGTGCAACACACTCAAACGCTCGAATTGAGAACCGAGACCACCGAGAACAGCCATCAAGATAGAATTTTGCCATTCAGGAATTGCGGGGTGGTTATAGTATTCAATTCCATTTACTGCAATACAAGGGCTCCATTCATCAATAGGCTCAACTACATCATTAGCCTCGCAATAAGTCTGTTCTGCCGGTGTATTGCAAGCTCCTTGCACAGTAGGCCATCCGTAATTTCTATTTGGGTAAAGGATATTCAATTCATCAGAATTGCTTTGACCGTGTTCGCTCTCGTAGATGATACCATTAGGACCGAGGCAAAGACCTTGACCATTGCGGTGACCCCAAGAATAAACGTAGCTATCAGCAATTGGATTATCGGAAGGAATGGAGCCATCCAAATTGATACGCAACACCTTACCATTCAAAGCGCTCAAGGTCTGAGAACTATGACCGTTAGGATTGGTACCATCGCCCTTATCGCCGGTGGTCATAAGGATTTTATTGTCTGGAGTAATGAGCAAACGTGAACCATCGTGGATCCAGTTGCCGGGAATATTATTAATAAGAAATACCTCATCTACCAACTGTGAACCGTTCCAAGTGAAGGCCGAAAGGCGCTCGCGTACATTGCCACTAGACAAATAATTATAGACGATATATACTGTAGGCGTGTTTGCAAAGTCGGGGTGCAGCGCCATACCGAGCATACCTGGTTCTCCTGAACCTTCTTCTGGAGTAACGCTTGTCTTGTCGAGGATGGTAGTGTAGTTACCGGTGGTTGGATCAATACGCACCACAAGCCCTGGGCGTGTGGTAGCCCAGATGAAGTTATCAGGCCCCCAGAGGATTTCCCAAGGAAGTTGTAGGTCGGTTACTAAATCGAATTCTGTGAGCGTCGTATTTCCAACTTGGTGTGTTGGTTGCGCCGTAGCCTGCTGTCCGCAAGCCATGAGGGCTACAGCAGATAGAGAAAGTAAAATGCGTTTCATTGATCTGAATTTGGTCACGAATATAAGGAAATTAGAGATTGAAAAATGGGAAGATTGTGAGATAGGAACAAGGGAAAATTGGGAACAAGGGAAAGCGACGGGGGGACGGAGGGACATTCTTTTGAGAATTGTGGTCTTTCGGTAGCATCTCATTGAAAAACAAGATTTTTATTTTTTTTTTCATTTTTTTTCTGTTTTGTGTCCAATTCGAATTTCCTCGATCGTCATTGGGGTGTAGAACAAATAAAAAATACACTATTATGTCAAAAACAATCATCATTATCGGAGTTGTACTAGGTGCAATTTTGATAGCAGGAGTTATTCTGTCTCTTGTCGCCCCAAAAAGAATCACCATCACTTGCTCGGAGTTTATCAAAGCCCCAAAAGAGCAAGTCTACGACCAGATTAGATTCCTGCGCAATTTTCCTAATTGGAGTCCATTTAAGGCGCAAGACCCTGATCAAAAACATTTTATTTCGGGGCAAGATGGTGAGATAGGTGCGACCTTCAGTTGGGAAGGAGTGAAAGAGAAAAGTAAAGGCTCCCAAAAAATAGTATCCCTTGTCGTAAATGAAAAAATAGAGTTGATTTGTGACATTACTGAGCCATTTCAAGCCAATCCGAAATTCACCTACACCATCAAACAACAAAACGAAAGTGTTGAAGTAACACAACATTTCGATTTGGCGCTGCCCTTTCCCAACAATATATTTGGATTAATCTTCGGACTTAAAAAGGAGATAAAATCGACCAATCAAACTGGACTTCATTTGCTTAAAAAAGCATGTGAAAAATAAATTTCATTATAAAATAATTTAATACTTTTATAAACAATTAAATACAGCACGAAAATGAAAGAGTTTATGATGATTTTCAGAATGGATCCAACAGGTGGATACGACCCAACTCCAGAACAAATGCAAGAAAGCATTCAACAATGGCAAAGTTGGATAGGTGGTATAGCAGCACAGGGCAAATTTGTTAGCACCAATCAGCTTGGAGACAATGGAAAAACAGTAAAGCCCGGCGGAGTCGTTACAGATGGTCCATATGCTGAAATTAAAGAAATCGTGGGCGGCTACATCATCGTGAAAGCCGAGAACCTCGAAGAGGCGATTAAACTTACAGAAGGTTGTCCCATGTTTTACATTGGCGGCCATGTCGAAGTCAGAGAAATCATGGAAATTAATCTATAAAAAAAAGAAAGCTCCACATAAATCATGTGGAGCTTTTTTCTTTATATGAATGATGTCACACTCATCCCGCATCTTTTTCGAACAGAATTCAGGAAGATTGTATCCGTGCTCTCGCGTTCCTTTGGTCTTGAAAACATTGAGCTGGCCGAAGACATCACCAGTGAGACATTCTTACTCGCTGCTGAAACTTGGGGTAAAAAAGGCATACCTGAAAACCCAACTGCCTGGCTCTATTTTGTAGCTAAAAATAAAACCAAGGACTATTTAAAAAGAAATAAGCTATTTAACGAAAAAGTAAAACACCACTTTTTAAACGAAAAAACATCTAACGAAAATCTAGAATTCGACATAACCTCCGCGAGTATAAAGGACAGTGAGTTGCGAATGATCTTTGCTATTTGTCATCCTACTATTCCTGTGGATTCGCAAATAGGTCTTGCGTTACGAATACTTTTTGGGTTTGGAATCGAAGAAATTGCTGATTCTTTTTTGACTAATAAAGAAACCATCAATAAACGACTTCATCGAGCCAAAGAAAAATTAAGAGAAGAAAATATTCAACTCGAACTCCCAAATCAAAACGAAATTTCAGATCGACTTTCATCTGTCTATGCAATTCTATACTTAGTGTTCAATCAAGGATACTTTTCGTCATCGCAGAATTCAGTATTGAGAAAAGATCTTTGTTTTCAGGCATTACAACTCGCCTACCTACTTACAGAGAGTGAGGTGACAAACACGAATCAACTAGACGCACTTATCGCATTGATGTGTTTTCATGCTTCACGATTCGAAGCGCGAATTCAAAACAACGAAATTATACTACTTGAAGATCAAGATACCACCCTTTGGAACAAAGAACTAATTAAAACAGGTGAAATTTACCTCAACAAATCCGCAACAGGAGACAAACTATCCAAGTATCATCTCGAAGCAGCAATTGCCTATTGGCACACACAATCAATTACAAATGAAGACAAATGGTCTAAAATATTATTCTATTATAACTTACTTCTTCAAATCGAATACTCGCCTATTGCTGCATTGAATAGAACCTTTGCATTGTATAAAAATAATGGTCCCGAGAAGGCCATTCACGAAGCACTAAAATTGAACCTTACCAATAACGTTCAATACCATTTACTGCTTGGAATGCTTTATACCGAAGTAAATTATGATAAAGCTATTTCACATTTACAATTAGCCGAGGAACTCACGAAATCATCGCATGAAAAAAATTTAGTCCAGTATAGGTTAGCAGAGTTATTGAAGAAAAAGTGAACAAGAATGGGGATTTAAAATTGGAAAATGAGGAGATTGGGTGATGACTCCGTAGGAGTCGCATATCTGTAGCACGAAATGAGAGCCAACATCATCCGACCCCAGCGGGGTCGCACAATTCGGCGCCGCAAAAGATTCGCCCCCTAGCGGGGACGGGGATTCGTCGGGGTGCATTTTGTTGCCATAAATATTCGACTACTATGGAGTCAGTAGCCATCCAGACCGTGGGAACTCTAATCTATAACTCATACCCAACAAAGCGAAGTCGCCAATGAAAAAAAAAATATCCCTTCTTTTTTCTAGTGAGTAGCACTCAATTAAAGAATGACTATCGCTCAAAGCTTGTAACTATGCATTAAATATGCACGGGTAAAAAAGAAAATAGAAATTCTGTATATTTTACTTCCAACTTGTTATGTCTATTATATGACTCTGTTTTACATACTATTTTTCCATTCAAAAATAATTCTGATCCCGACTCAACACCACAAATACTGATATTTGATTCTAAATGGTCCAGCTTCATTAAAGTGAATTCGTAATTATTAAGAATTCCAAATATTAATCCTTCTCCCTTTTTAGAATCTAAAATAATCCGATATCTCCATACAGTATTAGGATAGCATAAATTTATATCTAATGTAATTTGATCTTCAAATATTTCCGAATGGTGAGAACAGACTCTTTGAATGCTAGTCACGTTAGTTTCATCGATCAATCCAATATGGTTAATCAGTACGAAGCCATTCTTTTCAATAGATTTGGAATCAATTATAACATGATTTAAACCATATTGTCTATCCGTACACTTAATCATTATCATCAAACAGATGGCAGCCGCGAAAATTAAGAATCTACTTTTCTTCATTTTCCTTATATCGTAAGCAGAAGATAAGTTCATCTATTCTTGCACTAGATTTATTCAAATCATTATCAAAAATTAGCCTTCCACAAAACACGAAATCATCCCCTAAATCTGCTACAATCATTGACTTTTCGTAATTCAAATTCATGATTTCATGATTATTCTCTTTAAAATCAGAGAACGAAATAATAGTTTTATCAATCATATTGAACTGTATACTGAAATCCTCAAATGACGCCCCCTTCAAATCAATTTTTCCAGATAACTCAATGGTGTTATTTCTTTTCTTAAAATTCACAATTTCGACCTCACTTAAAGTGAGGTAACTCCCACTATCTCCATTCACGGAGGAAAGCGCATAAATGTAGTCTTCCTTATACAGAACAGTGTCACTTGCAATAAAATTGGGATCTTCGATCTTCTGTGTACAACTAAAAAAAAGAATCGAAAAGACAAAATACAGAACTATACTATCTCGATTCATTTTGCATAAGTTATTCGCCTTTACGCCGGGGTATTCGGAGAATTTTTATTGGTCGTGGCACGTGAAATAATCAAAACGGACAGCATCATTAAATTGACTTCCCGCAATAATAGCAAGCGTCACTTCCAATCTCCCAATCTCCCAATCTCCCAATCTCCCACTCTCCCAATCTCCCACTCTTCCCTCCTATCGTTCTACTACCACTGCGGTGTCGGTCCAGCGGTCTTGCCATGGATCGCATGGGGTGCCCAAGGCGCTGAAGACACAAAATGGAACGGCGCGGCTAAAACCTCTTTTGAAGGCAGTACCTTTCGAAATTTGACTACCATCCAAATTTACAGCTCTGGTACCTGTCACAAACTTGCCAAAAGACTTTCCATTGAAGATGCTTTCGATTGTGCCCATATAAAGAGCATAAAACAGGAGTGTGATCAAACGATCGAGTAAACCAGCTCCTGGAGCATCTGGGTCATACGAATCGAATACATCGGGTGCTACAAGCCCCAAGACCATTCCAAGAATAAAAATTACAACATAAAACGAGATTAAATCTATGAGGTGGTTCGCGAACCTCTGCCCCTTTGAAGCTCTCTTATCGTCAATATCCTCAATTTGCGGGGTGTCAATAGCATAATTTTCCATACTTCCAGTGATTAAATTTTCATTTGTTTTATAGGTTCCAAATATAGTAAAACTTGGAGATTGGAGATTGGAGATTGGGAGATTGGAAATTGGGAGATTGGAAATTGGAGATTGGGAGATTGGAGATTGGAAGATTGAGAGATTGAGAAATTGAGAGATTGGAAATTGGAAATTGGAAGTTAGAGTTTTGAATTGCGAATTATGAATTCCGAATTCCGAATTATGAATTATGAATCCCGAATTATGAATTCCGAATCCCGAATCCTCAGTTCACCACCGCGCGGATTTTCATTCTTCTGGGGGCGAGTCCTTTGGGGTAAAGGGTGAGTTCTTTTTCCTGAGAGCCACGGGCGCCGAAGGGATTGAAGCCTACGTCTATCGTGGCGCGCTCTCCAGGATTTAATACCATCTGCGATAATACAGGTTCTGTGCACCCACAAGCCGCCACTACACTATCCATAGTCAAAATTGTGGTTCCTTTATTCTCTATTATGAATTGTGTTTTCACAACATCGTATTTTCCAATACGTCCAAAATCATGCTCAGTGCGCTCTATATAAAGACTATCAAAGGGAACAATCGTCGGTACTTCCACGACGGCTTGCACTTCTATCTTGCGCTCCAGTCGAGCACT
The DNA here is from genome assembly GCA_046309775.1 of Flavobacteriales bacterium. Classification (GTDB taxonomy): domain Bacteria; phylum Bacteroidota; class Bacteroidia; order Flavobacteriales_D; family Sanyastnellaceae; genus JAIXWP01. The sequence continues at coordinate 8,938 of JBKCOM010000118.1, forward strand.
TCTACTGAAAATACTTTCTTTCGTATTCACCAAATCATCACTTACGGCTTTATCACTTTGTTCTTCTCCAAAAGGCAAGGCTTCAAAATACAGACGCGCTCCGTTTGCAGCAGTTCCATCGATGTATTTTTTTAATACCGACTGATCGCGGCGTTCCAACTCATTCATCAGCGATTGAATGCGGCGCTGTGTGAGCTTTTTATTATAATCACTTTTTGCGCGTGGACTTGCAAAACCTCGAATGCTCAAACGTATGCTACGTCCTGCCTCCAACTCTTTCAACATCAATCGTGAAAACAATTCCAAATCCTGCCAGCCTTTTTTCACTTTTAAATCAAAAAAATCATTCACTTCATATTGGGCGTCTTCGGCTCGTTCTCCTGATAATCCCTTCGTATTTTCTTCTTCGTACTCCTTTATCATATCGATGTAGGCATTATACGTTTCCCCATAGGATTTTGTAGTAGTAGTGTCAACCGAACGAGGATTCGGTTCGTCGTTATGGAAGTATAAAGTCACAGGAAGAACTTTATTTAACTCTTCAAACGTCATTTGACTCGCATTCGCCATCGCAGTGCCCGCGCCGTCTTTAGGTGTAATAATCTTATTCTTCTTTATTCTAAAAATATCATTGCAACAAGTGCTTACTTTCCCTTCTACTTTTCTATTGGAGGAAAAATAGGCAACGCTGTCGCTTTCTACTCGATACAATAAATCATTCAAACTACTATTGATGGGCAATCCCATATTCTCTGGAATGCCCCAACTAATAGGCGTTCCCTTTGAAAAGAAAATATCCTGTCCACCAAAACCAGCATGCAATTCACTGCTGAAATACAAACGATCTTTGTAGTAATGCGGCGCCAATTCATCTTCTGTTGTATTGATTATATCACCTGCATTTTCTGGATTAATGAACGTATCATTCGACTTCTTTGCAATCCATATATCCATTTTTCCTTTGCCTAAAGGTCGGTTGCTCGCAAAAAATAAATACTCACTCCCCCCGATTTCTGCAATCCACGGCATGGTGGAATTCGCCCCTGGTGCGTTGACAGTGCGCAGGGGTGATGCCTTTGAAAAATTTAAGCCCGGTTCATCTGTGCGCCAAATACCACAACCGTCCACACCACAACGAGTAAAATAAGCGTAGCCTTGGGCATCAAAACAAACATTCGCAAGGGATACGCTGTCGGCTGCGAGGGACGCGGCATTACTTATTGTAGAATCTACAAAAAGTCCGCTCCATAATTCCCATTTTGCTTTGTCGTTTTTATAAAAAGAAAAAATCACGCTGTCGTTTTTGCTCCATGCATAGTTTTCACTTTGTTTTTCTCCTCCTTGCATGGTGTAATGCGTGAGGCTGTCTCGAAAAGGTTTCTTTTTATAATTTAAAGCCCATACACAGCTCTCCGTTTCTTTCAGCGCCCGTTGGTACAGTGGAGATTTTTTATCCTTATTAATTTTCTTGGTATATTTTCTAAAATCCCTTTGAGCAGATTCGTAATCGCCTTGCATCTTTTCGAGCATGGCAATCCAAAATAGACCATCGGGAAAGAGTTTGCCCTCGTCTTTGTCGTAGGCCTCGCGGTACATGCGTAGGGATTCATCGTATTCTTTGAGCATACGTGAAGCCGTTGCCATACGCGTAAGGTGATCAAATTCGGTACTGTCGCGCACATAAGCTTGGTAGTAGAATGCATAAGCCTCCTCCCATTGACCAGCATCCGCCGCCATATCACCGCGTTCGATGAATGCAGAAGGGCGTTGCGCCAAGGAAGAGAAAGGCATGAGTATGCCAAAAGCAATGATTATTTTATAAAAAGATGACCTCATCGGGGTATAAAGAAACTAAAACTTAGCGCATCATGCTAACTTCGTGGCCAAAATCAAATATACGACACATGAAAGTGGGAGTAGTTGGCGCCGGCGCAATGGGCAGTGGTATTGCACAAGTAGCTGCACAAGCAGGCGAAACGGTGATATTGTACGATGCACAAAAAGCAGCGTTGGATAAGGCTTCGATAGCCCTCAAATCAACCTTTGACAAACTGGTTGAAAAAGGAAAAATGAGCGCTGATCAAGCCGTTGAGGTGCGCAATCGCATTCAGATTGCAGAAGAGTTGGAAGCACTCAAAACTTGCGACCTCATCATCGAAGCCATTATTGAGAATCCTGAAATCAAGCGTAAGCTCTTTCAAGGACTTGATGAAATGGTGGATGCCAACACGGTACTCGCCTCCAACACCTCTAGCCTTTCTATCACCGCCATCGCCGGCGGTTGCAAAAGGCCCGAACGTGTGATTGGATTGCACTTCTTCAATCCAGCACCGCTCATGCCTTTGGTTGAAATTATTCCAGCCCTTCAAACACACCAAGCCATTACGGAATCATGCAAGGAATGGATGGAAAGATGGGGCAAGGTGCCCGTGATTGCCAAGGACACTCCCGGTTTTATCGTAAACCGTGTGGCGCGCCCGTTTTATGGCGAAGCCTTGCGCATCTATGAAGAAGGCATAGCCGACATGGCCTCCATCGACGAAGCCATGCGCGAAGGCGGATTCCGTATGGGACCATTTGAATTGATGGATTTAATTGGAAATGACGTGAATTATGCGGTGACAGAATCTGTATTCACCGCCTTTTACTATGATCCCCGTTACAAGCCTGCCCTCACCCAAAAGAAGATGGTCGAAGCAGGTTGGCTCGGGCGTAAGACAGGAAGAGGATATTACAGTTATGCCGAAGGTGCCGAAAAACCAGCATTTTCCACTGATGCAAACCTCCGACAAACGATATTCCAGCGAATACTGGTGATGCTCATCAATGAGGCTTTTGAGGCTCTTCACCTCAGGATAGCGAGTGCCGAAGACCTCGATCTGGCGATGACCAAAGGGGTGAATTATCCTAAAGGCCTTATTGCATGGGCCGAACAGCTTGGCACCGACCGATGTGAGCAATTGCTAGACAACCTTTATGATTACTATCATGAGGATAGATATAGATGCAGCCCGGGGCTTCGAACGACATAAAAAATTGTTCATATTATTTTGTAATTTAACAGAAGTATTTATATTTGACATACTACAACCTTAAAAAACCAAAATAGATTTGTCTATGAGTGAAGGAAATTTCTACAGGGACGACGTATTTTCGACCTCGGTGAGAGCGGGCAAACGTACCTATTTCTTTGATGTGAAGGCCACCCGCGGCAACGACCTCTTTATGACCATTACAGAAAGCAAGCGTTCTGGCGTTGACAACAATGGTAACTTCAGTTTTGAAAAACACAAAATTTTCCTCTATAAGGAAGACTTTGAGAAGTTCATGGCTGGCTTACAAGAGTCTTTTGATCACATTCAAAGACTTCAAGAAAGCGGCAATTACAGAGCACCAGAAGAGCGCCGCAACTATGAGCGCGAAGAGCAGGCTGAAGCCAACTCATCGAGTGGCGACGTGAGTTTTGACGATTTATAATATTAAAATATCAACGAAAGAGAGGCTTTCCGCGGAAAGCCTTTTTTCATTTATACCATGAAGAAAGGAACCTTATATCTCATTCCAAACACGCTCGGAGGACCAGCGGGAGATGTTACCACAAGCCACACTAAAGCGGTGGTTCAGACCATTAGAACATTTGTAGTAGAAGAATTGCGCAGCGCGCGCAGATTATTACGTGCGATTGGATATACGGAGGATTTTGAAAATGTGAATTTCATTTTATTGAATGAACACACCAAAACCGACAATGAATTTGGAATGGTAGAAGCATTAATTCGCGGGGAAAACATGGGCGTGATCAGTGAGGCAGGGGTGCCCTGTGTAGCAGATCCTGGTAATGTGGCGGTGATGAAAGCACATCAAATCGGTGCTCCTGTGGTACCATTGGTAGGAGCAAGCAGTATTTTACTGACATTAATGGCCAGCGGACTCAATGGACAAAACTTTGCCTTCAACGGATACTTGCCGAGAGAGCGGGCAGAGCGCATCAAAAAATTACAACAGCTCGAACAGTTAGTGGTGCGCAACAATCAAACGCAACTGATGATGGATGCGCCCTACCGCAATGAAGCCTTGTTTGAAGACATCGTAAACCACCTCTCCCCCCGCCTTTTGCTCTGCATCGCAGCCGACCTCACGATGGACAGCGAACAGATAGGAACTAAATCTCTTGAAGAATGGATGGCGAAACCACCGAAGCTCCACAAGCGCCCGGTGATGTTTGCGATCGGCAGAGGGTAGAACGGGAACGGGAACGAGAACGGGAACGAGAACGGGAACGGGAAGGAGAACGAGAACGAGAACGGGAACGGGTACAGGGGATTCGGAATTTAGAATTTAGAATTGTGAATTGTGAATTGTGAATTGCGAATTGCGAATTAGGTTTTGCGAATTAGGGTACTCGCGGTTATGTATTATTTTTGTTTAAAATTAAAAACACTTTCCCATGAGAATTATAATTCCGATACTACTCTTTGTCATTTCGAACCTCTCCTCAACGGCTCAGACAAATTCAGATACTATTTCAGTGGTGAAGGGCTTTAGTACCTTTTATACTAGAAATTACCAATTATTGACTACGCGCGATCTCATGGAAATTACAAAACCAAATGCTGCGGCTTATAAAGAGATGCGGATTGCTAGAAGTCATAAAAATTTCGCCTCATTGATGCAGTTTAGTGGTGGATTCATGGTTGGAATACCTCTCGGTTCTGCTCTCTCAGGTGGAGAACCCAATTGGCCTATCGCTGCAATCGGGGCCGGAGTCATTATCGTTTCCATTCCCTTTTCTGTTGCTTATACCAAGCATGCAACGAAGGCCGTGAGAATCTATAACGAAGGATTAAAGTCCACAGGGCAAAACAGCTTAGATTTCAACATCGGCTTCACACAAAACGGACTTGGACTCCAACTTCGGTTTTAAATTCGGAATTCGGAATTCGCAATTCGGAATTCGGAATTCACAATTCGGAACTCAAGGATGCACTTGTGCAATTCCATACTTCATGGACAAAAATTGCGCGATTACCATGTTATCATTGGTGAAGTAGTGCCCGTTGCTTGTCTGAAAGCGAGACATCAACGAAAGGGGAATTTGCGAATAATCAACCACCAAAGACGGCGCTAATTGAAAATCCTCACCTAAAAATTCTACGATAGCCAAACGCGGTCTTTGAAAATCTAAATATTGAATTTCCAACTCTTCTCTCAGGTGAGGATAATAATGAAGAATACCCTCGATAAAAGCTCCATAAGGACAAAAAAACTGTCCACATCAGAGAGATTAGCATCCACAAAATCTGGCTTCAATAAAAACAATTTCGGCTTCATGAAAATATTAATTAATTAGGTCGACGTGAGTGATTTGCAATTCGTAATATCTAATTCAGAATTCAGAATTCCGAATTCAGAATTCCGAATTTAGAATTCTAATTCCCCGCCAATGCATTGAATATTCCCCACCAATCGGCGTTGCCGTCATTCTTTCCGAGGCGAACGATGATCATTTCTTTGTTAGGATCGACATAAACAAATTGCCCCAAAATACCCTCAGCCATGAAAGCTCCTGTCTTGTTGGGTATCCACCATTGATATTGGTAAAACCAAACACTACCTTCCTGTTCATCAACTTTTGTGGAGACTTCGACCCAAGAGCGGGGTACTAATTGCTGTCCTTGCCACTCCCCTTTTTTCAAATAAAGCCTTCCTAATTTTGCAAAGTCGCGTGCTCGCGCATTGATGCAACAAAATGTTTTTTCAATACCATCCTTTTTATCGGTACTCCAACTACCGCTAAATTCCATTCCCAGCTTGCTCCAAATCTTTTCATCAAGATATTGCGTGATCGATTTTTCCTTTAACACTTGCTGAAGGATCATTCCCAACAATTGGGTGTCCCCGCTCACATAATTGAACTTAGTTCCTGGTTCGTCTTTACATTTTAATTTTTCACAATACCTTTCCAATTGTCTTCCGTAATAAAATTTAGCTGCGTGACCAAAAGGATTGATATAACTTTCGTTGAAGTCTATCCCACTTGTCATTTGAAGCAGATGTTTGATTTTCACCTTTGACATTCTTTGGTCTTTCATCATTGGAAGATATTTTGTTATCGGATCTTCCACAGAAGAAATCAATCCATCCTGTATCGCACAACCTATGAGCATCGATGTGACAGACTTCGCCATGGAAAATGACGCAACCACGTCGCTCTGTTCGTAGCCACTAAAATACTTTTCATACAAAATAGTGTCGCGACGGATAATTAGAAAAGCTACTGTACCTTGTTTTTCCAAGTAAGCCTCAAAAGACATGGTCTTCCCTTTGTACTCAATTTCTTTAGGGCCTTTCGAAACAGATGCTTCGTAAAAACGAAAGGGCGCATCACTTGCAGTGAGCGCCCTATTTGGAAATTTTGTGTGATCTGAAATATTTGCAAAGTTGTAAATAAAAAAACGTCCTACATGGCAACTATTCAGGGCTGTGATGGCAAATAATGCAATCACAAAAAACTTCCAATTCTGTCGTAACATAAGCTAATTTTTATTGCAATATAAAGACATCCACACCGATGGAGGCCCCGTAAGTGCCTTTTTCATCACTGTAGATTCTGATCTTGTTACACGCTCTTCCCAAATCAATTTTCTCCCACGTCTTTCCTCCATCTTTGGTTTCATAGCCGCTATTCATCGTACCCACAAAGCCGTGGTTATTATCGATAAACCCGACACCAAATTCGCGCGCCGTAGCGTCTTCACAAAGATTGATTTCTTTCCACGTTTCTCCGCCATCTTCTGTTTTCGCCACTCGCTGTTGTTTCACACTAGGATCGGGGTTATAACTTTGAATCGTCACATAGCCAATTTTTTCACTAGGGAATGAAGACTTCCAAGTGGTTTCCATCGGTCTCGTGCTTTGATAAACTTTCTTCCATGTCTTGCCACCATCGCTCGTTTTAAGGATGAGTGCATTGCTCTGTTGCAAATCGCCACTGCTTGCACTGCAAGCAATTCCATTCTTTGTATCGAACATATCGATGTCAAACAACATTGCTCCATACGCCTCCATACTCCACGATTCAAAGGTCTTACCGCCATCATGTGATACCATCATATTGGCAGGAGTTCCCACTCGACCTACCGCATAGATATGATATTTATAATCTGTGACTCCGTGATTAATAAAGGGCTCTTTCACAATATCGATAGCGCACAAGCCTTTTACATAAGGTCCTTTATAGTCAACGGGACTCCATGTTTTACCTCCATCCGTGGTTCGATACATGGGTATGGTATCGGTGACATTTGGAAAATAATCCGTTCCTACTGTTCCTGCAAAACCTGTCTTTTCATCAATGAATGCTATGCAACGGAAAAATGTACCTTGCTTTTCTAGTTGCTTTTCCCAAGTCTTTCCTCCATCCTTTGTGTGATAAATCTTTCCATACCCGTTCACATACCAACCCTCATTGCGATTGATGAAACAAATATCATCTTGCTTGCCGCCATAGACTTCCGTACTCGCCTTTCTCCATTGAAGCGCAGGCGTTGTATCCGCCTTTCCAGAAAGGCTTTGAGCCCATTCCACAGACTTCTTTGTTACTTCGAAATTGAATGAATCAAAAATTCGTTGATAATCTCCGCTTGAGAAGACGTCAAACGCAGTTTGCATATTTCCAAGCTTCGCGAAATTGTGTTCGGTGTCTTTAAAGGCATAGAACGTAGCACGACCTGGCTGATAATAGTTGACCGTATATGCAATCTGTTCATGATCTTGCCTTGAGAATGCCTGAAAATCGGCATCACCGTAAAGCACGAGCACATCTGCTTTGATATTTTTCCACTTATCTATCAATTGTTGTTCGTCTATTTGGCGCCAGTAATCGCCATTACGGCTATAGATGCCATTCGCACCATCCCACTCCCAAGTGGTTTTGAGCAGCTCTGCATACTCCGCATTCGCCGCTATTTCTTTGAGCGATTTTCTTTTCACATAAAATTCATGGGCAATTGCCGTTTGTTGCTTACAATACTCTTCTAGCTCAATCGGATCCGGTTTAGCTAGAAGCGTTTGAAGGCGGTTCATTTCCAATTGGTATTCAAACCACTGTTTGGCCGTAGTGCCATATACTATGACTCCTTGCACTTTATGTTTGCTAGCTAAAACAGGAGCAACCACTCCTCCCATGGAATGCCCGAAAATGATAATTTGTGTCGTGTCAACATAGGGTAAAGATTTAAGTTTTAATAGTCCTTTTTCGAAGCCTTCGATTTCACCATAAAGATCGCACTCTTCGCATGTTTGTGTACCATAACTATCGCCCAATCCGGGCTTTTCAATACGCAGTGTAACATATCCTGCATCCACGAAGGCGTCGATTACACGCTTATAAGGATGTGAATCATCTAGTCCTTCGATAGGACTGCAAGTGTAGCCCGGAACAAAAAGCATTGCCGGCATTTTACCTGTTTTGAATGGCTTGTTGATAACAGTCCGCAACTGACCATTTCGATATGGCGTGTAGTCATAGATAACTTCAGCGTTATCGTCTGTCTCCTTGGGCCTTCCCTTAGCCTTACCCTTCAGCGTGATTGACTTTCCATCTCTATAAACAGTCGCTGTCAAATCTTGATCCTCGTAAATATTTCCGAGAATTCCGCGCAGAGCTTGAACATCCTGGGTGATTTTGTTTCCATTCAACCCCGTGAGAATATCTCCCGACTGCATTTTTAATTCTACAGAACTACCCCCTACTGTTTGAACTATAAGAAGTCCTTCGGGCTGTTTGTCTTTGGAGGGCGACGGTTGCAATTGTGCTCCCAGCCATGCCTTACGACCATTCTGTGCAATTACTAGTTGAAAAGAAAAAAGGAGAAAAATAAAGAATACTATTTTTTTCATAGGTCATTAATTAAACTTCTCAAAGCTAAGGTCGAGGCGATAGAACATATTTAACCGATGTTGCGAAAAAGAATTCGGAATTCAGAATTCGGAATTCGAAATTCGGAATTCGGAATTCAGAATTCAGAATTCAGAATTGCAAATTTCGTTGGGGCGGCGCCGAAGCGCTTTTTGAAAGAGCGACTGAAAGAATAAATATCTGCAAAACCAAAATCCAAGGCTAGCTGATTAATAGGAATGCCGTGATTGAGCTCTCGTAGGCAACGTTTCCAACGCATTTGTGAAAAGTCCTCGTATGGACTTATTCCAAAAGCTGATTTGTACAATCGAATAAAATGAAAATCACTCAACCCAACTTCGGAAGCTATATCTGAGATTTGAACGTTTTCTGCTGTCAACAGTAGTTCTCTCGCTTCAAACAACTTCGAGAGAATCTCTTTCTGCGTTGCAAATTTCTTTAGTTCTTGTTTTTGTTTTAAGCCTTCTATCGCATCCACGGTTTGCGAAGCAGCATTCAATACACTTTCAATAAATGACTGAACTTTTCCTTCCCCTTGAAGGTCAGCTAGCTTATTAGCAAAAATTTTTTGGACTGGAATTCTATTTTTTTCAAAAAGATAACAAAACGTATTTCCCGAATGAACGTTCGGTTTTAAAGAATTCTCAGCATGGATATCCAAGCAATATCCCACCGTTTCCTCGTTTGTTTCAACACTTACCTCACCCTCGAAACTACCATTGAATATTAGGACGTCACCACAATTGAGCGTTAACTTCTTTCCATTAAGACAATACTCCTCCACTCCAGATTTTACATATTTAATCCCAAAACCATCCAAGCGGATGTCTTTTTTTACAGAATGAAAAAAGGAGGCTCGAAGCTCGAGCCCCCTTCCATCGTTTGGTTTAATAGTGGTAATCACCTCTTACAACTTGATAAACTGCTTTGCTAAACCGCTCTCCGTGCGGATAATATACGTGCCTGATTGAAGGTTGGAGAGATCAATGTCATGATTATCATTGATCATCTTACCTGTTAAAACTTGCTTGCCCAACTGATCATACACCCAATATTGTTGATTGCTTGAAGCGATAATTCTAATTGCGTCTGTTGCTGGATTCGGCCATAAAACAATGTCCTGTTTTTGCTCTTCCGTAACGTTAGAAGGAATCTCACCAAAGCGATACACTGTCCCGCTCGCGGGTTCTCCGTTGAGAAGGTATTCGTCTGTGAATTCTTGGAGACCAGACGGCACTGCTATTAGGTTTGGATTGGAAGGATCGCCCGTTACTGCCCACATACCACCCCATGAGCTTCCGTCGAGAGCCACGGCGTTTCCAATCAAACATATTGGAGCGCCAAAGAAGTGAATGACATCAGGAGATTTAATAGTGTTATCACCAAAGCGGTATTCTACAATATTTCCATTTTGATAAATCCACACTTGAAAGTTGGTCGTATTACTAAAGGATTCTGATGAAAAAAACTCATCATAAAAACCTACATTCGTCCATTGGAGTTTAAAAATCAAATCTCCCGGAGTACCTTCCAATGAATAAAGGATAGGGCTCACAGGTTCTGTAATACTCGCGTTCATCACATCTCCAAGATAGGGCACCATTACGTCCGTCACCGAACCTTTAATAATTCCAGTAACGAGCTGTGAACCGGGAGGAAGAAGCAATAATTCATTCGTGGTATTTCCGAAAATTGTGAAATCAAAACCAATTGGAATGAATACTTCTGGATCATCCCACAATTCATCTCCTAGTAGATTGGTGCTTTCACCAAGAGGAGTGTAGGTTTCGTTGTAGGTTGAAAATGCATAAGGAAATTCCTGAGCAGAAAGACCAAAGTTTGCAAGTGCAGCGAATGAAAAGGCAAATAAACTTTTTTTCATAAGATTTAATTTTCTAAAAAGTATGACACCACAAGGTTCGTTTTGTTACACAAAAAAATATCACTTTTTGAGCCGGTACCGCTTTTTTCTGCTCATTGGACATATGGTGTGATGAACGGTATCTTAACATTTCCTTTGGTTTATTAAGACATACAAGAGCACTTGGTGTATTATTTTTGCACCCGGAAATTTTGAGAGAAAGACCTAATTTTATGAGAAAGTTGTATTTATTGATTGCATTCGGCCTTTTATCGTTTGCATGCAGTGCACAAGAGGTAGTGCCAGAAGACAATGCCAACGTCAGCAATGACGTGGATTTAATTTTTTTCGCCCCCAATGCATTCACTCCCAATGACGATGGAACCAATGATGTGTTCAAAATCGTAGGCCCCCAAACAAGATTATTCGAGCTTGTGATCTGGGATAGATGGGGGCAAGAGGTATTTAGAAGCAATAATATTGATGAAGTTTGGACAGGAAATAAACTCGGAGGTACGCATTATGTCCAAGATGGTATATATTTATACCGTTACAAAGCCTCCATTTCACTCACAGAATTTGTAGAGCAGCAAGGGAAGGTTTTGGTGACCAGATAACCTTTGCAAATGAAAACATTTTGGGATGAACGCTTCGGCGAAACGGAATACGTTTACGGTACTGAAGCCAATCATTTTTTACAAGAAATTTTACCTACACTTCCCAAAGGAAGCATATTATTCCCCGCAGACGGAGAAGGACGCAACTCCGTATTCGCCGCCTCATTGGGCTTTGAAACCCATGCTTTCGACTACAGCGAAAAAGGTCGTGAGAAAGCATTGAAACTCGCCGCTGAAAGAAACGTCTCTATAGACTATATCATTTCAGATTTCGAAACCTACGATACCGAACAAAGATTTGACTACATCGCGCTTATATATGCGCATGCCCCTGCTGGCAAACGATGCGAATATCATCGCAAGATGATTCACCTTCTCAAGCCCGGTGGCACCATCATCATTGAAGCTTTCAATAAAAATCAACTGGGCAAGCCATCTGGCGGACCTAAGGATATAGACATGCTTTTCTCGCTCCAAGAACTTCGAGATGATTTCAAAGGCATGATCGATCTTGAAATCACTGAAATGGATACCGTGCTCAACGAAGGTGCGTATCACAAAGGCGAAGCCTCCATTGTTCGATTGATTGGAAAAAAGAGCAATTGGTCTACGATTTAAGCTGTAAGTACTATTTTTGAATATGGACATTTCAAAAGATAAACTGGCCATCATTGAATGGGTCGTGAATCAACAAAACGCTTTCAATATAGAACGCGTCCGTCAGTTCGTTGATACTATTGATGCATCCGACAGAGATACATCCAAAATTGTTGGGCAAAACACCAAGGGTGATAGGGTTACCAAGCGTCAACTTGTAGAACGCGTCATCGCCTCCCTACAGGACTTAGAGAAAAACAATTTCCAAGCTCTAGATGAAGTGGAAAATCAATCAGAACAGTGGTAATTCAAATCAGAATGAAAAAAATTATACCTAGCCTTTTTGTACTTTTTACAATAACTACCCAAGCGCAAGTGCCTTGTGTGGACGGATTTGCAGATATCTATCCATGTCAACACATGGACTTAGCTGCCTACATGCCCCTTGCCGATATTGGTGGAGGAGCCAACACCAATGATGTTTGGGGATGGATAAGTCCTGTAACTCAAAAGGAGTATGCACTCGTTGGTGTTTCAAATGGCACCGCATTCGTTGACGTGAGTGACCCAATCAATCCGATTTATCTCGGCATTCTCCCAACACATACGAATAACAACTTGTGGCGTGACTTAGAGGCGTTCAATAACTACTGTTTTATAGGCAGCGAAGCGCCCGGACACGGATTGCAAATTTTTGATTTATTGCAATTAGATAATGTCACCAATCCCCCTGTGACATTCGAAAATACCGCCCATTATGATGGCTTTGGAAATTCACATACGATAAATATTGATCCAGTAAGTGGATTTCTTTACGCCATGGGCACGCAAACATTTTCAGGTGGCCTGCACATCGTTGACATTAATGATCCTCTAAACCCTACACTCGCAGGAGGCTTTGCAGAAGATGGATACACGCATGACGGATTTGCAATTACCTATCCCGGCCCTGATGTAGATTGGTTTGGCAAAGAAGTGGTGATGGCCTGCAATGCAGACGCATTGACTATTGTAGACGTTGACGATAAAAGTGATTGCCAATATATCTCTACGTTGAGCTATCCCAATCTGGGCTATGTTCACCAAGGTTGGTTTACAAAAGACTACAAATACTTTTTGTTAAATGATGAATTGGATGAGCAAAATCTCATGCAACTAACACGCACGCACATTTTTGACATTCAAGATTTGGACAACCCTATCTATATGGGTTTTCACGAATTCGAAACCACATCAATTGATCACAATTTATATTTAGTAGATCAATTTGTATTTGAAAGCAATTACCGTTCTGGTGTGCGCGTGCTTGATGCGAGCAGAACATTTAATACGGAACTAAAAGAAATCGGATATTTCGATTTATTCCCAACGAATGACTTGCCTTTGTTTAGTGGCACTTGGAGTAATTATCCATATTTACCAAGTGGAATAAATCTCGCGACATCCATGTACGACGGCTTCTTTATCATACAGCCCCGTCTCGTGGACATACCAGAAGTAGCCACTTTTTGTGATGGGGGTAGTTTTGACATAACCATCAACGCTGATTTGTATTTTCCTCTGACAGTTTCGGCATCAGGCTCTGATCCAAGCGCAAATGCAGCAGGACCACAGATTACAGGTCCGGGTACATATACAATCAACCTCACTGGTAATTGGGTGGACGAAGGTGCCAAATTATTGTTGACCACAACATTTGGCAGCACCTATGAATTTCCGATTTATATAGACAACTGCGTTTCAACAGAAGAAAGAGAAATCGCTACACTCAAACTCTTCCCCAATCCTACCAATGAATTACTCAGAATTGAAGGCCTGAAGCGCGGTGAAATGTTGAACATGTACAACACCGCTGGCACGCTAGTGCTCACCCGTCAAGCACCCAGTGATGCCATCGTCATCGATGTACAGGACTTCCCCACTGGAGTCTACATTTTGAATGCCGGCAGCAAGAGTTCGCGACTGGTAGTGGAGTGAGGGGCGGGAGATTGGAATTTGGAAGTTGGAAATTGGAGATTGGAAGTTGGAATTTGGAATTCAGAAACTCCAACTCTTTGACGCAAAAGTCCTATAAGGGATAGTTCTTTTAAAAATATGTTTGCCAACAAAAAGAACTAACTATGTGGAAACATCATTTTGAACAAGAAACACAAGTTCCTTTAGAATCCTTGTGGCAAGTGCTTGCAAACGTTCAAGGCTGGGTGAACATTGACAAGAACATTGATAAGCTAGTAATCAATGAATCCCCAAAAAAAGGAACACGATTCACCCTGAAACCGAAAGGTGGACCTACCCTAAAGTTTGAAATAGAAACTTTCATTCCTCCTTATCAATACGCCGATTTGTGCAAAATGCCAGGAGCTGCGATGAAGACACTTCATACACTTCAACGTATTGATGAAAAGACAACAATCATTAATGTTGATATTGAAATATTAGGCCCTATGAGTTGGCTCTGGGGATTGACCGTTGGAAAGAAACACGCTGCTGGACTACCAGCTCAAACCAAGGAATTCATAAAGGCCGCAGAAAGTATGAAGTGAATAATTTTCAAACCCCATGAACATTTCATGGGGTTTTCATTTTATGATAGTACTATGGTAGAAATATCTCTATCTTTAAATTAAAGCTGTTGAATACCATTCGTACAAATAATTTAAAAGATTTCACTACGAAATATTTAAACACAGCGGTTTCTGATGAGGTCAATCAACGTGCAATGCGAGACTTGAATAATCCATCAGACAAAAATTTCTTCGCTATACAACGGACGAATCTAGCGCGTGACCTCATTCAATTTCCCATTCCTCCGCATCGTGTAGATTTTTATGAAATTTTGTTTATCGAAAAAGGTTCTACTCGAAGAACAGTCGACTTAATGCATTTTGAACTTAAAGATAGTTCCTTTTCATTGACTAAACCTGGACAAATCGTAAGTGATGATTTAATTTCAAGTAATATTCGAGGTTATCATTTATACTTTGATCAAGCATTTGTCTTAGCTTGTTCGAAAGAGCTCCTTCATATAACCTTATTTCAACCTCTTGATATAGCATACAATCAGATTACACCTCTTCATTTTAAAGAAATCAAATTTCTGCTTGAAAAGATTGAGCGCTTGTATATTGACGAAAGTGACAACAGCCTTTTGAAAAGCTATATCACGACCTTGTTATTTGAATTGGATTCGATTATTCGAAAAAATGGCACACATCAATCCGAATTGCCCATTAGTCAGGTCGCACAACGATATAGACAGATGATAAGTCTACAGCCGAATATTAAATTGAGTATTGCGTATTATGCAGAAATTCTGAATACCACAGCACGATCTCTTAACCGTGAAGTAAAAAATGTTTATGGTAAAACCCCTCTCGAGTTAAAGACCGACTCTATTATCACAAATGCACATGTAATGCTAGCAGATCGTAAAATGAGTGTCACGGAAATAGCTCTTAGTTTAGGTTTTGAGGATATGGCATACTTCAGTCGCTTCTTTAAAAAGCGAACAGGTAAAACACCTTCAGAAATGAGAGGCTAAAGAGAACGGGAACAAGAACGAGAATTTGGAAGTTGGAAATTGGAAATTGGAGATTGGAAATTGGAAGTTGGAAGTTGGAGTTTGGAATTTGGAAATTGGAATTTGGAATTTGGAGATTGGAAATTGGAAATTGGAAATTGGAATTTGGAATTTGGAGATTGGAATTTGGATTTATGAATTAGATTTTGCGAATTCCGAATTGTGAATTGTGAATTCCGAATTCAGAATCCAAGCTTGCGATAGCACATCTGCACCAAGCCCTTTTCAAATGACTTTACAGAAACGAGTTCTAGTGTATTTTCGGGGCGGCCGTCTTTGAATAGTCTGATGCCATCGCCTAATAAAATTGGGATGATGGAGATGATGAGTTCATCAATTAAGTTTTCGCGTAAAAGTTCGTTGGTAATTTCGGCACCGCCGTCGCAAAAGATATTTTTACCATCTTGAGATTTCAATTGATGGACGAGTTCTTTTAAATCTCCCGTGTAAAATTTCACCGCTCCGATAGCAGGTCTTGGCGTTCGCGTGATGATATAGGCGTCTTTATCTGCATGTGGAAAATCATAACCCATCGACAAGACCTTGTCATACGTTTTCCTTCCGACAATGACAGCATCCACAGAATTTATAAACTCACCATAACCATAATCCTCCCCTTCTTTTTCTACCATAGAAAGAAAGCTCAAATCATCATCGTGCTTGGCAATATACCCATCCACACTCATCGCGATATACAGTACTAGTTTTCGACTCATCATTTTTTATTTGAACTACAAATTTACAAGAACTCTTCGCGACCTGCGTTGAGGGGTTGTCCTCAAATTGAAAACATTCCCTATTCCTATTCCCTATTTCCCTATTCCCTATTCCTACTCCTACCCCCTACTCCTACTCCCCTAGTCCATTATTTATTCGAATTATTCGAAATAGACAAGCCAATCTCTTTCAGCATGCTACTTTTGAAACAAAATAACACTAATGTTTAGTTCAAGCTAAACTATTATGACTAAATTTGCATTAACAAAAAAACAATTCTTTAAAAGCTATACCCCATGATTACAAGAGAAGAACTTCTAAAAAGCCAAGAATTCTGGTTGGTACAAATTCAAGCTAGTTTATTTGAACAAGTAGAAATATATTTGAAGGAAAACAATATAACGAAAACAGAGTTTGCTAAAA
>JBKCOM010000119.1:0-11022 GCA_046309775.1 Flavobacteriales bacterium
ATTTTGAAGTAATCTAAATGAGAAGGAATAGTGGAGTGTAAGGGTTTGCCACTTATTTTCGCCTCGAAAAAATATACTTATCTATATGGCAACGGGATTATTTAAGTCTTCAATCACCAAAAAGTTCTGGATGTCTCTGACAGGAATTTTTTTGATTTCCTTCCTGGTAGTGCATTGTGCGATCAACGCCACCATTTTTGCTAACGATGGCGGTGCACTTTTTAATGAGTGGGCACATTTTATGGGCACCAATGTCATCATCCGAACCATGGAGATTGGTCTCTTCGCGGGCTTGCTTCTGCACATTATCGACGGCTTGATGCTCTATTTTCAAAATAAATCTGCCCGCCCGGTTAAGTATGCTTACGAAAAGGCTTCTGCAAGCAGCAAATGGTATAGCCGTAGCATGGCACTTCTTGGAACACTTATTCTTTTGTTTCTCATTCTCCACATGTATCACTTTTGGTACAGATCACGTGTGACCGGCGTTACTATTGAACCAGAGGTAATGTTTGTCGATGGAAAGAAACTCGAAAACCTTTATGGAGAAATGCAGTATATCTTCAGTAAAGGGTGGGTGGTTATCGTTTATGTATTGGGTTGTATTTCTTTGTTCTGGCACTTGTTGCACGGATTTAAGAGTGCATTCCAATCGCTTGGATTCAATCAAGCAAAGTATAAGAACACGATTGCGATGGTGGGTGATGCATTTTCAATCATCATCCCAGCGATTT
This sequence comes from Flavobacteriales bacterium, assembly GCA_046309775.1. GTDB lineage: Bacteria > Bacteroidota > Bacteroidia > Flavobacteriales_D > Sanyastnellaceae > JAIXWP01. The sequence continues at coordinate 735 of JBKCOM010000119.1, forward strand.
TTGCCGCGATGCCTATCGCATTCTTCTTTAAGTTGATTCAATAATTGTCGTCATCATTCAACAGATTAAAATATTATAATCATGCAGTTGAACGCAAGAATTCCAGAGGGTCCAATAGATCAAAAGTGGACGAAGTACAAGAACTCTGTTCGCTTGGTGAATCCAGCTAACAAGAGAAATATTGAGGTGATCGTCGTTGGGACGGGGCTTGCAGGAGCCTCTGCTGCTGCTTCGCTCGCGGAGATGGGATATAAGGTGAAGGCACTTTGTTTTCAGGATAGCCCGCGCCGCGCTCACTCGATCGCAGCCCAGGGTGGTATTAATGCTGCAAAGAACTATATGAACGACGGTGATAGCACTTACCGTCTATTCTACGATACAATTAAAGGTGGTGACTACCGCTCAAGAGAGGCCAACGTGCACCGTTTGGCTGAGGTGAGCGCTAATATCATCGACCAATGCGTGGCGCAAGGTGTTCCTTTTGCACGTGATTACGGTGGGTTGCTCGACAATCGTTCTTTTGGTGGTACGCAAGTATCACGCACCTTCTACGCGAAAGGACAGACAGGCCAACAGCTTTTGTTGGGAGCATATTCAGCAATGTCTCGCCAAATTGGTAAGGGAAATATTCAATTGTTGAATCGCCACGAGATGCTCGACTTGGTGGTTGTCAACGGTAAGGCACGCGGAATCATCGCGCGCAACTTGGTGACAGGTGAGTTGGAACGTCACGCAGCTCATGCGGTGGTGTTGTGTACTGGTGGATATGGCAACGTATTTTTCCTTTCAACCAATGCGATGGGCTCTAACGTAACCGCTGCGTGGCGCGCACACCGCAGAGGCGCTTTGTTTGCAAACCCATGCTTTACTCAGATTCACCCAACATGTATTCCTGTTTCAGGTGATCACCAGTCTAAATTGACTTTGATGTCTGAGTCTTTGAGAAATGACGGACGTATCTGGGTTCCAAAATACAAGGAAGATGCAGAAGCAATTCGTTCCAAAAAGCTTCGTCCTACTGATCTTCCAGAAGAAAGAAGAGATTATTATTTAGAAAGAAGATATCCAGCTTTTGGTAACCTCGTGCCACGCGACATTGCATCACGCGCTGCGAAAGAGCGTTGCGACGCTGGTTTTGGAGTGAACGCAACAGGTGAAGCTGTATATCTCGATTTCAGTGATGCGATTGTTCGCTACGGAAAAGCTGAGGCGAATGTGAAAGGATTGCACAATGCAAGTCACGAAGAAATAGTAAAGCTTGGTAAGAAAATCGTTGAGTCAAAGTATGGAAACCTTTTCCAGATGTACGAGCAAATCGTAGCGGAGAATCCTTACGAGACGCCAATGATGATTTATCCAGCCGTTCACTATACGATGGGAGGTCTTTGGGTCGACTATGAATTGATGACTACCATTCCAGGTTGCTACGCTTGCGGAGAGGCAAACTTCTCTGACCACGGAGCTAATCGTCTCGGTGCGTCAGCATTGATGCAAGGTCTTGCTGATGGATATTTCGTATTGCCATATACAGTTGGTAATTATTTGGCAGACGAAATCAAGACGGGCCGTATTTCAACGGATACTCCTGAGTTTGCGGAAGCAGAATCAAATGTGAGAAAGCAATTGGAATCGTTCTTCAATAATGGCGGAACAAAACCAGTTGATTATTTCCACAAAAAACTTGGTAAGCTCATTTGGAACTACTGCGGAATGGCGCGCAATGAGGAAGGATTGAAATTTGCGATTGAGGAAGTAAAGAAGCTGCGCGAAGATTTCTACAAAAATGTACGTGTGCCAGGTTCGATGGTGGGCATGAATCCAGAGTTGGAAAAAGCTGCACGTGTGGCTGATTTCATAGAGCTTGGCGAGCTTATGTGTCTTGACGCTCTTGATAGAAAAGAAAGTTGTGGCGGACACTTCCGTGAAGAATATCAAACAGAAGAAGGAGAAGCACTTCGTGATGACGACAACTACATGTATGTAGCTGCGTGGGAATTCACGGGCGATCCAAGCAATCCAAAATTAACTAAAGAAGATTTGGTGTACGAAAACATAAAAGTTTCTGCACGTTCTTATAAATAATAAAGACATGGCAATGAATCTCACATTGAAAGTTTGGCGTCAGAAGAGTGCCAAGGATGAAGGTAAAATTGTGGAGTACAAAGTTTCGGATATTTCTGAAGACATGTCATTCCTCGAGATGATGGATGTGTTGAACTACCAGCTCATCGAGAAAGGAGATGATCCGGTGACATTCGACCACGATTGTCGTGAAGGTATTTGCGGAATGTGCAGCATGTTCATCAATGGTGAGGCTCACGGTCCAAACCGTGGCGTGACCACTTGTCAGTTGCACATGCGTTCGTTTAAAGATGGAGATACCATTTATATCGAACCATGGAGAAGCGCTGGCTTCCCTGTAATTAAGGATTTGATGGTGGACAGAAGCGCCTTCGATCGCATCCAACAAGCAGGTGGTTTTATTTCTGTAAACACCAGCGGTCGTACCTTGGATGCTAACGCGATTCCCGTTCCGAAAGAGGATGCAGATAAGTCGTTTGACGCTGCTACTTGTATCGGGTGTGGAGCATGTGTTGCGACATGTCCAAATGGTTCGGCGATGCTCTTCGTTTCAGCGAAAGTGTCACAATATGCCCTTCTTCCTCAGGGTCAGGTAGAGCGCAAGGAGCGTGTGCTCAACATGGTGAAGAAAATGGACGAAGAAGGATTCGGAAACTGCTCGAATATCGGTGCATGCGAAGTGCAATGTCCAAAGAATATCAGTTTGGAGAATATTGCTCGCATGAACAGAGAATATTTAATGGCATCTATCAAGCCTGAGAACTAATTTCTCAGGTTTGGGTTTTATTGAGAATAAATCTATTCTCGATGAAGTATATGCTCTTGGCCATCTCATCGATGGCCTTTTTTTCTTTTAGCCTGCTCCAATTTAACTGGGGAATTAGCAGTGATTATTCGATTAAATTTTCCGGAAAGAACGCGGAAGGCACGTTCCAAGGGCTTTCTGGGACTATTGCATTCGATGAAAAGGATTTGGGAAAGTCCAAGTTCGACGTCATTGTGAAGTCGAATACGATCAAAACAGGAAATGATACAAAAGACAAACACGCGCGGGGCGATAGCTGGTTTGATGTAGAAAAGTACCCAGATATTCGATTCGTTTCTTCCTCTTTCGAAAAGGTAGGCGTAGGCTATTTGGTAAAGGGAAAACTCACTTTGCACGGAACCACCAAGGATGTCGCAATTCCATTCACATTTAAAAAGGACGGTAATAATGGACTGTTTGAAGGAAAGTTCATCGTAGATCGAAACGAATATGGAATAGCGGGTAATTTCTTTGGGTTTTCAGTGGGAGATAATTTCACCATTGATTTGAGAGTGCCTGTGAAACCTCTCTAAGATTCACCATTGTGTGTTAACATTCTTTTTTCATTGAAAGTTATTCAATCTTGATAGCGTGTAGTTTCGCTATCATGGTGAGTTATATTGATATCATTATTGTTATCATTCTTTTATTAGCTATTTGGCGCGGGTGGAAGAATGGCTTTGTGATGGAGTTGTTTTCCATGCTTGCCATTTTTGTAGGAATCTATGCTGGCATTCATCTCAGCGATTGGTTTACCGCGTTTATGCGCGATAAGATGGATACAAAGACCCCTTACATGCCTGTCATCTCGTTTGTATCGGTGATGGTGCTCGTGATTATTGGTATTTATCTTCTTGGAAAATTACTGACGAAAACTCTCAAAGCAGGTGGAGTTGAGACTTGGAATCAAATTGGTGGGGCATTTTTTTCGTTGTCAAAAACAGTCTTGACTTTATCTGTACTTTTTATCGTCTTTCATTCTTTTGATCAAAAAACCGGATTGATTCCGCAAGAACAAAAAGAACGTTCGATTTTCTATTCGCCAATTTATCATTTTTCGATGGTGATACTTCCTAGTATGAAGGAGAGCGAACTTTACAAGAGAATTACTGAGGCTGATATCGAAAGTTCAGAAGAAAAGTAGAGCCTTCGCCTAGCTTACTTTTTACCTCAATGCTTCCTCCCATTGTTTCTATTTGATTTTTAGTCATAAATAGTCCAATGCCACGTGCATCGGGGTGTTCGTGGAAAGTTTTGTAGAGACCGAAAATTTTATCCTTATGTCTTTCAAGGTCTATACCTACGCCGTTGTCTTCAATGATAAGCGTTTTGAAAAGACGTACCGTTTGAATCCGAATTTTGACGATGCCTCTTCTTTCAGTGGAGCGATATTTAATTGCGTTTGAAATAACATTTAAAATCATACTGTCGATATAGGCATTGATTCCGCTAACATATTCGTCACCGGTTACTTCATTGACGATTTCTATATTATTCAATGCAATAATTCCTTGAAGGTTTTCAAGCGCTCGTTGTATTGATTTTTTTAAGTTGACACTATTTATTTCTGCTGTTTCATTGAGGTTGATTACAGCTATTTCGGTGAGATGCTGGATGGTTTCTTGAAGTCTCGAGGAGGCTGTTTTCAGCATCACTCCTGTTTCAGAATGCATGGCATGCGGGAAATCACTTTCTAAAAAGTCGAGCAGGGTTTGTAGATTTCCTGAATGAGAGCGAAGATTATGCGAAACGATTCGGGCAAAATTTTGCAGACGGTCATTTTGTTTTTGTGATAACTCAAGCAGAAGTTTTAGTTCTTCCTCCTTGACTTTTTTATCGTGGATATCGGTGTGAGATCCGGCCATTCTGTAGGCATTCCCATTTTCATCCCACAATGCAACTCCACGAGCAAGAACCCAACGCAACGATCCATTCTTATGTTTCATACGAAGTTCTACCTCGTATACATTTGTTTTTTTATTCAGATAATCTTGCAGAATTTGATAGACCTTGTCTCTGTCTTCTTCGAAAATGAGAGAGGAGAAGGAATTGAATTCATTCCTGAGATCTTCGTCATTATATCCGAGCATTGATTTCCAGCGTCTGGAGAGAAATGCTTCGTTTGTTTTGATATTCCAATCCCATATTCCGTCGTTGCTACCCTCTACAGCGAGTAGGTATTGATCGTAGAGATTGGCGATTTTCTGTTGTGAAAGTTTTTGTTCGGTAATGTCTTGGAAGGTGCCATACAATCGCACGGCTCGACCCATTTTGAATTCTGCCTTACCGATTCCGCGTACATATTTTTCCTTGCCAGAGGGAGTGATAATGATCAATTCGACATCATAGGGCTCGCCGGTGGTAATGGTGTGGTTTACGGCTCTCTCAATTGTAGCGCGCGATTCGCCTTCTTTGTAAAAGTTGATAGCGGTGCTTAAATCTGGAATGAAGTCTTCTTCAACTTCATGAATTTTCTTTGTGACAGATGACCAAAATAACTGTTGATGAATCAGATCAAGCTCCCACGTGCCTATCAAGGCCATTTGACCCGATAGTTCGAGAATCTCATTCGTTTTTCGAAGTTGTTCTTCTAATTCGAGTCCGGTATCTTGTCTGAAGTATAACATGAATCAAGAGCAGAATCAAATGTACTGTTCTTTTCATTTGATTTTCTAAGTAGAAATACTCTTAACCTTAAATTGTGACCCTTAATCCGAAGTTTTGTACTACGGGAAGATGAGATATCATTCCAATCTCAGGTATATTGTTCAACCTCAATGTTGGTTGCATTTCATAGAAGAGATGGATGGGCATCCAAAATTGTCTTTTTTTTCCGATTCTGAAATCTATTCCGAGAGGAAGGGAAGTGGTCATTACAAAAGACTTTTTGTTTCTGAAGTATTCAGTCTTTTGTTCATCGAATTCGCCAGAAGCTCCAGCCACTGGACGGAAATAATCATCTTCTTCGGTTGTCCAGCGTGAAGAGTATTGAATGTTCGTTTCAGCATTTACTGTCCAACCTAGTCCTAATCCCAAGCCAGTGTAGAACGACCACCGCTTATTAGGATTGAGTACGATTAAATAGGATGCGTCCAGAAGGAGACTGCGTGAAGAGTGGGACAGCGTCAGGTATTGGTAATTGATCGAGTCTAAAATTTGAACGGCACCCGTAGAAGACGAAACTAAGGTGTCGTAAGGAAAACTATCGCTTCTAGAATAAGAGCCGGCCAACAGCTCTGCCTGCGCGGATGAGAGGCCAATTCTCAATCGCTGCCCATATTTTTCCTTCCAGTTGCTTCGAATATTAAAACCAACATTTAAGTTGAGCGAGGTATTGGATATGAAAAAACCGAAAGGTTGAAATTCATATCCGTCAATATTCATTTTTAATAGTTCACTTCTTGGAGCTAATTTTTGAAAATCATTAATTCCCTCTGTCGAAGGATTTATCGACCAATTGCCAAAGGACACATTCAATTCTGAGACACTCAGTAGCGGTGTTTCCTCTTCTTCTGGAAGTTCATAGTACTGAGCAAGCAGAGCAGGTGTAATTACAATGAAGGTCAGAAAGAGAGAAAATGCTTTCATAAATTCTAATATGGATTAAGCAGCAGCCATCAAGCTATTCTTATACTTTTTATAAAAATATATCGGCATAATAATCGTGGCGAAAAAGGCAAGACCCAAAATCCAGATTGGATTGATTTTTTTTGTCTTTGCGGCATCTATGATGGCCAAAATCCAAATTCCAAAAAAGGCGAGTGCTACCATCAACATGGGGGCTGATGTGAGTGTCGATACTCTAAATGCAACGGCCGCCATTAACAAAAGTGGAAGAAAGATTGAAACGATAAAAAGCGAGTAATAAGTTTTTGAATTCATTGTTTTTTAATTTTATACGAATATAATCATATTTGCTCACAATGAAAAGAGCGGGGAATTTTTTTGAGGATGTGCATGATGTGGCGCGTTTGATACCAGAAGGGCGTGTGACAAGTTATGGCGCCATTGCAAAATACTTGGGCACAGGAATGAGTGCGCGGATGGTCGGCTGGGCAATGAATGCCTCATTTACTGCAGAGCCTTCTGTTCCGGCGCATAGAGTGGTGAATCGACAGGGAATGCTCACGGGAAAGATTCACTTTTCTCCTCCTGAAAAAATGCAATTCTTACTCGAACAGGAGGGTATTCGAGTCGAAAACGATTGCATCATTGATTTTCAAAAACACTTTTGGGATCCAATGGTGGAGTTGGGTTGATTACTCTTTTGATTTTTTCTCGATTTCAGGCAATTGTTTGATGTACTCTTCAGCATTCCACACAATTCCGAATCGTTTGGCATATTCTGCTAGAGGGCCTAGATCCATGCCCGCTCTGCGCTCATCCACTGATAGGGGATCGATTAGTGGTAAGACATAACTGAGACCGGTGGTCTCATCAAAGCCGATCTGGCTTCCATAAATTTGTTTTTTCCCCTCTCCTAATGCGATGCGATCTTCTAGTAGTGCCAATGAACTTCTACTTGCATTATTAAACTGTACTGCCTCTCGCATCATCGGCAAATACTTTTGCTGTGTTGCTAGGTCAGCATGCTGAATGACCAAGAAAATTGCTTGATTTGCCTGTCCACCCACGAGCTCTGGGCCAACCCATCCGCGAGTATCGAGGATACGAGTGATAGACTGAAGATTTAAACTGTCTTTTTCGATCATAATCTTTGCCAAGCTATCGACCTTTGGGCTGTCCTGTCCATATTGATCTCTAGCGGCCAAGTATTCTCGTCTAATGCTTTGGTCTTCATCAAATACATTTAGTAATTCATCCCGAAGTGTCTTGTCAATCTTCGCCTCTATTCTATCAACTTCAATTTGGATTTTCGAAATGAGCTCACTCCATTCAGAAGACTCGCGCAATGACGTTAGATCGCTATCACTTTGGAGATGATTCAAATTGTACCAACCATTATCCGCAGCCAAATTCAACCATTCGAACGCCAAATTTTTTTGTCCACTTAAAGCTGCCGAACAGGCGGCATTGTATAGGTGTTGGGGATCTCTTTTTTCAATAGAAAATGCTTTGTTAAAAAGCTTTACAGATTCAGCATAATTTTTTTCACTATATAAATCATCAGCTTGCTTAATGAGTGCACCGTAGTCTTGAGCACTTGCAAAGAATGACAGACCGAGCAGTAAAGCTGTGATGATTAACCTCATGTTTTTTCTTTCAAAGATACTCATTAAGAAATGAAGTGCTTTTATTTGTGTTCTATCTTTGCGGCATGAATCAATATGATGTAGTAGTAATCGGCTCTGGACCTGGTGGGTACGTTGGAGCCATTCGCGCGGCGCAGTTGGGTTTGAAAACTGCAATCATTGAACGTTACAACACGCTCGGCGGCACCTGTCTCAACGTTGGATGTATTCCTTCAAAAGCACTTTTGGATAGCTCTGAGCACTATCATCAAGCTGTTCACACTTTCGCTGAACATGGCATCGACCTCAAGTCGGCTCCAAAGGTGAACCTTCCTCAAATGATCGCTCGCAAGCAGGGTGTGGTTGATCAAACCACGAAGGGTATTGATTTTTTAATGAAAAAAAATAAAATTGATGTTTATCACGGCCACGGCTCTTTCGTGGATGCACGCACTGTTGCCTTCACAAAGGACGATGGTTCGGTGGAACAGATAGGTGCCAAAAATGTCATCATCGCTACCGGCTCTAAGCCCGCGTCGTTGCCTTTTATCAATGTTGACAAAAAGCGCGTGATTACGAGCACCGAGGCTTTGAAACTCGACGAGATTCCAAAACACATGATCATCATCGGTGGTGGTGTGATTGGACTTGAATTGGGTTCAGTTTATGGTCGTCTGGGCTCGCAAATTTCAGTGGTAGAATATATGGATAGCATCATTCCTACGATGGATCGCACCATGGGTAAGGAATTGCAGAAGTCTTTGAAGAAAATAGGCTTTGATTTTTACCTCTCGCACAAAGTCAAAGAGGTAACAGCAAAAGGCAAAACAGTCACTGTGAAGGCCGATAATGCTAAAGGTGAAGAATTGGTACTCGAGGGTGACTATGTGCTCGTAGCCGTGGGACGCCGCCCTTATACCGACAACCTTGGTCTAGACAAGGCGGGTGTGAAGATGGACGAGCGCGGAAGAGTAGAGGTAGATAACCACCTTCAAACCAATGTTGCCGGGATTTATGCCATCGGCGATGTGGTGAAAGGAGCTATGCTCGCCCACAAAGCTGAGGAGGAAGGAACATTCGTTGCGGAAGTCATCGCGGGTCAAAAGCCGCACATCAATTATAATTTGATTCCGGGTGTGGTATATACATGGCCAGAAGTAGCTTCTGTGGGTTATACAGAAGAACAGCTCAAGGCAGATGGCACTCCTTATAAAGTAGGTTCATTCCCATTCAAGGCAAGCGGTCGCGCCCGTGCGAGCATGGATACCGATGGGTTGATCAAAGTTTTGGCTCATAAAGAAACGGATGAGATTTTGGGCGTTCATATGATAGGCCCACGATGCGCCGATATGATCGCCGAGGCGGTGGTGGCAATGGAATTCCGCGCCAGCGCTGAGGATATCGCCCGTATCAGCCACGCTCACCCGACATTTACAGAGAGTTTCCGCGAGGCGGCGCTTGATGCGACGGATAAGAGGGCGATACATATATAGTAGGCTAGTAAGAGAGTAGGCTAGTAGGCTAGTGAGAGAGTGGGGTAGTAGGCTAGTGAGAGAGTATGATAGTGGGGTAGTAGGGGTGTGGAGAAAATTGTTGGTAAATTCGTTTTTCTTCGTATATTTGCCGTCCCAAAAAAATCCGTAGGGTGAAGGCATTGAAGGAATATCAGATTCCCTTTTTGGGACTCAAGGTGGGAACCCACTCTTATGAATTCACTCTCACGGAAGCGTTCTTTGAGGCATTCGAATATTCGGAGATTACAGAATCCAACATCGCGGTGGAGCTGGAGTTTGAAAAACAAGGTACCTTGATGGTCCTCGATTTTGAACTAAAAGGCTCGGTGACGCTGCTCTGTGATCGATGTGGCGACCCTTATTCACAAATCATTCAATCAAATGAACGTTTGATTGTAAAGTTTGGAGACGAAACGGGGCACACGGACGAAGATATATTGGTGCTCGGTCCTAGTGAAAACACAGTGGACGTGTCGCAATATCTCTATGAATATGCCCACCTGGCGCTGCCAGCGAAGCACGTTCACGCTGCCGAAGCCGAATGCAACCAAGAAGTATTGGCGGCGTACAAAAAATACACCGTCGATAGCGACAACAGAGACGAATGGGCAGCTTTAAAAAATTTACAATTCGAGGATAATGAACCCCTCGAAGATGACGAAGAAGAATAAATAGATAAATACCTACTGAAATGG
>JBKCOM010000120.1:0-2204 GCA_046309775.1 Flavobacteriales bacterium
ACACCAATCGGTACTATAAAATTGCGAAAACGCATACTCAATAGATACTGCAAAGCAATGATTGGTAGTGCTGAGATATAAAACGAAATAGCATTCTCCAAAATGTATTTCACGGGAATGGCTTCATCTGTAAATATCATGCGACCATTTAACAAGGAAGGTAAATAAGCAGAAACTAAAAACGCCACTGTGAAAATGATGAGCCATTTAAAAAACATCAAAAGCACCACGAAGTATTTTGCAAAGAACACAGTCGATACATGTTGCGGAGTTGCATATACCTGTTTCCAGGTGTTGTTACGAAATTCAATCTGACAAATTAAGGAACAAGCGATCACGATACCCATTGGTAACAATAGAATAGCAGTCATTTCCCATGTGCGTTCGAATAGGCGCACCCAAAAAGGATTCAACACAGATACACCAAATCGGTTGGGATAGAACGTTTGAATGAGTGTGATAATAAATGGCACGAATAGCGCGCCTACCCATACGAACCAAGAAGAAGAACTTCTCTTTGCTTTCAGCCATTCACTTTGAATACTGCGGATTAAGAAACTACTTTTCATGTTGTATTAAGTTTATAAATATGCCTTCTAAATCATTTTTTTCAAGAGAAAGATGATGTACATCACAGTTGGCCTCCACCAGCATGCGATTGATTGACGCTATCTCATCTTCGGGAACAGCGAGCAGTGAAAGATTCCCATCACGAAACATATAGCTAATAGAATGTTCATCGAGTACACGTCCCACACGTTCCATGTCCTTGGCTCGAATATGCAAAAGTGCAGAAGCCGCTGACATCGCTTTTAGTTCATCCAAACTTCCTTCAAACTTCATACTCCCATTGTGAATGATTCCAATATGCGATGCGATGCGTTCTATTTCAGAAAGCAAGTGACTTGAAATGATGATGGATGTTTGTCGCTCACGATTGAGTTTGCGGAGCAAATCGCGCATCTCGAGGATACCCTCTGGATCGAGACCATTGGTGGGTTCATCGAGAACGAGAAATTCGGGATTATGCAACAAAGCCACAGCGATGGACAATCGCTGTTTCATTCCTAAACTGAACTGTCCAGCCTTCTTTTTGCCAGTGTCGCTCAATCCCACCAATTCGAGCACTTCATTGATCCGATGTTGCGGCGCTTGATAAATGGCGCGCCACACGTTCAAGTTTTCGGAAGCAGTAAGGTGTGCATAGATGGAAGGACTCTCGATGAGCGAACCTGTGCGTGCGAGAATGCTCGAACGGTGCGAAGAAATATCTTCATTGAAGACACGCACCGAACCCGTTTGATGTTTGAGCAGACCAAGGAGAATTCGGAGTGTGGTTGTTTTCCCCGCACCGTTTGGCCCTAGGAAACCATAGATGCTTCCTTTAGGAACGCTAAGATTTAGGTTGGATAATACCTTTTCTCCCTTTCGGAATTCATGGACGATCCCATTCATTTCAACGATTGCTTGCATAGACGATGAATTTGATACAAACGTAGAATTGGCAATTCGGGAGAAATAGTTTAATCGGTGAACTGAGCGTATTTTTCGGTGAGCAGGGGGGAAAGAACAAAGAATAAGGAACAAGGAACAAGGGAAAGAAGGAGAACGGGAAATTGGAAATTGGAATTCAGAATTTGGAATAGGGGGAACACCAGTAGAGACGCCATTTATGGCGTCTGAAGTTCGCGAATTCGTGAAACGCACGGCGTTCAGAGATTGGAAGTTCGAGGTTTGAGTTTTTATTAATATTTTTGTTAACCTTTTTCGTTAATTAGTTTTGTATTACCATTGAATACAAGCAACATGAAACCATCAATTGAAATAGAACGATCATTGATTTCACCTCCAGGCGACACGATTCAGGAGCATCTGGAGTTCATCGGTATGACTCAAGCGGAGCTTGCTGATAGAATGGGCAGACCAAAAGAAAAAATAAATGACATTATTAAAGGACGAGAACCCATCAGCATGATGACGGCGCATCAGCTTGAAAACGTTCTTGGAATACCCGCATCATTTTGGATAAATAGAGAAAAAACATATCGCTTAGCACTTTATGAAATTGAAGTAAAAGAATCTCTTGAAAGGCAAGCAGCATGGGTCCATCAATTCCCAATCAACAATATGAAACGCTTGGGTTGGTTGGACGACACCAAAGAAATTCATCATCTCGTTGAGAGCTTGCTCAAGTTCTTTGGTAT
>JBKCOM010000121.1:0-3843 GCA_046309775.1 Flavobacteriales bacterium
AAAGCATAATCAAAGCATTTTTTCTGCATAAGAAACATTTTTATCGTCAATTGAATCGCTCTTCATTTGTCAAATAATTCGCACACCGCGAGTTGATTGATAAGAGTGAAAGCATATGACGAGAACATGGTTGCGAGCGCCCTTCCTACGCATTGGTTTGCCTTTTATGACAGGGGTTATTATGGCTTTTCTGCTGGGAGCCTTGCCCGTGATCTCGTCATTTTCCATGATAACTTGTATTGTTGTATTCCTCCTCATTCGCAACAACAGCAATCCTCATCTGAGGCATCGCGTGGGCATCTTTGTAGTGGTCTTTATGGTTAGTTGTGGCTTTTGGATTGCATCTGTTACCGCACCCCAACTGCATCCCTTGCATTATGAGAAAACAGAAAAACAAAACGAACTCTACATTATCAAAATCATTGATTTTCCGAAGGTCAAAGAGCATTATGTAGCCGCAACTGCCGAGATCCTTTATGCTGGTGATAGCACAGGAATACTCACCCCAGGCAACGGCACCGTTATGATTCAATTCTTTCGCGATTCTTTGGCCCGAAAACTAATGACTGATCAATTACTGTTGGTACACAGCAAGCTTCAAACACCGGATCCACCAGTATTTCCAGAGGCCTTTGATTATTCTGAATACCTTAAACAAAAAGGGATATATAAAATTCTACGACCTAAAATGGACGACTGGAAATATTGGAAAAAAGAAAGAGAAACTACATTAAAAGGAGATTTGATTTATCTGCGCGAAGCGCTGATTCACAAGTTGGATACTTACAACCTTTCAAAAGAAACCCGAGGAATCGTTGAGGCGCTTGTGTGGGGCAAGACGGATGACATGGATCGCGAACAAATAGCTGAGTATAGCAAAACTGGCGTGGTGCATATTCTTGCGGTATCTGGGATGCACGTAGGATTGATCTATACGCTCACCCGCCCACTTACTAGTAGAATGCGCGGTCGAAGAACAGCAGCATTAAGATTTTTAATACCCGCAATTATTCTTTGGATGTATGCAGCTATTACCGGCTTCTCCCCTAGCGTTTCACGCGCCGCTGTAATGCTCACGCTGGTCATTATTGCCGAACAATTTGACCAACCACATGAATCATTGAATACCCTTATGGCATCTGCCATCTTTTTGCTGATATACGATCCTTCGATGGTACAAAGCCTAGGATTTCAGCTATCATATCTCGCCGTCATTGGTATTATGACCCTGCAAACACCCATTAAAAAAATGTTTCGCTTTAGGATCAAAGCACTGCAACAGCTATGGGAGCTGTGTGCAGTTTCCATTGCCGCGCAGATCGCCACATTACCTATTTGCCTTTACTACTTTCATCAGTTTCCGACCTATTTTCTCATCGCCAATATCATCGCTGTGCCGCTATCCAGCGCAGCATTGTACACCGGGCTCGCATTCTTCTCATTGCATTGGTGGAGCCCCGCAGCCTATCTCGCCATGAATATTACAGATACTATTATACGAATGATGAATGCCATTATTCATGAAATCGCGACATGGCCGTCAGCTCTGATTACCCGTATCTCCATCAATGCCTTTGAAGCTACGCTACTTTTTCTATGTATTATACTTAGCTACTACCTCTTTCAATACCGTCAATATCAACTGAAAGTACCGATAATAGGACTTATTTGCTTTTTTACAATATCTCAAGAGATAAAAGGCATGTCTTCAAGTTATCAAAGTCGAGTTGAATTATATAAGTGGAAGAAAAAAGATGTGTTGTGCATCACCGAAAGAAATGAAACCATTGTGGTATGTTCACAAGGCATCGATAGTCTCGATGCCAAGAAGATTCTTCTTCAAATGGAAAATTATTTTACCCTAAATAGAATAAACCAAGTACGGCTAGAAATGCTGAATGGAAAGGCAAATCTTGTTATTCATAAAAAAATAGAACCACCTGATTTAAGGCCTTTGAAAAATCGGGAATAATAATACCTTTGAATCATGAATCTCGAAAGAATCAAGGTTGTAGAATGTCCGCGCGACGCTATGCAAGGCATGAAGACATTCGTGCCGACACAAACAAAAATCGACCACATCAACCAGCTCCTTAAAGTTGGTTTTGACACCATCGATTTTGGAAGTTTTGTGAGCGAAAAAGCCATTCCTCAAATGCGCGATACCCGCGAGGTATTGGCAGGACTTGATTTATCCAACACAAAGAGTAAGCTCCTTGCAATTATAGCCAATGTGCGCGGCGCAGAAGATGCAAGTGCGTATGAAGAAATCCGCTATCTCGGTTTTCCATTCTCTATTTCAGAGACCTTTCAAATGCGTAATACCAATAGCACTATCGAACAAAGTCTCGAACGTGTGGCCGAAATTCAAGAATTATGCATCCGCAATAAAAAAGAATTGGTGATATATATTTCGATGGGGTTCGGCAATCCTTATGGAGACCTCTACTCTCCTGATATTGCAAAGGATTGGAGTTATCGCCTGCACACAGAACTTGGCGTAAATATTTTGGCCTTAAGCGACACCATTGGCGCAGCTACTCCATCGATCATCACAGAATTGTTTGCAGAATTGATACCCGCGCTCCCGAATGTAGAGTTTGGCGCGCATCTTCATACGACTCCGTCGACCTGGTTTGAAAAGGTAGATGCTGCGTACAAAGCCGGATGCAAACGCTTCGACGGCGCCCTCCACGGATTGGGAGGTTGTCCCATGGCCAAAGACGAACTCACCGGTAATATGCCCACAGAAAATATCATCGCTTACTTCAAAGAAAAAAACCTCCTTCCGGAGATAGATATGGTGGAGTTTGGGAAGGCGATGGCGGGGAGACTGAACGAGAACGAGAACGAGAACAGGAACGAGAACGAGAACAGGAACGAGAACGAGAACGAGAATGAGAATGAGAATGAGAATGAGAATGATAACTGAAATGGGAGAATACAAATTCTGAATTTAGAATTTTAAAAAAAATGAAAAAAGTCCTAATGATATCAGGACTTTTTTTTAAAAATATCTTTCAGGTTATTCCTGTGCTTGTTCTTGTTCTCGTTCTTGTTCTCGTTCTTGTTCTCGTTCTAAAAGAGTTCTAATTCAAACAGTGATTAAAGTCCTTGATTCCCCAGATATAGGAAATTACTTCGATGTTCTCGAATTTTTTGACGTTGATGCGCACTTTGCACTTCTTATACGGTGGAGTAAATTTCTTTTTCATAGTTAGGTGGTATGTTCCCTTTTAACGGAACACCCTTATGAAGGTTTCATTTTCTTATTTGATCGCTCTATTGGGTCGGACCATAATCTCGCTAATAACTGCAGAATCCGGCGTTTCAACGGCGTAGCGAATCGTATCTGCAATCAATTCTGGACTCATGCCTGCTTGAAAATAAGGCTTATAATCTTTCAATAAAGCCTCATTCTTGGTGCCATCAATGAAGGGAGTATTTACACTGCCGGGGCTGATAGTTGTAACACGCACCTTATCGGGCATCTCTATTCTCAAGCTTTCACTGATAGCAAATACAGCATGTTTGGTAGCGCAATAGACGCCTGAGTTGGCAAACACATGGTGGCTAGCGACACTACCTAGATTGATGATATGACCTTTATTTTCTATCAAATGAGGCAAGGCTGCGTGCAATTGATTCAATAGTCCTTTTACATTCACATCAAACATTTCATGCCAGTCTTCAATTTTTCCCATTGGCACCGGATCGAAAATGCCAATACCAGCATTGTTGATGAGCACATCTATACTTCCCATCTGAGCCAATGCTTCGTCTGTGGCTGCTTTCACTTGACTGTAGTCTTTGACGTCGCATTGAAATATCCAAACTCTCTCG
>JBKCOM010000122.1:0-3004 GCA_046309775.1 Flavobacteriales bacterium
TTGAAATGTTTCTTCGCTCAAATGTGTATCCAATGGAGAGTTCTGTTTTTGAAATCGGATGACAACCTAACTCAGGATCTCGATCTACTTCAAAGAATTTTACATAAACTTTTTTAACATCAAGACTGTCGAGCGTCCCCAATTCTGCAGAAGCTATTTGCCAATCATTACTTTTCCAATAGTAAAAAGCTCGATTGACGGACACTCCATCATTAACGCAACCTTGCAATGACCATATCAAAGCAAGCAACACGCAACTCCAAAGTGTCTTCACCATAACCATTTATCTTTGCTTACGAATATATAAATGTTTGCCTTTTCCTCGTACCCAAAGACGGCATAAATGCCGTCTCTACTAGGGACGGTTCTTGTTCCGCAATAGAAAGCCTCGGCCAGCTCCACACTCCCATGTTTTCATTCTCCCAATCTTCCCATCTCCCAATCTTTCATTCTCTCAATCTTCCAATCTCTCAATCTTCCAATCTCTCAATCTTTCATTCTCCCAATCTTTCATTCTTTCACTCTCTCAATCTTTCAATCTTGTTCTCCTTCACTCCTGTAAAATTCGATCAATCTGTCTAAATAAAATTTCACGATTCATGGGGTAACCAGCTTCAGACAACTCAAAAGAGCCGTCCTTTTTAATAATGACGTACGTCGGAAACCCCTGCGCTCCTGTCGTGCTCATAACATCCTGAGTTAATTCTTTATTTGCCAATATATGTGTACCAGTGAGATTATAATACGCCACTAGTTCCTTCCATTTGGCCTCTCTACCTGTATCGTAGTTAGCGATATATAAATAATCTAACGGCTTACCCTGAAAGTATGTTTTTATTGAATCAGAATTTAATATGATCTCTGATCTGCAAGGCCCACACCATGTTCCCCACATATCCAACAAGACCGTTTTACCTTGAAATAGTCCTACCAGTTCTTTGTACGTATTTATAGCTTTGTCACTCTCCAAAAATTTCATTTCATCACTCAACTTATTCATCCTTCTCTTTTCGATACTTTCTGCCAAGGGTTGAATGAATGGGATGTAAGCGCTATTTGGATATAGCTTCTTAAACCGATTATACATTTCTAAAATGTTATCCTGTTTATCTGTAAATGAATCTCTGAACAACACCGCGTATAAGTATTCTGCGCAATCTCCCGTGAAATGCACATTGATAATTTTTTCTCTCAATAGATTTTCTCTGTCTTCTTGGAATTTCTTCTCTATCTCTGATTTTTCGGCTATACTAGTATTTAAAAATATGTATTTCTCATATAATTCTTTATCTCTCCATAGCCTCTCTTTTGTTCTAATTACAAATTCCGATAGAAAATGTATGTACCCAAAAACACCCAGAGCTTCGTCATTGTTAATCAATTTTACACTTATCAGTGAATCCATGATTCCCTCCCACTTGTCTTCATTTCTTAAATAAGGATCATATATATTGAACTGGTGACTCCCCTTAAAAGAATTATACACATTCTGAGTAAAGTAATCCAGGTATAATTTCTCTTTTTTTATAAAATCATTAGAGGGACTGAAATCGGAAATATACTGATCCAAGATATCTTGATTGAGGCGCTTTCTGATTTCAATATCTTTTATGGCAAGAAAAGGTAACGTATCCGATCGATGCAACTCCAATATTTCGAATAAAAATGAAGATTCGTGCAAGCGCTGAATTAAAGGCTGATTATTTTCGCTACCTTTTCCATGCACTACCACCGATTTGGCAAAATCCTTTTCATCTGCACTAAAAATCAACTCGTCGCCCGCAGATAGATAAAATGTATAATCCAAACTGTGGTCCTTTGAGGCCGAGATATAATAAAATTTCACGAATACGGGTTGACTCACATCGCAAGTCCACTTTGCGCTCCCATCATATAATCGAAGCGATTGCCAAAATGGCTCTTCAAACACAGACTTTGCATCAGGCATAGAGTAATAAGAAAAAACAATCTCTTCCGATGAAGCATTTTTGATGTTGAAGAGAATGGTGCATTCGTGTCCATAATTGACAAAAGCACTTAGTAGAAAAAATACCATCTTGAGAAATGTCAAAATTGTTTTCAGCGAAAAAACATCCATTTGCAATAAGAATTTGGATCCAATATAATTCAAATTATTTTTTAAACGCCGATTCGTTCGATCTTATACGTTGACTTTTTTTTCCGCCAAGACTCCAAAGGAGCAAAGTTCCCCTATTTTCCTATCCCCTACTCCTACTCCTGTTCTCCTATTCCCTATCCCCTATTTTCCTATCCCCTACTCCTACTCCTACTCCTACTCCCTACTCCTACTCCCTACTCCTACTCCCTACCCCTACTCCTACTCCTACTCCCTACTCCTACTCCATACTCCTCCTTCGTCCTAAACGTCAACCGATAGGGCGCAATCCGATTACCTCCGTCTTGCTTCGCAAATGAAGTGATTACTATACCATAAGTAGTGTTAGATTTTAATTCCGAAAACTTCAATGTGTAACGTCTCATGTCCTCAGACCATCCAACGAATTCTGCAATTTTTATATCAACTATAGTCGAATCTTCCACCAGATCAAATCCGCGACAACAAGTGCTCATTGGTTCGCTAAACTCCAATGTGATGGTGCCTACAGAAGGGTCAACGTCTGTGCTCCCATTTTTAAATTCTAAGACACCTGCTACAAATGGTCGCTGTGCCTCGTACATCGAATCAATCTCCGCAATAGTATTTGGCAGAAAACGTGTACTATCAATAAAGTTTGCAAATGTTACTTGATCAGTGTAATCGAATTCTATCAAACGTTTGATGCCCGCCCTCTTGTCGGATACTGTAGCCATATAACGCTCGCAAAATTCATATCCTATATAATAAGCAAGATCATTCATCTTAAGATGGTTGGTATTATTACCCCACAACCAGTTCCATATATCATCATCACGCAGAATCTCTCGCATGTATTGCTTCATTACCGCATCGGCATTCTCTTTACCGAATCTTATCGGCAAACTT
>JBKCOM010000123.1:0-84320 GCA_046309775.1 Flavobacteriales bacterium
GGCTCAAACCAGGTCTTAAATCCTTGTGGACTTACATTGTCCTTAATTACGTCGAGGCAATTTTGCCAAACCTGATTATGGTCCTTATTCATTCTTATTAAGTATGGTTAATTCGGTAAATGTAGAATTCGTAGGTTTAGAACGGCTAAAATAATAGAAGTCGTCTAAAGCGTGACAAAAGAATGATGAAAAAAGTGAAAAAAAAAAAGTTTTACCTCTTGACTTTTTAGAAAGTTTGACATTCTAACAATTTTTCCGAAACCCTTGACTTATCAGCATTTCTGACAGGTCTTATTTGAGCGCTTCAACTCGGTTTTATTAATCGCCTACTTTTCACCACATTAAGCTTTGAAAACA
Source organism: Flavobacteriales bacterium (assembly GCA_046309775.1). Classification (GTDB taxonomy): domain Bacteria; phylum Bacteroidota; class Bacteroidia; order Flavobacteriales_D; family Sanyastnellaceae; genus JAIXWP01. Next base: position 358 of record JBKCOM010000123.1, read on the forward strand.
AAAAAGCAGAAATTTTTGTATAAGTTTTTATGTCCTTTTTTAAACAACTCATTTTGTAGTTGTGATAAGTTGTGTTGTAATGTGTACTAACATTTCATTCTATATTGCACTATGTATTCTTCACAAATATCTATACGAGTGCGCTATGCCGAAACAGACCGCATGGGTTATGTCTATTACGGAAACTATGCTACCTACTTCGAGGTGGCGCGCGTAGAAGCTTTGCGCCAACTAGGGGTAAGTTACAAATCACTCGAAGATAGGGGAATTCTTCTTCCCGTAGCAGATTATTCAATCAAATATATTTTACCAGCGCACTATGATGATGAACTCATAATCAATACACACATCATCGCGCTGCCAACTGCACGTATTCAATTCGAATATCAAACGTATCGAGGAGAACAGTTACTAAACACTGCGACAACAACGCTCGTCTTTGTGGATGCCTCTTCTGGCCGCCCGGTGCGCTGTCCGGAAGAAATACTACAAGAATTGAAAAAGTATTTTTGATTCGAGTTATTCCACGATTATTTGCCCTGTACCTTCTCTAACGATGTCTTGGTCGTCTGGATCGCCCGTCACATAAATGTTTCCAGAAAAGTAGTTAATGGCAAATAAGTACCCCGAACAGTAAGCACGAATGTCATTAATCGAGGAGTTATTGATGTACGTCTGCTGCGCACGCAAGCCCAAAGCATCTATTTTGCCCACGCCTTGATTGAATAATTCAGCTTTAAATACTTCACCACTCAATAAAACATCCGCAACACCTGTTTGAGTAAAAGCCGCAATACTATCACCAACGAACTTGATGCTTACTGTGCCCGCAGCATGACGATTTTCTATTTTCAAATAAGGATAAAATAACGTATCAGGTGTAGTAATATCTCCCGTTCCTCTATTTTGGATATCTCGAATATTGGGTGAATAAACTTTTACTCGAATATCGTTTTTGAAAGAGCGAACAAAATTGCAGGTATTGCCATTACTTATATACAAGACGCCTTCTTCCACTTCTGTTTCTATTTTATCCAATAAGTTTTTCGGTCCAATAATTTCTACATAATGGTCGTCGCTTTGTATCAATTCAATGTATAGATAATCGCTAATCTCCAATTTATCAAATGCAGATAACACTCGTTTCTCTTCGGTCACATCTCCTGCCTTTTTGAAACAGTCAGGCGCGCCTTCCTTATCGCACGAGGCAAACAATACTAATAATGCTATGTACAAAAGCTTATTTACCATGGATAATATAGCCAATACCGATTTCTGAGTGATCAGCTTTTGCAAAATGAGTTTTTAAACCAATCAACGCCTGAAGGTGATCTGTGATTTTGTAACAAAGACTTACACGCTGATAATACAGGCCATCTGCTTGCCACGAATTCACGATATAGAAACCTTGCAGAATGCGCAATTGAAGTCGGTCGAAATTCAATCCATATCCTATGACTAAGCTGAGCTGAGCATTTTTTTCCCAACCAGAAGGTGTTTCGGATACTCTATTGCGAAGCGTTTTAACCGCACTATTAAACATCACTTCGCTGCCCAAAAAAAGAGAGGATTTATAGCTGAGCCTTCTTTGACCAACAGCGCTCATCGTGATACTTCCGTATTTCTTTCCATAGGGCGGTGGGATTTCTTTAAGTCCTCCTGTTAGAGCTATCATAAACGAATTCGACTTTTCAATTTTATCTCTTAGGAATATTTTTTTAATTGGTGTTTGGGATTTTTGCGAAAGAGTTAGTACGAGAGAAATATTATTCGTTCCCAAATTGGGCAGGGTGAATGCGCCGTTGGAGAAGTGCGTCAGGCGCAAGCCTCCCTTCAATGCTATTTTTTTTAGAGAGAAGATTTGAGCTAGATATTCAATGGTCAATGCAGCATTCAAGTGGGAGCCAATTACCTGTGCCTGCGTATTGGTTTCCAAATCCCAAGTCTTCGTATTATATCCCATCCCGATTCCAAGCCCTAGAGTGTGCTGAAAATATTTTTCTTTTCCTGAAACAACTGAATTTTTTCGCAATGGAAGCCTCGCCAGATAGGAGAGTGCAAACTGATTTCCCAACTGGTCAGCATTACCAGTATAATTGAAATAAACGTCAAGTCCTACTTCGGGGCATTGAAAATTGCGCTCCCACGCTTTTTTTCCTGTTGTCTCTCTCAATAATTGAAGATTAATGCCCCTAGAATGTCCTTGAATGAGATGTAACATCTCCGATCGATGTGGAATGATGAAGCCAAACTGCGGCTGAATATTCCAATTCAATGAAGATGTGGGAAGGCTATCGGCCACGGGTTCATCTTGAGCCAGTGTTCCCGCAGCACATATGATTAAAAAGAATATGAATGCCAATTTCCTCACGCTTCAAACTTAAAGCAAATGTGAATTCGCGGTTTCATTATATTTGATTAAAATCTAAACCACATGCGCAAAATTTCTCTGTTCCTTCTTTTTACCATCATCGTTTGGAAGGGCTTTTCACAAAATGTAACCCCGGTTCAAATTGAAATAGAAGAATTCTACACGGGTTTGTCCGGGCCAGTAGGTCTTTATCATTGCGGTGATCATCGACTTTTTGTTTTAGAGAAAAATCAAGGCGACATCGAAATCATAGATACCACAGGCGCATATATTGGAAAATTTCTGGATATCACTGGAATGATTAGCACAGGGAGTGAGCAAGGATTATTGGGCATGGCATTTCATCCCAACTACGCTTCGAATGGATTTTTTTATATCAATTATACCAATACATCAGGCACCACAATTATCGCTAGATATCAGGTAAGTAGTGATCCAAACGTGGCAAACGTGGCCAGCGCCACAACCATTATGACCATTGCTCAACCTTTTGGAAATCACAATGGCGGTCATCTCGCTTTTGGTCCTGATGGCTATCTTTATATTGGTATGGGAGATGGCGGCAGCGGAGGTGACCCAGGCAACCGAGCTCAAAATCTAAACGACCTTCTTGGCAAGATGCTGCGTATTGATGTGGACAATGGAAGCCCATTCTCTATTCCACCCACCAATCCATTTGTTGGTGTGCCCAACACCCAAGCTGCAATTTGGTCTTATGGTCTTCGCAATCCTTGGAAGTTTTCGTTCGACCGTCAAACAGGTGATTTGTGGCTTGCCGATGTAGGACAAAATGCTTGGGAAGAAGTAAACATGTCGCCAGCAAGTTCTACTGGAGGCGAGAATTACGGTTGGCGCTGTTATGAAGGCAACGCAGCATACAATACCGCTGGGTGTGCTGCTCAATCCACAATGCTCGCACCTGTACAAGTCTATTCTCACAGCGCTCCAACTAATTTTTGTTCTATCACCGGAGGAGTGGTTTATCGAGGGTCAAAATATCCTGCAATGAACGGGATTTATTTCTTCACCGATTATTGTGATGGAGATATCTATGGTATCGCAGGGAGTGCTGCCAATGGATGGACTTCCACGAATTATGGCCCAGGAGGTGGAGCGATTACTTCAATTCAAGAGGACAGTGCTGGCGAAATTTATATTGTACGCCAAGGTGGAACCATCGCGAAGATTAAAGATAGTTGCGGAACATTTGAGCCTATAATTTCTCTTAACCCGGAAGGGCAATTGGAGTCTACTTCAGCATCTCAATATTGGTGGTACAACAACAATCAAATTATTCCGGGACAAACATCACAAACGCTTTCGCCCGCTGTTGCTGGATTGTACTCTGTGAATGCTAGCAACGGTGAATGTACCAGAAGCTCAAATCAAATTCCTTGGGTAATCATGGGGGGAATTCCAGGTTGTACTTATGCTAACGCCACTAATTTCGATCCTCAAGCTTCGCTCGATAATGGTACTTGTCAATTTGCTACAGCCTCCGATTGTCCCGGAGATATTGACGGAAATGGATTGATTGGTGTGAATGATTTATTGATGCTACTTGAAATTTTTGGTAGCTTCTGCAACGACTAGTTTTTTTCTATAAGATTTATGAAGGCGTCGATGCTTGCTTGCTTGGAATAGCATGACAAGAATCGACGCTTTCCTTTTGCACCGATTTCTTCGCGCAATGAGGACTCATCAAGAAGTAGTCGCAACTTTTGACTCAGTTCTTCTGCATTATCAGGTTCAAAAAGAAGTCCAGATTTTCCATAGTCCAACAACTCTGGTGTTCCGCTACTATTGGTACCGATTACAGGAATTCCGAAACTCATAGCCTCTATAGTCACTGTTCCAAATGTTTCTCCTTTTGATGCCATCACGAATATATCGGTGGCGCTATAATAGAGCGCTACGTTGTCGCTATAAGGTTTGAAGAAGATGGTGCCTTGCATGCCCAGCGATCGAATCTTTTGCTTTAGCTCTACTTCATAGCGATTGCTTTCATTGCGTGTGGACTCACCGACAATCAAAATTTCGAAATCATCGCGATGTAGAAGTTGGGCAGCGTTGATCAGAATATGTTGGCCTTTCAAAGGATCGATGCGACCGATGATAGCTATAGTTGTTTTATTTATATCTAATCCTAATTGACGTTTGGCTTCTTTCTTTTCTACTAAATTTTTTTCTAATAATGTTTGATCAACTCCAATCGGAATAACATGGATACTCTGTTCACGGACTTTTGTTTTTTCTAAAACTTGATGCTTTAAAAAGTCGAGCGTTGAAATCCAAAAGTCAATAGCAGCGAAGCGTGCGGTATGGAAAAAGTCTTTTTTCTCTACACCCAGTTGCATGGCTTGAAAATAGAGTAGCTTGAATTTTCGAGAAGCAATTTTTTTCACCCAGCTCAGAAGTGACATATCGCGCGTGTCGCGAAACCATACAACATCAGCATTCAAGTCATCTATGATTTTCGCAATCTTGAACGCATTAACGAGATCAAAGTATTTTCGGTTTCGTGTTACGAGGGTAACATCGATTTGAAAGTCTTTTGATTTTAGATGAATAGGGGAGCTTGCGACACAAAGTAGTTTCACGTTATAACCACAATCTCTCATCCATGCTGCGTAGCGCACGGTGTTCATTTCTAATCCACCCCAAGAGATAGAGCTGCAATAAAAAATGATATTCTTTTTAGTCTTCGTAGACATCGAGCAACATGAGGGCTTCGCTCAGTTCGCCAAGAGTTTTCATGTCGCTTTGACGTTTTGCGACTTCTTTACCAGCGAGATAAATTTCGATTGCTTCCTGATCTTTCCCTTTTTCCTCGAGGAGTTTTCCTAGTTGATAATAACTCGCGAGATAGTTAGGGTCGTTTTTTATAATACTCTTCAAAATTTTTATAGCTTGAAGAATATCGCCATTCTTGTGATGCTCAAGGGCCGCAGCGTAGTGAAGAAAACTATCCTTAGGATTTGTTTCCAACATCGTTTCAATCATCTTAAGTCTATCTTGCATCATCATGTTGTGGGCGGTTTAAAATTCTGTTTCAAAATTAGTTTTTGAAAAAAGAAATTCAACCATTACAAAAATTCAAAACTCAGACTTTTCAACACAGAGATGAACGAAAGGAGTTTATCTCGGCTTGTAATATTTCAAAGCCTCTGGCATGAATTCTTTTAGCGTTTGAATCCGCGTTTCATCACTGGGGTGAGTACTCATAATTTCAGGGGGAGCAGCACCACCGTTAGCAGCGGACATTCTTTCCCAAAAACCAATACTCGCTTGTGGGTCGTATCCAGCCATTGCCATGAAAATTAAACCCAACTTATCGGCTTCAATCTCGTGATTTCGGCTGTATGCCAACATACCCAATGTGCTGCCGATACCATAAGATTGTAAAAAGATATCACGTGCGAGTTCGGGTTTTTCACTCATCAATACACCAAGTGTTGCGCCAGCCGCATTGAGCACAAGACCTTGGCTCATACGTTCATTTCCGTGGCGGGCAATAGCATGAGCTACTTCATGTCCCATCACAACGGCCAAGCTATTTTCATCTTGAGTAACGGGCAAAATTCCTGTATAAACAACTACTTTTCCTCCTGGCATACACCAAGCATTTACAGTTGGATCATCCACTACGTTAAACTCCCATTGAAATCCCTCAACGCGCTTTTCTTGTCCATTCTCTCTTAAGAATTGTTCGCAAGCACTCTTAATATTGTTGCCAATGCGTTGAACCATCTGAGTGCGATTATCGCTCGTCGGCAATACATAACTTTGACTCAAAAAATCGGAATAAGCTGTAAGACTCATAGCTATCATTTCCGATTCGGGAACGAGATTCATTTGTCTACGGCCAGTAATTGGAACACGTGTACATGAAACGATGTAAGCAATACCGAGCAGTACTGCCATAGTAATGGTGATTTTTCGCATAAAAAATTACTGGATTTCTGCCGTTAGTCCTCTATCGAGAAGAGCAGTACAGATTGGTTCTAATTTGTTGTATTCTCCTTCTTTTACGTCACACTTGCCTTTGTAATGCACCAGAAGAGTGCATTGCTCTGCCTGCATGGGCTCATGACCGCAGACTTCTATAAGTGATTGAATCACGAAATCGAATGTATTGACATCATCATTAAAAAGTACGATTTTCTTGGTGTCAACGGTCGCTACATTTTCAAGTAGCACTTCTTCTAATTCGTAATTGGACATGGTCGACGTTTTTATAACTTCTGCAAAAGTACAAAATATTTTAGTTCGTTGTGATATTAAGCATTCATTGAGTAACAGGTACTTAGGTGCACAAAACGCATGAATTCGGGTACAAATGAAGATATGTTTATTTTATTGTTTAAGGAAAAGATTATTTTTTTAATATCCTGAAATTCAAAATCATGAATTTGCAAATCAAGACCAAATGGCTGATTGTCAAGAATATAAGGTCGCTCGTTTTATTCCCTCAGAAATGTCAATCATACCCTTTTTTTTACCATTATCGCATAAAATACCCCGTGCCAAAAAAATCAGTGGGTATGAAAAACACGACTTTTGACATAATGAAGGGTATAAAGCGAAAAAATTAGGTATGAGCGTTCTTGTTTCTGCTATATCGACCAAGTTTATTTGTTTAAACATTTTTTGATTCTAAACTACTTTGCTTATGAGTGCTAAAATCTTGATTGTAGAGGACGACATGGTGGTAAGAGCCAATCTTGAAGTAATCATTTCGGAAATGGGCCATGAAATCGTTGGGTTTGCAGACAATGCCGTGGATGCTTTGGTATTATTTACCGTAAAAAATCCACATGTGGTGATCTGTGATATTAGCATCAACGGAACAACGAATGGAATTGAGTTGGCTAAAAAGATGCATGAAATTCGAAAAGCTCCAGTGCTGTTTCTCACGGCTTATAGTAATGAAGAGTTCTTCAATGAAGCAAAATTAGCTACTCCTCTTGCCTTCATAAGCAAACCAATCGAAAAGGTCAGTTTCAAGCGTTCTGTCGCTTTGGCAATCGAACATAGCAAAAGCATATCTGGTTTTATCACAGATAAGGCACCCGTCGAGGAGTGTTTGTATACTCGAGTAGGCAATAGATTAAAGAAACTTTATATTAAGGACATTGAATTTGTCGAAGTTGATGGAAAGTACAGTGCACTTAGTATTGGGCAACGAATGATCAACTGTAAAATATCTCTGAAAGATTTGATAGACAAACTTCCTAGAGAGAAATTCATTCAAGTGAACCGCAACTTTGTTATCAATATGGATATGATTGAAGACATTGATATGGCGAACTTTAACGTAAAGATGCCGACCAAGGACGTGCCCATCTCGCGCACATTTAAGGACCAACTAATGGATCGCATCAAATTGATTTAAAAGAGAACAAATGTCTTTTGATTTATAAATAGTTATCCCGTTCTTTCTTACCCCATATAATTTTGATTATGTGGGGTTTGTTTTTTTAATACTCACTTAGAGAACACATTTAACCCAAACTTTACAACTCTTGAGGTTCTTGAATTGAATTGATTTAACTATTTTTGCAGCCACAACCTTTTATTTAATGACCTTCTCAAGAAAAGCTGTCGCTGTCTTCATACTAGTTTTCATTGGTTTATTGTTAAGCTCACCGTTGATTGGTCAACAAAGTACCATCTTTTCTGATGCCTTTGACGATAATCGAAATAACTGGGATCTTTTTGAAAGTAAACTTTCTAAGTCGGAACTTAAGGATGGAGTTCTCTCCATAACAAGCTTGTCCCCAAAAGGCACAAGTAGGTTTTTAGATGTAGAGGCGAATTTTCAAGACTTTGAAATCTCAACAAAAATTAGAAAATCTGGCTCCGAAAGAGAAGCGCAGTCTGGCTTAATTATCGGATTCAAAGATTGGGACAACTATTTATATTTTACTACAGGACATAAATACTACAGTGTAGGTTATTTCGAAAGCGGTCGTCATCAGACCATGGCGGTTATGAATTACAGTGCGGATTTGGTAAACAATACAAATGTTCAAATGACAATCCGCTCGGATAGGGATTTCTTCATTTTTTATCTGAATGATGTGATTCAATTTAAAATGCGCAAGGTGGAGTTAACGGGAAAGGGCATAGGATTTTTAATCACTGGTAAGTCTACTGAGGTATCATTTGATGAGTTGGTTTTAAAGTCGGGCAGAGGCGCGGCTTTTGAAACTCCGAAGGATGTAAAGTCCAGCGGTTCTGGTTTTATGATTTCTACCAAAGGTCATATCGTTACCAACTATCATGTTGTGGAAGATGCCTCCACCATCTTTGCAGAGCTTTTGGTTGGGGATGTTCATAAAGACTATAAGCTCTCTCTTGTAGCTTCAGACCCAGCAAACGATCTTGCGATTTTGCGCATCGTTGATTCAAGTTTTTCAATAGCAGAAATCCCCTTCGCCATGAAGTCAGGAACTTTGGATCTAGGTGCTTCCATCTACACGCTGGGCTTTCCATTATATCTATCTGGTTTGGGCAATGAGCCGAAATTTACGGATGGTAAGGTGAGTTCAAAAAGTGGCTTTAATAACGCAATCAATAGTTTTCAAACTAATCTCGGTGTTCAGCCTGGAAATAGTGGCGGTCCAGTGTTCAACTCGAAAGGTGAACTTGTCGGTGTGGTTTCAGCTAAAATCACCAATGCCGACAACGTTAGCTATGCTGTTAAAACTAGCTATCTACAATTGCTTCTTGAAAGTGCTTCTCTTTCTGTTCCAGAGAATAACTCCTTAGCAGGATTAAGTCTTGAGGAACAATTGAAAAAAATAACAGACTACGTCGTTTTAATTAAAGTTTACTGATGAATAAGCTCGTTCTATCTACAGCACTTCTATTCTGTTTTAACGTTCTGGTTGCCCAATCTGAACTAGATGAATTGGACAAGAAATATACTCCAATGAGTTCGGGCAAGGAACAGTTGAGTGATCAGATCAAAAGCAAAGTGGGAACAGTACATAGCGGTCTTTCTTTCGAAGTAATGAGCCTAACCCGTGGACAGCTATCCTTCGAGTACCAAAGGGAGATATTCGTTCCAAGCGTTGTTGGTTTTGTTTCCGTAGGAATTCCATTTTCTTATGACTTCGTTCACCGCTTTTATGGATCAGAATTCAGTTCATCCATTTCAACAGAAAATGAACTATCGATGTACGAATTGTATAATAACAGTAGCAGGATAAGTTCTTCACCTTGGTTTCAACTCGGGTGCCGTATTCTCTTTGATGAACCTGGGGATTTGGATGGTAGAGGTATTGAGTTACGATATAGACGTCAAAAGGAAAGGTTGGAGTTAAGCAATTCTAATAGCAGTGGGTATGACTTTTCACAAATTGATTCGGATGTGGAGTTTGGGCATCAAACCTTATTTATTTCTTATCGCGCGCAGTCACGCAGATCATCTAATAGCAGATTTATTTATGGATTATCCTACGGCGTAGGTTTTAGGATGATTGATGTTCCCGTGGTTAAGTATTCATCTAGCATCGGAATGTTTACAACTTCAGATATCGCTACGTATGATGGAAGCAAAAAAGAACAAACGCTAATCTCTGTTTTATTTACCTATACAGTCGGTTTCGGCTGGTAAAATTCTTAAAAAAATAAATTAAAAATGAATATGAAAAAAGCAATCTTAATCCCATTATGTTTCTTGGTAGCAACGGTGTTTGCACAAGATTTGAATTTTCAGTGGTCAGATCCTGTCCTAGTCGAAAAGAAACTCGGCCTGACTGAAAGTATTCTTGGAGCAAACGATAATACAGTGTTCACTCTTAAGTCAGGAAAAAAAGGTCAGAAGATTGTCGCTTATGACAAATCTTCTTTAAAAATGAAAAAAGAATTGATAATCAAGGGCGCTAAAGGAAGTGTTCTTGATAGCAAAGAGTTTTCAAAGCTTGCGCTTGACTTCTTTCACATCACACCTGATAAAATTCTCGTTTTCTTTTCCCAAGAATCGAAGTCAATTGAAAGAATTTTTGCGCTCGAACTCACGACAGACTTAGTAGTAGTCGGAACCATCACAAAAATTCACGAGATAGAAGTGGACAAAGGCAAGGTTACGAAGACACTACTTGTACGTAACAAGAATAATCCGAATACAAATTTTGTTCTGGTCAATGAAAAATTCAATGACAACAACATTCTCGCGGAGTATAAGGTATATAATTCAGATCTTAAATTGGCTGATGTAGGCAAGATTGAGTTGCCATTTAATATTGATAAGAAGAATAGAACAGAGTACATCCAGCGTTCATATAGATTGAGCGACAACAACATTCTTTGCACCATTACTCCTTCCAAAGAAGAGAATCCTGGTGCGCCAAGAAGAAAGCGCTGGACATATTTTACAACTATTGGTTTAACGGATGTGAGCTCTGGAGATTCGAAGATTATGACATTGAAATCAGATGAAAGAAAGTACGACGACATCACATTTGTATCTGATGGAAGCAATCTATTCATTGCTGGTTTCTATTACAATCCTGATGACGATGGGGATTTCCAATACGTTACTGGATTTTTTAGCACCAAAGTAAACTTCCAACGCGGTGATTTATCGGAGGTTCAATTGTTTGAATACGACGAGAATTTCTACAGACACTTTAAAAACAATCAGAAAGCCGAGGAGTCAAATAGAAAGGCTAAAAAAGAGGAGAAACGAGCGAAGTATATCATCGAGAGAATGACCATTGAGCAAATAGCTGTTGGTGAAGGTAAGATCAACGTTGTATGCTCTGGAATGATCAATAAGAGTGTGACAACGTGTAATAGCAAAGGACAGTGCACCACTAGATACTATTGCGTTAAGTTGGGTGTAATTGCTTTTAACACTGATAGAGAGTTGAAGGTAAAGAGTTATGACGTATTGCCGAGAATGATGGTGTATGATGGTTGGGACGTACCAGACGTTTCTATTGCACCTCTGAAGAACAACGCATTCATGGTAAACTATGGAAGTGCTTTTGAGTTAGAGGGCGGCGCAATGACAGGCAATCCAAAGAGAAAGGATAAGGATGTGCGAAGATCTCAGTTGGAATATGCTATTCTCAATGATGAAGGCGTTCTCGAGAGACATGAAATGAAGCTTTCAAAAATTAACGGAAAGGAGAGTAAAGATTTTAACTTGGACGAAAATGGTGTCAATTCGTTTGCAGGAGAAGTGTTTGCTATATGTGCATTCAGAATTGATGGTAAGTACCAAATTGCATTAGGTAAGGTCATCGAAAAATAATACTGATGGAACAAATCCCTTATTACTTCGACAGCGTGATGCGCTCTGCCATTGTGGTTACTCCCAAGGCGCCGTTTTATGAGTGGCTTATTTCTTTGGAAGCCTCCAATAACGAAATACCTCGAACAGAAACGGATCTGTATCTTATTCCGGATATGGAATTTCAAGAAGATGCCATGGTTTGGCTGCAAGAAAATTATGACGGTCTTTTTGAAGATCAATTAAACAACTGGTATACGGCAGAAGATGCCTGGCCTGAAGAACGTTCTTGGGAGTTATTTCAAGAGTGGTTTGATTATATAATTATCGTCAGCGTTCACGACACCGAAGAGGGCGATATCGAGAAGATGTAAAGAGCAAGAACAAAAACTCCCGAGGTCTAACTTCGGGAGTTTTTTTTTATGGTTGCTTATAGTCAATTTCTTTACTCCTATTTCCCTACCTCTCGTCATCGAACACACATGCGACATCGCAGCGGTAGTTAGCACGGAGCCACGGAGACACGGAGAGGTTTGTTTTTTTATGAAGGTATCTTCTACGGTTGAAGAACACGACCTTATGTTGCAAAGTGTTGTGATTGGTTATCTTCTCAAAGAATCATAAGGAGACCATGCAGCATAGAGGTATCACCTCTGTGCCTCTGTGTTATTCTACCCTCTGACATCGCTCTCGTCATCGAACACGCGTGCGACATCGCGGCGGTAGTTAGCACGGAGCCACAGAGACACGGAGAAGTTTTTTTTTTCTGTTGGTATCTTTTACGGTTGAAGAACACCACTATAGTTTGCAAAGTGCGGTTATTGGTTCTATACTCAGGTAAGTTGACCGACCATTCAGCATATAAGCACCACCTCTGTGCCTCTGTGCTACTTCTACCCTCGGACATCGCTCTCGTCATCGAACACGCGTGCGACATCGCGGCGGTAGTTAGCACAGAGACACGGAGAGGTTTGTTTTTTTTCTGTTGATATCTTTTACGGTTGAAGAGCGCTTAAGAATTATCGCTACACATTGTAGTTTTTTTGATGCACTAATGGCCGATGAAATAGAAATTAGATTTTTTCATTATGGAATAAATATTCTATTATATTTGCAGCGGAAATGAAACTCAAGGACCCCGATAAAATCAAAGCCATTCATGCCGCAACACTCCAATTGGTAAGTGAAGTCGGCCTCGCTGGCTTAAATATGAATGCTATTGGGAAAAAAGCAGGCATCGGAATGGGGACCCTTTATGTATATTTCAAAAGCAAAGAAGATCTGATCAACGCCCTATATCGCGAACTTAAGCAGAAACATACTTCACTTATCTATCACACTGTGGATATGTCACTGCCCTATAAACTCAATATGCAGTTGTTGGTCGAAAACTATATGAAGAATAGATTCAAGTATTTTCAGGAACATCTTTTCATAGAGCAAAGCGTCTTGTCGCATTTTTTAGACAATACTTCTCTTCAACTAGAAGCAGACGCCTATGAAGGTATCTATGCCTTGCTGAAAGAAGGTCAGCGTCAGCTATTGGTAAAGGATTTTCCAGTTGAAATTCTCGCTGCCCATATGGTAGGGGGCGCCAACGAAATAGTTGCTGATGCAATCCGTAAAAACAAAAAACTAAGTACCAAAGCTATCGAATACGCTTTTGAAATGTGTTGGAATAGTATACAGAGATAATTTTTTTAGTCTAAATAGAATAAATATTCCATAATAAATAAAAATCAATCATCATGAAAACAGTATTAATCACCGGTGCTTCAAGCGGAATCGGAAAGGCTGCTGCCCTTGAATTCGCTGCGCAAGGCTGGAATGTGGCAGCAACGATGCGTCAACCAGAGAAGTCGAATGATTTAAAAAATGTAAAGAATATGCACCTCTTTACACTAGACGTAACCAATTCAGAGTCGATAGCAAATACATTTGACGAGGTAGTGGCTAGGTTTGGTAAAATTGACGCGGTAGTAAACAACGCGGGATATGGAGTGGACGGTGTCTTTGAGGCCATGACTGACGAAGTAATACGCCGACAGTATGATACCAATGTTTTCGGATTGATGCGAGTTACACGAAAGGCTATTGAGGTAATGAGAGCGCAGAGAGACGGCACTATAGTTCAGGTTGCATCCATGGGTGGACGCTTGGCCTTTCCACTTTTTAGCATCTATCATGGAACCAAATGGGCTGTGGAAGGCTTTAGCGAATCTCTGATGTATGAGCTGCGTCCATTTAATATACGTGTAAAATTGATTGAACCGGGTGCGATAAAAACTGAGTTTTATGGTAGAAGCCGCGAGTTCATTGCTCCCAAAAATACTGACGTATACAATGATTTCATTGCCAAGGTAGAAAAGGTTTCTCAAGGCGCAGGCGCCAAGGGCGATTCTCCTGAAAAAGTGGCGAAGGCAATTGTGAAAAGCGCAGAAGATAAAAGCAATAAGCTACGCTTCCCAGTGGGAAGTCCCGCACCTCTATTGTTATGGCTTAGACATAAAATGCCCGATACCTGGTTTTTTAAAATTGTAAAATCAAGCTACAAAATTTAGTCGATTAATCCTGGCTAGAACGTGCGCGCTGCATCGGATTAGGTTGCGACCAGTTTTGATTTTGTTTGAATAATTCGAATCGGCTCGGAACCACTTTTGGTGGCCAAGAGTTATTGTTGAGTTCCACGTCTGCTGTTTCAAGATATGGATCCAAGGTGATAGACTTTATTTCTTTTTCTACAGAAAATAATTTTGTCACTTTGGGTTCGCTCATCTTCCATATCTCAGCAGGTATGCGTACTTCACGCTTGGTGCCATCAACAAATTCAAACTCAAAAATCAACGGCATGATCAGACCGCCAACATTGGCCACCGTCACTTCGTAGTAATATTGATTCTTATTAAGAATGGCTTTTTCTTCGTCGGACAATCCGCTTAGATACTTTTCATAATCCTTGATGTCAAGACTCGTTACTTTATAAGGATCATAGGTGGTATAGAAATCCGCAAGCTTAGGATCTCTGTCCAATTGGGTTTCTAGTTTTTCTTCTACATCGCGCTTCAAAGAAATATCCGCTGGTTGAGAGTCTTCTTTCGCGCGGTCTATTGCCTTTTCAACTTCTGGATTTTTAGTGTCAATTTGATATACTTTCACCTGTTCCATTGCCATGTCGCAGTGGTCTGTGCCGTAGAACCAGCCTCGCCAAAACCAATCAAGATCAACGCCACTAGCATCTTCCATCGTTCTGAAGAAGTCATCTGGTGTAGGATGTTTGAATGCCCAGCGTCTAGCGTATTCTTTAAATGCATAGTCAAAAAGTTCTCTTCCCATAACCGTTTCGCGAAGAATATTGAGAGCAGTACAAGGCTTACCGTAGGCGTTGTTTCCAAATTGATAAATACTCTCAGAGTTGGTCATGATAGGCGACATTTTAGATTTATCACCGCGCATGTAATCAACAATATTTCTCGCTGGGCCACGTCGTGTAGGGTAGTTGCGGTCAAATTCTTTTTCAGCCATATATTGCATGAAGGTGTTAAGTCCTTCATCCATCCAAGTCCATTGACGTTCGTCAGAATTGATAATCATGGGAAAGAAGTTGTGTCCTACTTCGTGAATAATCACACTGATCATTCCTATTTTGGTGTTTTCACTATAGGTGCCATCTGGCTCAGGTCTTCCTCCATTAAAACATATCATAGGATATTCCATTCCGATCCACTTCGCATGGACACTGATGGCCACAGGGTAGGGGTAGTCGATGGTGTATTTGGAATAAACACGCAACGTGTGCGCTACCGCCTTTGTGCTATATTGTTCCCATAGAGGATTCCCTTCTTTTGGATAAAACGACATTGCTAAGGGCTTCTTACCGTTGATGTCGACTTTCTGCGCATCCCAAATGAATTTGCGCGAAGTTGCAAACGCAAAGTCACGCACATTTTCCGCTTTAAAAACCCATGTTTTATTGGTTTTACTTCGCGTCTTTTCTCTTTCTATCGCCTCTTCTTGTGTACAGATAATAACAGGTTGATCGGCGTTTTTCGCTTGATCATATCTCTTTAATTGTTCTGCGGTAAGAACGTCTTTGGGGTTTTGAAGCACACCAGTGGATGCTACAATATGATCAGAAGGTACAGTAAGAGATACTTCGTAGTTGCCAAAATTGAGGGTGAATTCACCAGCGCCTAAAAACTGCTTATGTTGCCAACCGGCGTAGTCGGTGTAAACCACCATGCGCGGATAAAATTGAGCGATGGTGTATAGATAATTTTTGTCTTCTTCGAAATATTCATAGCCACTTCTTCCACCAAGGCGCATTCGGTCATTGATATTATACCACCATTTTATTTTAAAAATAAAGGTGCTTCCAGGCTTGAGAGGAGTGGCCAAATCAATGCGCATCATGGTTTTGTTGATCGTGTATTTGAGATCCTTGCCTCCTGCATCCTTTACTTCTTCGAGTTTGAATCCACCATCAAACCACGGATTGATATCGACTAAATCATTGAGCGACATTTTTTCATTCATCTTTCCTTGCTCGATAGCATAGCTGTCGCTGTTTTTCGCCATATTATTTTGGTCAAGCTGCAGCCATAAATAGTAGAGCACATCTGGTGAATTGTTGAAGTATGTGACCGTTTCTTCACCATAAATTCTTTGATTTTCGTCGTCGAGACGAATATTCATTTTATAGTCTGCGCGCTGTTGCCAATAGTCCTTTCCAGGTGCTCCACTAGCAGTGCGCTGATCATTGGGAGTGGCGAGCTCAGGACCAAGTTGTTTGAATTTATCTTCCCATTTCTTTTCTTCTTGAGAAATTGCAAGGGTCGCTGTAAATATCGTTAAGGCAAAAAGGAAAATCTTCTTCATATTTCAAATGTACTAAATCATTGTGTGAATAGCAAAAGAGCCAAAGCGAGCGCACTTAGGGCAATACCGATATAGTTTTTTGTACTTAATTTTTCCTTGAAAAGTAAAATAGAAGCAAATGCTCCGACGATAACGACACTCAAATTATTAAGTGGCAGCACCGTCGATTTTGGCCATATTCCTATGTTATATGATTTTACTAAAAAGTAAATAGAACCGTAGTTGACCAAACCTAAAAAGATACCGGCGGCAATATCCCTAAGTGAAAGACTGTAATTTCCTTTTAGGTATTTGATGATGATGACTGTAACTCCAATCATTCCAGCTGTCATGAAGGGCAGGCAGCTATACAGATTCATTTCATTTTCGTTTGTAGGGAAATTGCTGAAATGTGCTATGGAGAAATCAATGACAGTGCTTCCAAGTAAAATGAGGAGTGGGTAAATAATCATTTTCGCGTTGAATCCGCCCGGAGCGTCCTTGAGCGAAGCGAACACGACGCCGGCAATTGCGAGCAAAATGGCTATAGTCTTAATAGTGCCGATGGTCTCGTTGGGGTCGGTAATTGCGAAAAGAATTACAGCCAAGGCCAGTGACATCTTAGAAGCAATCGTCGCAACGGATACACCAACTTTCTGCGCAGTAATGGCCATGAAATAAAAAATGGCGATGAAGATTCCGCCGAGTGATACACCAGCTACAGACCAAATAGGCCATTGCAAAGCAGTATGCACAGTAGCACTGAGATCGTTTACCATGAAAATCCCAATGGTGAAGGCGGTGATATAATTCGCTACAATGGCTTCGAATATTTTTATTCCTTTTATGTCAAAGTATTTGAATAGGAGATAAATAGCGGCATTGGTGAGAATGCTGAAGAGGAGAAATATCATAGAGAATTATAGTAAAAGTCTAGTATGTCTTCGTTGGTGCTTGTGGTGAATGATGGGGCTATACCAAGGTCAGGTGAGGGCATGCCCGAAAGCAAATGCTTGGATGCTGTGAAAATGCGGACTTCATTCCAATAATCGCTGATGATAAATTGCTGTAGAGTATAACGCCCGCCTTCTACCAACAGCGATCGGATGTTTTGTTGATGGAGGTAATCCAGAATCACACCAACAGAATCGCGCTTCAAATCAAGAAATATTCTATGAGGATTTACTTTCACTGTTGCTTCATTCTTGATGTCGCTGATGACAATCACTTTTGCATCATTTCGAAATACTTTATATGAGTTATCAAGCTCGCCCTTGGGATCAATGATGACGCGTACGGGATTTTTTCCAGCGTAAAATCGAGAAGTTAGTTCGGGATTGTCGATGATAACGGTGTTGTGTCCTACGAGAATGGCATCTTCTTCTGTACGCCATTGATGCACTAGACGGCGCGCGCTTGGCCCTGAAATCGCGAATGAGCCTTTTTCGTTGTTGAGCCTTTGGATATCCATAAATCCATCTCTGCTGCGCGCCCACTTTAGTGTCACATATGGTCTCTTGTGAATCAGACTGTGAAAGAAACGTCGATTAAGTTTTTTTCCTTCCTCCTCTAATACACCTAGGGTGACTTCTATACCGGCGTCGCGGAGCTTTTGAATACCTTTTCCAGCTACTTCTTCGTATGGATCGAGATTACAAACTACTACTCTGGGGATTTTGGACTCAATAATTAAGTCGGCACAAGGCGGTGTTTTACCGAAGTGTGCACATGGTTCCAGATTCACATATAATGTGCAACTGCTTAGGGCTGATTTGTCTGTAATGGCGTTTATGGCATTCACTTCAGCATGTGGCATTCCTGCCGTATGATGAAATCCTTCGCCTATAATGACGTCGCCTTCATTTACAATGACGCAGCCCACCAGCGGATTTGGGCTTGCTGTTGGGGTTGCGATGCCAGCGAGGGCAAGGCATCTGCTCATAAACGCTTCATGTTTTGACATGGTCGCGAAAATAGGGTAGAAGCTATAATTTTCAATTTTAACAAAAATTTCAGTACTTTGTATTGTATAGTACCTAATAAAAGATATATCTTTGCAACGTAATTAACAAGGTTAAGCCTTTAACCTTATTAAACCCGATACTATGGATATAGAAAATGCAAAAGCGCAGATGCGCAAAGGAGTGCTGGAGTTCTGTATTCTTTCGGTGTTGCAACGTGGCGAGGCATATCCTTCTGACATCATGGCTGAGCTGAAAAGAGCCAGGCTTATTGTTGTCGAAGGAACATTGTATCCGCTATTGACACGCCTCAAGAATGATGGACTGCTCACTTATCGTTGGGAGGAAAGCACCCAAGGTCCTCCACGGAAGTATTACAAACTCACCGACACGGGGGCCACATTTTTAGTGGAGCTCCGCAAAACCTGGGACGAATTGGCGCATGCTGTTTCACAAACTACTAAATCATAATTCCATGAATAAAACCATTTCCATAAATATAGGCGGTGCTGTCTTCAATATAGAAGAGGATGCATTTCAAGTACTAAAGTCATACCTCGATAGAATCAAACTCAATTTTGCAGGCGATGCTTCTGAGTCAGAAATTATGGCTGATATCGAAGGCCGCATTGCCGAATTGTTTTCGCAAAAAATGACTGAGGGCAAGAACGTAGTGGTTCTGAAAGATGTGGAGGAAGTGATTGCCGTAATGGGCCAACCAGAGGATTATGCCACCGAGAGCAACGATAGTGGCAAAACATACTCTACCAACACCCAACACGATCGCCGCCGCGTATATCGAGATGAAGACGACGCAATGGTTGGCGGTGTGGCCAGTGGATTGAGCTATCTGCTCGGTTGGGACCCCATTATTCTTAGAGCCATTTTCGTTGGATTGGTTTTCGTTGGCCCCGGAATTTTAGCCTACATTATTCTTTGGGCTGTTATTCCTGCAGCGAAAACAACTGCCGAAAAGTTAAAAATGCGTGGTGAGCCTGTCACTGTCGACAACATCAGCAAGTTTGTGAGTCAAGAGGCAAAAGCAGCTTCAGAACGCGTCAATAAATGGGGCGAAAAGGCAAATTCAAAAGTCAATTCCTCCAATATGCGTCGCGCCAGCAGCGGCCTTTCAATCGTTGTGAGAAAAGTAATCGGAATTGCGTTTATTCTTTTTTCAATTTCCTGTCTGATCGGACTGATGACCGGCGCATTTGTAGCAAACCTCGAATTGTTTGGAGCTAATGGAAACCTTGATTTTGCCACCGAATTGCTGAAGCTTGAGGATGGTATGCTATGGATGGTAATTGTAGGAGTTGGTCTTGCCATCTTATCACCGCTACTGGCAATCTTGTACGCAGGTATTCGCTTGCTGGTGGACAACAGCAGGCGTGTAAAAGGTTTAGGAATTTCACTTACCATACTATTCTTTGTCGGAATCATTATGGCGATCTGGGGTGGTGGAAATATTGGTCGACAGTTTAGAAGAGAAGGAGAAGTGACCAACACCATTGCAATAAATGTGTTGCCAACAGATACTTTGGAAATAAATGTTTTGCCTGATACCATCTTTACTGGTCGTTCGCAGAATGTAAATCATGATTTGATGGATTTGGTAAAAATGGAAACCGATAGAATCATTTATGGTGCTAATGTTCGATTCAACATCTATGATACGGAAGCCGGAGAACAAGCCCGACTCGAGTTGGAAAGACACGCCAGTGGTTCTTCTCTTATTGAGGCTGGAGAGCGCGCTGCGAGAATAGAATATGAATATGAGTGGACAGGTAAAGTGCTGACACTTGAGCCATATTTTACCACTCCATCATCAGATGCCTTCAGAGCCCAGGAGGTAGAAGTGAGGCTTTATCTTCCAAAAGGTACACAAGTGAAGTTAAATGAAAACGTCGACCTTATCAGTTGGCTTCCGACGGAGGATTCGAATATTTATGTGGTTGAGTAAGTAGATTTTTTTTGATGAAAAAAGCCCGCTTTGAAAGGCGGGCTTTTTCATTTTTATAAAAAAATTAATTCATTTCTACTTGTCGCGCTACCTTTTGCAGGATTTCAAACACAGTCTCTGCCATTACATTTTCACTATCCAAAGTAGGATTTACCTCTGTGAATTCCAAACAACAGATTTTTTCATTCTGCAATAATTCCAAAATCAAATCTGCTGCTTCGCGCTCGTTGATGCCTCCTTTCACTGGCGTGCCAGTTCCTCTTGAGATTGAAGGGTCCATAGAGTCCACATCAAAGCTGATATAAATTTTATCACACGCTGAAAGATATTTTAGCAATTCGCGAGAAAGCTTGGTGACACCCGTTTTGCGGAGCTCATTGGTAGTCACCACCTTTACCTTATTCTTTTTGATAAGAGCCGCTTCTTGATCTTCAAAATCACGCAGCGTAACATAAATGAGATCTCGGTATTCGATTTTGGGTGCGCTATCACCAATGGTTTTAAGCATTTCCCAAAGTTCTATCGTTTCATAGTCAAGGTCATTTACTTTTTCTTCAATATTATCTTCATTAAGAGCTGTGGAAAGCGGCATACCGTGTATGTTTCCGCTGGGGCTGGTATAAGGTGAGTGCAAATCTGCGTGTGCATCAATCCAAATCACCCCGAGTCTCGATTCGGGATAGGCCATTTTAATTCCAGCAATAGTGCCGCCCGCGTTGCTGTGGTCTCCTGATAGTATCAGAGGGAAACGTGCGTCGCGAAGGGTATCTCTCACCGCCGCACCAATTCTTTCATACATCTTTAGCACACTGCGAATGTGCTTTGCATAGCGGCTACCAGGGTTATTGTACAATGCTTGGTTATCATTTGGGATAACAATGCTCTTGTATTTTCTGAAAAACTGTGAGCGGAAATCCAAAGCCGCAATTTTGATGGCTTCTACACCCAAACTCGCACCTCTTGTTCCTGCACCAACCTCACTTGGTACTTCAATAAGTCGGATGTTTTTTGTCTTTTTTGTGGTCATACATTTCCGTTTTCGGGCTTAAAAAGTGACTTGATTTAAATCAAAATTGTACTTTTTTATCCTCATTTCGGCGTCAAATTTAGGCAAGTTTGCCCATCTAATGGGTATTGCTTGTGGTATCTTTGCGCCTTTATGACTCAAGAGATGAATTCTTTTCCTAGGATAATATACGTTTATGATGCCCTTTGTGGCTGGTGTTTCGGTTTTAAGCAAAATATTTTGCGCCTTCACGATGAGTACGCAGCATCATTCACTTTTGAGGTGCTCAGTGGCAATATGGTACCGGTTGAAAATAAGCAACACATCGGAGTTATGGCCTCCTATATTGCTGGAGCATATCAAAGAGTGGAAGAGATGACCGGATGTAAATTTGGTGAGGGCTATTTGCACCATATTTTCAACCCTCATGAAAGTGAGTTAGAACTTTCCTCCGAGATGCCAGGTCTTGCATTGACTGCCTTGAAACAACTAAAACCTGAAAGGGCGTTTGAGTTTGCGGCAGCACTTCAAAACAAAATGATGGTAGACGGTAAAGACCTCTCTGCAGACGAGGTCTATTTTCAATTGGCTGCAGAGGTTGGTCTAGATCCTACAGCATTCGTAGAGTCTCTTCACACCGAAGATACTAGAGATTTGGCCCATGCAGAATTTGCTATGGTAAAGCAATTGGGCATTACAGGGTTTCCCTGTGTATTGGTGCAAACTGATGAGCGAAAATTGTACATGGTCGCACGGGGATATACACATTACAATGATTTAAAGCTGCGTGTAGACAAGGTAATCGAAGATTATCGCATTGCTAATAACTGATGAGACGGGCACAATTTGTGCCTGTAAAAACTATTATCTTGCTCGGTTATAATCGCATGTTTAGAAGAATCCTGAAAATAATTCGAAATGTCATCATCGCGCTATTGCTGTTGGGACTCATCGGTTATTTTGCCATTCAGCAGCCCGGCTTTCAAACATGGTTGACTCAACGCGTTGCCGGATACCTTAGCAATGAGCTCGGCACGAAGGTAACAGTAGGAAGAGTAGAAATAGACCTTTGGGCCCGTCTGCTTATCAAAGATCTATACATTGAGGATCAGCACCAAGATACACTTGCTTTTATCCCAGAACTAAGGCTTAGAACCTATCAGCTAGATCAACAGTCGGGGGTAATTAGCATTGGTTCTGCGGAAATGGAAAGTCCTACTTTCAAAATGCGCAAGTACGCTTCCGATAGCACATTCAACTATGGATTTATCATTGATTATATCGATAGATTGAGCAGTCCTACAGATACAAGTGCCGCCACCACAGTAAAAATTAGTCAACTTAAGATTTCCAATGCACGCTTTATTTATGATAACGAGCATCGCCCGCCGCGTGGAGTATTTGGTTTGGACTGGAATCACATGCTGGTCAGTCAAATGAATCTCGATTTTCAGGATTTTGTATCGGATGAGAATGGAATTAGTGCGACCATTCATGATATATCGGGTAAAGATGTCTCTGGTTTGGAGGTTAAGAAGTTTGTGAGCGACCTCCAAATCGGTGATGGAAAAGTAGTGATGGATAATTCCGATATCGCTTTTAATTCATCCAATCTCATAGGCGATTTGATTTTTAAGTTGAATGATATCGAAGATATGGACTATTTCGAAACGCGTGTGAAAATGGATCATGTGTTTGATAATACCGTTCTTCAAATTGGTGACTTAGCCTATTTCGTTAGCGATCTTGAGGGCCTCGACAAAACCATTACCATTTCTGGAAATGTAAAAGGAACCGTTGATCAACTCAAGGGTAAGAATATTCAAATAGATTTTGGGGAGTCTTCTTATTTCAAAGGTAATTTTAGTATGGATGGGCTTCCAGATATCGAGCAGACATATATTAATCTTGATGTAAAAGAGATTACTTCCAATAAACAAGAGCTGGAGCGAATTCAAATCCCTCCATTCAAAGAAAAAGTTTATCTAAAGACACCTGCCAACTTTGACGTCTTGGGCCAGATGAGATTTGCAGGAAATTTCACTGGGTTCATTAATGACTTCGTTGCTTTCGGCAGCTTGAATTCGGCAATAGGATCGGTGTCTGGGGATATTTCATTTAGGGAAGACGAGCGCATTAAAGATTATGTTTATAAAGGAAGCGTTCAGACCAATCAATTTGATCTCGGGAAATTCTACAGTGATAAAAATTTGGGTCCTCTCACTTGTGATGTATCCGTGGATGGTTCGGGGTTATCGGTCGATAAGCTCGATCTAAGTTTTGTGGGAGAGGTGAATAGCATTTTTGCTAATGGATATAATTTTACCAACGTTACTACCGACGGCACCTTTAAGGAAAGATATTTTGATGGAGAAGTTTTTATCAGAGATCCCAATGCAGAGATAGATTTTATCGGACAAGTTGATTTTAGAAATAAAACTGCAATTTTGGACTTTGCAGCAGACATTCACCACGTAGACTTAAAAGCTGTAAACATTTTAACTCAATACAATTACTCTTCTATCAGCGGAGAAATAGACGTTAGAAGTGAAGGATTAGATTTTGCCAATTTTGAAGGAACCATTGCAGCACGCGACATTACTTATTGTGCGAAGTCGAAAGACTACCATATCGACCGATTTAATATTCGTGCGGAGAGAGGGAGTGAGATAAAATTCGTTTTAGATAGTGATATTGCCGTGGCTGTGCTTACCGGTGATTTTGATATCGAAGAATTAGGACCTTCTTTTGAGGATATTCTAAGTGAAATCATTCCCAATTTCAAGCCTCCGATTCGGACTCACAGGGAACAAAAATTTGACTTGAACTTGCGTATTTTGAATTTCGATCAAGTTAGTGAAGTGTTTATTCCTGAACTAAAGATTGCTCCTGCGACGTTCATCGATGTGAGAGTTGATGAAACGAAATCCTTTTTTGAAATCAATGCCACAAGCGCGAAGATTTCATATTTGAATAATGAAATTAGAGGGATGACAATCGACGCACGCAGACCCGATCAGTCATTGTATTTCAACATCAATAGTGATGGCTTGTATGTGGGAGAGAGCTTGTCATTTGCCGACTTTGCAATTGATGGTCGTGCTGATAAAGACACCATCTACACGGCAATGGCTTGGGGAAATTCAAGCTCAAGACATAGTGGTGACCTAAACGGAAAATTTCAGGTACGCGGATTCGAAAACTATGATTTTATCTTTGATCGAAGCGCTGTCACCATCGATCAACAAAAATGGAATTTCACCCAAGGAGCGCGCATCAGTATGGATAGCACTCAATACGAGTTTAAAGGGCTTTCCATTTTTAATCAAAATCAAAAGTTAGATATCAACGGACTGATTTCAGAAAAACCCAGCGATGAGTTAATTTTAAACCTTACTGCTGTTGATGTTTCAAATATCAACTCCTTTACTGGGGGAGAACCTTTGCTCTACGGAACCCTGAGTGGCAATGCAGCATTTCGTAATTTATATCAGACTTCTATTTTTACAAGTGATTTGACATTAATTGATTTCAAACTCAATGACTATTCAGTTGGAGATATCTGTGTTGAGTCGCTTTATGATAATGCGCTCAAACGTTTGAGAATAGATGGTGACATCGAAAAGGATAAGATGAAACCACTTGCATTTGCTGGATATTATAAACTCAATGATGAGGATAGTCCTCTTGACTTAGTGGCAACCATTAAAGATTTTGATTTGGCTTTCATCAATGAGTTTTTAGGAGAAGGCATTATGGATATTCAAGGTTTGACTAGTGGTACTATCGCCATTACAGGAAAACCTGATTCACCTGAATTACGCGGTACTGCCTATCTTCAGAATGCTTCAATTTTTGTGGACTATCTGAATACCAAGTTCAAAATCGAAGAGCAAATCGGTATCTATCCTGACATGTTCACATTTGATCATATCCGTGTGCGTGATCAGGAAGGAAACCCTAGTTTTTTGACAGGGCAGATTTTACACAATGCGTTTGGCGATTGGAACTTCGATATTATTGTTGATATGGAAGAACGTATGTTGGTGATGAATACCAATCAGGAATTAAATTCTTTATACTATGGAAAGGCATTTGCCAAGGGCTATGTCAGTATTTACGGGTATGAAGACCAACTGGAGTTCGATATCAATTTGAAGACCGAGGCGGGAACAAAATTCGTCATGCCTATGTCTACTTCCGAAGAAAGTGGCATCGGCAGTTTTATTCGATTTGTAAGCAGCCAGGAGTCGATAGAAGAAGAACCGCTCGATCTTTCAGGGATCAAATTGAAGTTTGACTTGGACATCACACCAGAGGCGGATTTTCAAATCATTTTTGATGAAGCCGTTGGCGATATCATGAGCGGAAATGGCAAAGGTCACATCAATATGGAGATCAACAACCTCTCCACCTTTACCATGTTTGGAACGGTAGAACTTACAAAAGGCAATTATCTGTTCACACTGAAAAATCTCTTAAATAAGGAATTTTCTGTTCGCCCTGGTGGAACCATTTCGTGGTATGGTGATCCTTTCGCTGCTGACTTGAATTTAAAGGCCGTTTACAAAGTTTCAGCGTCGTTGGCGGATATCATTCCCGATGTTGTTAACTCGGCTGGACAGCGCGTTCCAATAGATTTGGTTATGAATCTTACAGGAAAAATGTTCAACCCAGGAGTTGCTTTTGACATCGAACTTCCCACAGTAGATGAAGTGACCAAGAGTCGCGTTCAGGCGGTAATGAGCACCGATCAAGAGAAAAATCGACAAGCGTTTTCGCTTCTTGTTTTAAGAAGCTTCATCAGTCCATTGGCGGTGAATAGTGGTAGTGGATTCAATAGAGCATTTTCAGAAAATGGAACAGAATTGCTATCCTCGCAATTATCGAATTGGTTGAGTCAAATTAGCGATGATTTCAATCTAGGCTTCAATTACAGGCCCGGTGATGAAATCAGCAATCAGGAAATCGCCCTCGCATTGAGCACACAATTGTTCAATGATCGTCTTCTATTCTCCAGTAACGTGGGGGTTTCATTAGGAAACACCGCTAATCAAAATCCATCAAACCTCATCGGAGATGTACGTCTAGAATACAAGCTCACAGATGAAGGAAAGATTCGCTTGGTGGTGTACAATGAAAGCAATGACTTCAGGATGATTACCACTCAGCAATCTCTTTACACACAGGGTGTAGGTATTCTATATCAAGAAGAGTTTGATACGATCGATGAGTTCTTCTGTGGATTTAAAAATCTCTTCAGAAGAAAAGAAGATCAAATAATTTGTGATGAATAATTATTTCTCAAGAAATTCTTTGAGAGGTTCCCAATAGATTCTTTTCCATCCTTCGGTGAGCCAGCCACTATGTTCTTCGGGGACACCTAAATGGTTAAAATTCACAATAGTCAATCCGTCTTTTTCTTCAATATCAATGTGAACAGTGGAATAAAATCCATTCACGAAAGAACGATGACTCCATGACTGCACGATCGTTTTATTGGGAACGAGATAGACGTTATAACCGAAACTTTCTCCATCGGTCACCTCGAACTCTCCGCCAACAACAGGGTTTAATTTGGCAGTCATTCCCGTGAACTCAGCATGTTTGGCCTCATTCATTAACGCTTCATAAACTTTGTCGGGAGTTGTCTTAAATTCAACTATTTGAAAAATATTGTCTGTCTTGAGTTTCATGATTAATCCATTTATCTGTCACACATTATCGAGCAGGCGAATGTAAAAAACAAGTTGAAACAATCGTCAAAAAAAAATCCACAAATCTACTCAGGTGGTTGGAAATCAGTTTTCTAATCAAATGACTGTCTCAGTTCAAAATGAAGTTTTCGCAGATATTCTTCACGCAGCCATTCGAGGTAGCTATCGGTACTTTTGCTAATACAGTAACTGTAATGTTTCACACGACTTTTGACATCGGGCTCTAATACCTTTACCAATTCAAAAGCTTCTTCCAAATCTTTGGCGTTTTCTTTTATGATTGTTTTGTGTTGGTATATGGATTTGGTCAGTACATCTTTTGCCTTTCCGCCAGCGCGCATGGTGCGAACATATTCTTCTTTAATGTCAAAATCAATGACAGGGGAATTCATAAAACGCGCACGCACCTCTTCAGGCATCTCATACTTAATCTCACGTTCCATTGCTTCATCGCTGGTGATGCTTTCAATATAGGCGTGAGGGTGTGCGAAGATGTCTTGCCAATTGATGTATTGTTCCCAAAGACCAAATCGACGAGCATTGTTTCCGAGATCAATCACATTGAATTCGGTTTTACCTGGAATTACCCGTGAACCGCGACCAATCATTTGATGATAGAGCGTCAAACTCTTCGTAGCTCTATTCAATATGATTGTTTGAACAGTGGGTTCGTCGAAACCGGTGGTAAGAATGGATACAGAAGACAAAACCGCATTTGGCTTCTCTCTAAACCATTTTAATATATCGCGACGTTCAGCTTCAGAGTGAGTATTATCAAGGTGTTTACAATCATATCCAGCATCTGCGAACATTTGCTGAACTTGCTTTGATGTGTTGATACCGTTGTTAAATATCAGTGTTTTTGTACCGCGAGCTTTTTGTTCGTAGGCGTAAAGTAATTTTTCTTGCATGAAAAAATTACCATAGAGCTTTTCTGAGCTGCTTACAGTGTAGTCACCGTTGATACCTACTTTCAAGGAGTGCAGGCTTACGTCATAGCTATACGTGGTAGCCTTTGATAGGAAGCCTTTTTCAATAAGGCTCGAAATGCTCTCGCCGACAATCAATTCATGATAATTTTCATTCAGAGGCAATCGAATGTTGCTGCTCAAAGGGGTAGCGGTAACACCTAGGATAACATTATTTTCAAACCACTTGAATAGCTTTCTGAATGAATTGTAGTGAGCTTCGTCGACAATTATTAATCCCACCTTTTCGATCTCAATTTTTTCATCGCGAAGACGATTATTAAGCGTTTCAACCATCGCCACAAAACAGTCATAATCGTTTTGGTCGGGTAGTTCTTTGACTTTACTGATGATAATCTTGTTGCGCACTCCAAATTCATCCAACATTCTGCTGGTTTGCCCAAGGAGCTCGACGCGGTGGGTGAGGATCAGGACTTTTTTTCCTGTTTCTTTGATGTAGCGCTTGGCAATTTCAGAGAAAATCACTGTTTTACCTCCGCCCGTGGGCAGTTGGAAGCACAGATTGTACTTCTCTGGAAATTTTCGAAGCCGCTCGAAAATTTTTTCGAGGGCATCGTTTTGGTAATCATAGAGCTTCTTGCCTTCTTTTATCTCCAGCAGCTCTAGTGGTTCAAGCGTCATATATCCTTCTGAGTAGAAACGTGCAAAAATAGCCTCTCTTTTGTGTTATTCGGTTTTAGATTATGTTAAGTATTATCAACAACTTGGTTGAAAATTATTGAGTTCCTCACATTTTATACTTTAATACCACGTTACTTTCGGCGTGAATGTTGCCTGCGGGCAGTAACATATGCATATGAAACAAATTTTTATCCTCTTTATTGGGCTGTTTTTGGGAATGACCTTTTTTCCTCAAACCGCATATTCTCAACCCAAGCCGACTTATTCGGTCACATCCAAAAAGGCCATCAAGCAGTACGAGGAGGCTTTGGCGTTATATGATCAGCGTCAATATCAAGAGTCTGCAAATCTTTTGGAGGCTTTGACTCAATCTACTCCTGAATTTATAGAAGCTCACTATATGCTGGCCCAAGTCTATGATGATATGCGACAGCCGGAAAAGACCATCGCCCCTCTTGAAAAGGCTTTGGCAGTCAACGAAAAATTCTATCCAGAAGGTTGGCTCATGCTGGCTGAAAGTCATTTTGGCCTTGGCAATTATGAGCAAGCTGAACGAGCTGTATCGAAGTACATGCCTTATCCGCACGCCACGCCGGAGCTAGAAAAGAGAGCTCAGGTAATTTTGGCAAGTTGTGTTTTTGCTAAAAAGGCCATCGCTAGTCCTGTTCCTTTCAATCCCATAAACCTCGGCCCAGAAGTAAACAGCGAAAACAACGAGTATTATCCATGTATTACTGCCGATGAAAGCACATTGCTTTTCACCCGTCTGGTGCCTACGGCAAGCGCCTATTCTGGCAAGCAAGAGGATTTTTTTATTTCAAAAAAACAAGGTGAAAAATGGATAGCGGCGGTACCTGTGGCCGAGATCAATACACCCACAAACGAAGGAGCTCCAAGCCTTTCTGCCGACGGTCAGACGCTGATATTTACAGCATGCGAAACAGGAGATGGATTGTGGGGCGGAAATAGAGAAGGCATCGGAAGTTGTGATTTGTTTTTTAGTATAAAATCTGGAAACAACTGGCAGCCAGCCAAAAACCTTGGAAGCGGTATAAATAGCGGTTCGTGGGAAAGTCAGCCTAGCTACAGTGCAGACGGCCGAACCCTATACTTCATTAGAGGAAAACGTTCGCCGAGAGGTATCAAGGAACAAGATATTTACTATTGCTATCTGATGGACAACGGACGCTGGTCGCCGGCACAAAAGATTCCTGGAAAAGTCAATACCATTTTTGAAGAAGAAAGTGTGATGATCCATCCCGATGGTCACACGCTCTATTTTAGTAGTAATGGTCATCCTGGTATGGGTGGCTTAGACATATTTAAAAGCGAATTGTTGCCCAATGGTGAATGGGACACCCCCGTCAATTTGGGATATCCTATTAATACCAAGGGTGACGAAAACTCTATTCAAGTGGCAGCATCTGGCACAGTAGCACTCTTTGCCAGTGAACGTTCTGGTGGCTATGGTGGATTGGACTTGTACAGTTTTGAACTTCACCCCTTTGCTAGACCAAGGCTGGTGACATATATCGCTGGAATCATTAGTGATAAAAATACCTTTAAAAAATTGGGTGCAAAAGTGGAATTGATAGACCTAGAAACAGGCAAACAGGTGGCGGAAACATACAGCAATGGAGGCTCTGGTGATTATCTAATTTGCATACCATCAGGAAAGGACTATGCGCTCAATGTCAGCAAGGAAGGTTATTTGTTTCATAGTGAAAATTTTTCACTAAAAGAATATAAAAGTACTCAGCCTTATCGCCTAAACGTGCAGCTTCAAAAACTCAAGGTGGGAGCCAATGTAGTATTGAATAACGTTTTCTTTAATTCGAATAGTTTTGATTTATTACCAGCTTCGCGTGTAGAGTTGGATAAACTTGCAGGACTTATACAAGCAAATCCCAATGTGAAAATAGAAATCGGAGGGCATACCGATAATGTTGGAAATGATCAGGCGAATCAAACCTTGTCAGAGAATAGAGCAAAAGCGGTAGTAGATTATTTGGTGAAAAAAGGAGTTGATGCAAGCAAGGTGAGTTACAAAGGATATGGAGAAACGGCTCCAATTGACTCAAACGACACTGAAGAAGGTAGATCGCGAAATCGAAGAACGGAATTCAAAGTTGTGGAGTAATTTTGCCAACGCATGATGACTCCTGTTCGCGTTTTTCTCTACATAGCTGGAATGTTGGCATTGCTTGTATTGGCGATGATCGTTATTCCTAAAGAAGGCATCAATCTTTTCGGACATCAATTGAAATTTAAAACAATCGAAAGTCTTTGGGAGAAAGATAGTGTGATCATACCAATTGACGTCGAAAAACTCCTAGCGGAGCGCGATAGCTTGGCGTCCGCAAAAGAAAAAGCGGACAGTATTTCTGTAACACGCTCAGAAGGCATTACTTCTATTCAATTTAAAGATCAAAATAGTTCGTCTTTATTCGGATTTTTCGAAGCACTGGAGTCGGCTTCCTCAGACGGTCCGATTCACATATTGCATTACGGAGACTCTCAAATAGAGGGCGATCGAATGACAGGCTTGCTGCGCACTCGGCTGCAGTCGCAGTTTGGAGGAAGAGGAACCGGTCTAATATCTCCTGTGCCGCTCGTATCAAATTCATCGATATCTCAAACATGGAGTAGTAATTGGAAGCGATTTACTGCTTATGGTTATGAGGACATGAAGACGACCCACAACCGTTTTGGAGTGATGGGGGCTTACGGTAAGTTTATTTCAGAAGGGGCGGATACAACAACCGCGTGGCTTGAACTAACTCCTCGAAACGGAAATAGCTTTAGTCGTATCGTATTTTATCTTGCAAATGTAGCAGCCTCAACAGACATTCAATTGTTGGTAGAAGATAGCATCATCGCTGAAACAACAATAATAGCGAGCTCTGATCCTATTAGAGAATCATTGTCTTTGGGATCTGCGGTCGGAAAAAAAGTGAAAATTGTATTCAAGAGTACCATTAGCCCGGATGTTCATGCGCTTTCCTTGGAAAGTGGGGGAGGAGTCTATGCAGATAACATAGCATGGCGCGGGAGCAGCGGAACTATCTTCAAGAAAATGGATTCACGCGATTTGAGGTCAGAAATGCAGTGGTTGAATTCACGATTGATTATTTTACAATTTGGGGGGAATACCGTTCCCTCGCTAACAAGCGCTCAAGGAGCAAAGGACTATGGCAGTTATTTTAGAAGTCAGATTGCACATGTGAAACAACTATGTCCTGAAGCGAGCATTATTGTAATAGGTCCGAGTGATATGAGCACAAGCGTGGATGGTAATTATCAAACTTGGCCTTATTTGGAGGCCGTACGAGATGCGATGAAGGAAGCCGCATTTGCACAAGGATGCGGATTTTGGGACATGTACGAAGTGATGGGAGGGCGCAATAGTATGGTCAGCTGGGTGAATAGTAATCCACCATATGCAGGACCGGATTACACACACTTTACTCCCGGCGGAGCAAAACGCGTAGCAGATTTGTTTTTTAAGTCATTGATGAAAGAATTTGACGCTTGGAAATCCGCTCGCGCTTAATCGTAAATACATTACAATGAGAGGTGTTTGATTTGCTTAAAAATCAAACACCATGAAGTACAATCAGAAAAATGTCAGACCCAAAGGTTGGGTTTCTTCTCAGGAATTAATGGATGTATTGTTGAGTAATGGATTTCGTCAAGTGATGGAACTCGGTGGTTTTTTGCCGGTTTTAGATAAGCGATATCATCACGGGTTCATTCATTATTTTCGAAAGAATGGAGATTGTAGAATAGCATTTTTAAAGGATGGTAGAGTGCACGTTTTGAATGGGCCGACGTCTCGATGGGAGTTACATGAGCACTTGACAACAAAAGAACTTATTCGATTAATGGATTTCTGTGCCCTCGATAGCGCAGGTCAAGACGCATTAAGAGCGCTTTATACCAAAGTTGTAGCTTAACGCTTTTTTTGGGTGATGTTGATCGCCTTTTAAGGTTGACTCGGGGTGTTATCTTTGAAAAAATAACCAGAGACTCTTACCTCTCTCTCAAAAACAAGAGCCGTTGGAAGAAAAAGAACATTACCTCGCAATCGAATTGCGCGAGGCGATGCGGGACGACGCATCGGTTTGCGCTTTCATTCACGATAATATCCTGAATGGGATATGGTTTTGGGATTTGGAGAATCCCAACCATGAGTGGATGTCACCGTCATTTTGGACCACTTTGGGATACAAGCCAGACGAATTCCCTCACACTCCTCAATCTTGGATGGACAAAATTCATCCCGAAGACTTGGAGGTTACGAGAGGGCTAATTAATAATCATATAAAAGACCCCGAAAGGTTCCCATACGAGGCAGTAGTCAGGTATTTTCACAAGGATGGAAGCGTCAAATGGATAAGATGTTTAGGAAGAGCAATCTTTAATAAACAAGGTCGTCCATCTCGCATGTTAGGGGCACATATTGACATTACAGAACTTCGAAAGAAGCAGGCATTTATTGAAACACAAAATCGCTTTCTTGAAATCATTACGAAAACATCTGCGACGTTTATTGCTACCGATGAAACAGCATTGGATGAACGAATTGAATTTTCAATGATAGAAATAGCAGAACTCTTAGATTGTCAAAGAGTTTCTATATTCGAATATGATTTTCTCAATGGCTTTGTATCCTGCTTGCATGAGTGGTCCGCTGATAAAGTAGATCAACTAAAAGATGACTTACAATTTTTAAACATAAGTGATTTTTATGATTTCTCTATTGTTCATCAAGAAGGCAAACCGATATTTATAGAAAATATTGATTCTGAAAAAGTACTAAAAGCCGCAGGTTTTGCAGTTCCTTCTGGAATGCAAACGCTTTATCTCATTCCGATGATGCACGGAAGTGTATGTCATGGTTTCATAGAGTTTAACTGGAGTCAACAACGCAGCAAAGAGCAAATTCCCGAACTGCGCTTATTAAGTATTTACGCGAGCGTTGTAGAGAATGCGATTCAACGCGCACGTTCAGAAAGGAGTTTAAGGCAAGAACAATTTATTGCTTCACGATTAATCTCGCGAATGAATGAAAGCGTGATGATACTGGATTTGAAAGGCAGAGTTAAAGAAGTGAATGATGCATTTATGTCGATGACAGGTTACACGCGTCTGGAGTTTAACACTGCCGCTGTGCCATTTTTCTTTTTTAGTGAAAGTGATAATCATAGACTGGTGAGCGCCATCCAGAGCACTATTTATAATCAGAGTCAAAAGTTGGAGCTTGTGCTTAAATCCAAAAGTGGTGAAATGGTACCAGTAGAAGTCAATGTGTCCTCCATTACCAATGATAAAGGTGCAACGCTTCGCTATTTTACCACAATAGAAGATATTTCAGCCAAGAAGAGAGCTGAAAAAGAAATGCGTGAGATGCGCGAGATGCGCGATTTGCTCGTCGAGACCTCTAATATTGCGAAAGTAGGAGGGTGGGAAATTGATATTGAAACAGGCGAACATCTAATTACTGAGGTAACAGCACAAATTCTAGAGATTGGTCTGCAAGAGCAGAATATAGGTGAGATCGTGAAAATTATTGAAGATGAAAAGGAGGAAAGTGCCAATCGCATCTTTAAAAGAGCCTTGAAGAAACGAGAAGACTTGAATCATGAATATGAAATTGTAACTGCTCTGGGAAATAGGAAGTGGGTTCATCTCAAAGCAAAGTTGGAGTTTTTTGATGGTGTTCCTGATCGCTTTATTGGCATTATATACGATATTACCGATAAAGTAGCCCAACTTCGCGCTATTGAGGAGCGAAATCGACGCCTCGCCGAAATAGCGTGGACGCAGTCTCATGTAGTACGAGCGCCTCTTGCTCGACTATTGGCCATTACAGATTATTTGAACCAGAAAAATCAAACTCCTGTTGAAATTGAGCACTTCACCCAAGAAATTGTAAACGCAGCAACAGAGCTGGATAATGTGGTGAAAGACATCACTGTCAAAGCAGAGGAAGTCATTTATTCTAATAATAGCATCGACAACGAGGCAACTCTATATACGAATCAAAAGACGTCCAAACTAAACGTGATACTGGTAGATGACGACCCGGTTGTGTTGATGCTTCAAGCCAATAATGTAAAAATGGCGGAGCTAGATAGCACCCCATCCACGTTTTTGAATGCAGTTTCTGCAGTCGATTATTTGAAGAATAAGCAAGCGTCAACATCTACAGATACATATTTAATTTTACTTGACATTAATATGCCAGAAATGGACGGTTGGAGCTTTCTCGATGAGTTGGATCAAATCGAGTTGAATGTTAACTACTTCGTTATCATGGTGACTTCCTCCACGAATGCAGCCGATAAGCGTTTGGCACTGGCATATCCCAAGGTGATCAGCTTTGTGGAAAAAGTGCTCACAAAAGAAAAAGTGGCGAGCTTCAAACTTCTTCCGCCCTTAAATAAATGCTATTTTTCTTAGCGGTAACTTTGTTAAAAACTTGTTGATAAAGCTTGATTTTGCTTACTTTTGTAGCAAATACTTATACTCATGTTTTCGAACGGCTTGAATTTTTTATCTAAATTATTAACATCGACGCAGTTAGTGACTGTGAATTTGCATTTCGTGCCCAATTCTTATCGTTTCGTGTTCTAAGAGCTTTTTTCTAAAAGGTAACCTAAAAAGGTCATACCCCGTAGAAAGCGGAAAGTTCGTAACCCTATCAAGAACAATGAAACATTTAAACGTTTTATTTTTTACTATTAAAGTAACGCTCACGCTCAGTCTTTCTTTGGCTTTCAGCGATTCATTTGCTCAATGCCCTGTAAACGCTGGTCCCGATATTGAGCGTTGTTTCAACCAAGGAAATGTCACGCTGCCATCAGGCGGCACTTGGTCTGGAGCTCCGGCTTCCATGCTCAATGGTAATATTTTTACCCCCAACGCGGTCGGCACCTACACCCTTACATTAACTAACACAGGTTGTACTCCATCTTCAGATACGATGGTGCTCACAGTTTTGCCGAAGCCTACTGTGAATGCAGGACTGGATGTTACCATATGTCCAGGTAGTTGCACGCAATTAAGCGCTTCCGCCACGAGCACCAATGGACCGATTACGCTTTACACGTGGAGCGGAGGACCAGTGAACAATTCACTTTCGCAAACCCCAACAGCATGTCCTACCAATAGCGTAACGTATAGCGTCACTGCGGTAGATAGTAAACAATGCAATAATCAAGATCAGGTTACGGTTACGATTCAGTCTCCAATTGTAGTGAATGCGGGGCCAACAATGACTCTATGTCAAGGAAGTGCGCCGCAACAATTGACCGGAGCTTCTCCTTCTGGAGGTGTTTGGTCAGGGGCGAATATTACTCCTTCAGGTGTCTTTACTCCAAGCACTGTAGGAAGCAATGTGGTGACATATACAGTTACTACTCCAATAGGATGTACTTTTTCTAGCACAAGAACAATTAACGTGACAGCAGCATCGCCAGTAGACGCTGGGCCAAATCGCACTGCTTGCGTAGGATCAACTGCTTTTCAACTTTTTTCTGTTACTCCAGGCGGAACGTGGTCAGGAAGTACTCATGTAACTTCTGCGGGTGTATTTAATCCAACCACCGTTGGGTCTTTTGACTTGACTTATTCAGTGAATGATGGCACTTGCACAGTAACTGATATGGTAAGTGTCAATGTATTTGCACTTCCAGTTGTTGACGCAGGGGCTTCATTAAACATGTGCGCCGGCGGATCTGTTGTAATCAACGCATCAGCAAGTGGTGGCTTAGCTCCTTATAATATTTCATGGTCTAACAGCTTATCACTTTCCTCTTCGACGAGTCTAAATCCAACCGCGTCTCCTACAATCACAACAGACTATGTTTTGACTGTAACGGATGCTCGTATGTGTCAAGCATCAGATAATACTACTGTAACTGTGAATGCAATTCCAACAGTGAATGCGGGAGCAGATATAACAGTATGTAATCAATCAACACCTACCACCTTGACTGGTCAAAGTCCCGCAGGAGGTGCTTGGTCAGGTTCTGGGGTTTCTCCAACAGGAGTTTTCACACCGACCACAGTAGGAAGCTTTACACTCACTTATACCTTTATCACTTCAAGCGGATGCAGCGGTAGCGACACTCGTGTAGTAAACGTGGTGAGCGCCGCTTCTATCGATGCTGGACCCAACCGAACCTCTTGCGTGGGAGCGACGCCATTTCAGCTTAGCGCTGTAACGCAAG
Source organism: Flavobacteriales bacterium (assembly GCA_046309775.1). Lineage (GTDB taxonomy): Bacteria > Bacteroidota > Bacteroidia > Flavobacteriales_D > Sanyastnellaceae > JAIXWP01. The sequence continues at coordinate 37,321 of JBKCOM010000123.1, forward strand.
GTGGAACTTGGTCAGGAAGTACCTATGTGACTTCAGCAGGAATTTTTAATCCTGCAGTAGTTGGTTCTTATAATTTGACATATTCTATCAACGACGGAATTTGCACTAGTACCGATGTTATTAGCGTGAATGTATTTGGACTACCCACCGTTAATGCGGGTGCCAATCTTTCTATGTGTGCTGGCGCATCTGTAGTGCTCAATGGAGCTGTGAGTGGAGGACTGGCTCCATATAATATTTCATGGAATAATAGCTCTTCTTTATCCTCAAGTACTTCATTAAATCCGACAGCAACGCCTGTTGTAAATACCACATACCTTCTCTCTGTCACGGATGCGCGTATGTGCCAAGCTTCAGATGATGTGCTGGTTACAGTGAATGCTTTGCCTGCCGTAGATGCGGGTAGTGATATGACGATTTGCGCTCAAGCAGCAGCCTTCAATCTAACAGGACAAATTCCTGTGGGTGGCACTTGGTCTGGTTCATGCGTAAGCGCCTCAGGTCAATTATCTCCATGCGGAGTAGGTAACTACGTCCTCACATACACAGTGTCAAGTGCTAGTGGATGCACCAGTTCTGATACTCGCACCATTACAGTAACGGCTAATCCAACTGTCAATGCCGGTTCAGATATTGTTGTTTGTCGTAATGAAGGAAATATTAATTTAGCAGCCTTTGCTTCAGCAGCGGGCACTTGGAGCGGTCCTGGTATCGTAGATGCAACAAATGGAATATTTAGTCCTATAAATTCTGGTGCAGGCAATCACCTCGTGACGCTCACCATTGGTTCAGGTAGCTGTCAGGCGAGTGATCAAGTTTTGGTAACCGTAAATGCAGAGCCAACGGTCAACGCTGGTGCGAATCAAAGCATATGTCTAAATGCCGCTCCCATAACACTCACTGGAGGTTTTCCTGCAGGTGGAGTTTGGGAAGGTCCTGGGGTTTCAGGAAACACATTCTCTGCCGCTACTGGTTTAGGATTGCATAATATTTCTTATCGTTTTATAGATGCCACTACAGGTTGTGCAGATACTGCATTTAAATCTGTCACTGTAAATAATATACCTACCGCTTCATTTACACTTCAAGAGACAGCATGCACCAACTTGGCAGTAGCTCCTGCGAATTCATCTACAGGCGCTAATCAATTTTCTTGGAACTTCGGAGTTGGAGGCAATGTGAGTGGATTGAATCCCAATAATACCTATGCTGCATCTGGTGTCTATGAGGTGCGACTTATTGCTTCCAATAGCTTTGGATGTAGCGACACAAAATTTGATAGCATTACTGTAATTTCAGCACCGACAGTTTCTCTCAACGCAAACGTTGTAGAAGGTTGTGCTCCTTTGAACGTGAATTACTCAGCTACAACTTCTGGTGAAAATTTGGCTTACAACTGGAACTATGGCAATGGCAATACGACATCTGCGTCTTCGCCTTCTGCTCAAGTTTACATCGAGAACGTTGAGGTTACGCAGTACGTTGCTAGCCTGACAGTGAATAACGCTTGTGGCACGGCAACCGACGATATTACCATAACAGTTCTTCCAAGACCAAATGCAAACTTTACAACGCAACTGCTAAGTACGATATGTTCTCCGGTGAGTGTGGATTTTGAAAATAACTCCACTGGGAGTATGACATCATGCACATGGAACTTTGGCGATGGTGGTTCGGCAAATGTCGAAGACCCTGGTGTTAGAGTATACACCACAGGTGATGATGACGACGACGATGATTCGAACGCGACTTTTGATATTACACTAACAGTAGAAAACCAATGCGGAACAGATGAATATGTGGAATCATTAACGATTCAACCGAATGGTGTCAATGCTCAAGTAGCTCTTAGTGCTACAACTGGTTGTAGCCCACTCACAGTAGTAGCGACAAACACAGGCACTGGCGGAAATTTGATTCAGTATTCCTACGAGTCTGGAAACACAAGTATCGGCAACAATGCAGAATTCGTATTCGAAAATGAAGGAGAATACACCATTTGGCAATACGCTACTGATGGTTGTGGATTTGATACAACTTTCGCGGTAGTTCAAGTTTTCCAGTCACCCTTGATTTCATTCGTATCTTCTGCGGATGAAGCTTGTCAAGGCACAGGAATTACATTTGAATCAACTTCAAGTAATTTTTCTGAAATCCAATGGACCTTTGGGGATGGTGAGTCATCTTTCTTGCCAACTGTTGAAAAGCACTATGCTCAAGCGGGAACATATGATGTGAATCTTCAAGGTCTTGGAGAAAATGGTTGTGGGGCAAGTGCTTCTATGACTGTTACAGTTCACAGCATACCTGTGGCTCAATATGATGTGCCAACGCAAGAGAATTGTGCTCCTTTTGATATTTGTCCTATGAACACAAGTGTTGGAGGATTTAATCATCAATGGACTTTTGGTGACGGCTTGGCAGTAGATGAAGAACAACCTTGCTATACTTTCACCAATGAAAGCGACGGCGTACTTTATCGTCACGTTGTTTTGACTGTAAGTAATGCATTTGGTTGTGCCGATACTGCAGATAAGGTTTTTACTATTTTCCCATTACCAAATACAAACTTCCAGTTTGAGGAAAATACTACCTGCGAATACCCTTATGTTTTGAATCCAATCGGTATTGGAGAAACTTTCGCGGGATACAATTGGAGCGTGAACGGAACTTTGGCTTCAACCTCTGATAATCCGAATCTTCAATTGACTTCACCAGGTACTTATGTAATAGGATTGGAAGCTACTAACATCTATGGCTGTCAAGGTGAATCAGATAGAACCTTTGTGATTTATCCAGAAGTCATTGCAAATTTTGAAGCCAGTCGTGAAAATGGATGTATCGAGTTACCAGTTAGTTTTAATAGTACTTCTACCAACGCCGTTTCTTATCAGTGGAGCTTTGGTGATGGAGGTACCTCAGATGCATTGAGTCCAAGTTATACCTTTGAAGAGCAAGGAGTATATGATGTTCAGTTGATCGTGACTTCCGTCCATGGCTGTATTGATACTTTGATACGTCATAATTTTATTGAAACATATCCACTTCCAGTTGCAGATTTTAAAGTAAGAAATTCAACAGCTTCCATTTTCGATCCGTCGTTCGAATTTGAGAACTTAAGTGTGGATGGAGTGACGTATACATGGCATTTTGGCGATGGCGAATTAAGCAACGAAGAACATCCAATTCATGAATATGCTTACCCGGGTACTTGGCAAGTAAGGATGATTGCTGAAAATATGTTTGGTTGTACGGACGAAGTAACACTCACAGTTCAAGTGGATAATGATTTTCAAGTGTATATTCCAAATTCGTTTACACCCAATAATGATGGATTGAATGATGTATTTAAGCCAGAAATGGAAGGTCTTGAGTTTGTCAGCAAATATAACTTCCGAGTATATGATAAATGGGGAACCGTAATTTTCGAATCAGAAGACCCTAAAGATGCTTGGTTAGGAGATGTTCGCGACAGTAATGAGTACACGATGAATAGTACTTATCGTTATCAGTTGATCATCGAGATAGAGCAGAGTGCAGAGACAAAAATGTATGATGGCGTGGTAACTATTGTTCGCTAATCTACTTCTTAATAAAGATTTTATGGTGCAAAAGTGGTGGAATAGACTACTTTTGCACTCGTTTTTTATAAAGGTATCCCGTTGGGATTAAATAATTTCATGGAAAAGATTAGAAATATCGCGATTATCGCGCACGTTGACCACGGCAAAACGACCTTGGTAGACAAAATGCTTCATGCTGCTAAATTGTTTAAGGAACATGAAGAAACAGGAGATTTGATTCTCGACAACAACGATTTGGAGCGCGAACGTGGTATCACCATTTTGGCAAAAAACGTTTCAATAACCTACAAAGGTTATAAAATCAATATCATTGATACCCCTGGTCACAGTGACTTTGGCGGAGAAGTGGAGCGTGTATTGAATATGGCGGAAGGTGCTTTGCTTCTTGTAGATGCATTCGAAGGACCAATGCCTCAGACGCGTTTTGTATTGCAAAAGGCCTTACAATTAGGGTTAAAGCCTATTGTAGTAATTAATAAGGTCGATAAAGAAAACTGCACGCCTGATGAAGTCCATGAGGCCGTTTTTGATTTGATGTTTAATCTTGGCGCAACTGAAGACCAATTGGATTTCCCAACTGCTTATGGCGCGGCCAAACAAGGTTGGATGTCTCATGATTGGAAAGTGAAAACGGATACTATTGAACCGCTTTTAGATTTAGTAGTAGAACATATACCAGCTCCTATTAGCCGTGAGGGTATTCCACAAATGTTGGTGACTTCATTGGACTATTCACCTTACACAGGTAGAATGGCCATAGGAAAACTTCACAGAGGGGAATTGAAGCCCAACATGCCGGTTTCATTGGTGAAGCGTGATGGTAGCGTACAGAAAGGACGAATCAAGGAGTTGTATGTATTTGAAGGTCTTGGAAAGCGCAAAGTAGAAACTGTAAAATCAGGAGATATCTGCGCTATCAATGGAATTGAAGACTTCGAGATTGGAGATACCTTTTCAGATTTTGAAAATCCAGAAGCATTGCCTGCTATTGCAGTAGACGAGCCAACGATGAGTATGCTTTTTACAATTAATGACTCACCTTTCTTTGGAAAAGAAGGCAAGTTCGTTACGAGTAGACACATCAAAGATCGTCTGGACAAAGAGTTGGAGAAAAACCTTGCGCTTCGTGTGCAGGAAACGGATAAAGCCGATCGATTTATGGTTTTCGGACGTGGTGTACTTCACTTGAGCGTTCTTATCGAAACAATGCGTCGTGAAGGCTATGAGTTGCAGATTGGCCAGCCCAGAGTATTGGTGAAGACCGTAAATGGACAAAAACACGAGCCAATCGAAGAGTTGACGATCGATCTACCGAGCGATATGACAGGTACTGCCATTGAGGCCGTGACTAGAAGAAAGGGTGAAATGAAAAATATGGAGCCCAAAGGTGATCGCACGGTGCTCGAATTTGAGATACCATCGCGTGGTATTATCGGTTTGAGAAACTACATGTTGACCGCTACTCAAGGTGAAGCTATTATGTCGCACCGCTTTAAGGAATATCAACCTATGAGAGGGGAGATTCCAGGAAGAAATAATGGTTCTTTGATCTCTATGGAAAATGGAACAGCAGTAGCATACAGCTTGAACAACCTTCAGGATCGTGGACGTTTCTTCATTGAGCCAATGGAGGAAGTATACGAGGGTCAGGTAATCGGAGAGCATTCACGCGACAATGATTTGGTGGTAAACGTTACAAAAACCAAGGCTCTTACAAATATGCGTGCAAGCGGAACCGACGATAAGGCGAAGTTGGCACCACCGATCAAGTTTTCGCTCGAAGAAGCCCTTGAATATATTCAGGCGGATGAATATGTGGAGGTGACTCCAAAAAGCTTGCGATTGAGAAAAATCTATCGCAACGAAAACGACCGTAAGCGCTTCGCTAAGGAGTTTAGCCAAGCAGACTAAGATATTTTTTAGTACAATTGTTAAGAGGTTAGTTAAGATCATTGTTGATTTTATCTAACCTCTTAACTTTTTTTTATGGCGCGATGTATGAAAGGAAGGTTACATTTGATAACCTGTTGTATACAATAAACACATTTATGAATAAAAAAGTCATTCTTTTATTTTGTACCGTTTTGTCTTTTCAATTCAGTTTTGGTCAAGTCAAAAATCCTGAGGCCACTACCGATAAATTCAACATGCTATTGAATTATGTAGAGCACCTTTATGTGGATTCAGTGGATGCAGCCGAGCTTACAGAGCGCGCGGTTGTCGCATTGCTCGAGCAGCTAGATCCTCACTCTTCATACTTTACCGCTGAAGAAATGCAAGAGTCAAACGAGCCTTTACAAGGCAGTTTTTCTGGAATTGGGATTTCTTTCAATATTTTAAAAGATACCATCTATGTCTTGGAACCTATTTCAGGTGGTCCATCTGAAAAACTAGGAATCAAGGCTGGGGATAAGATCATTGAAGTTGATGGTGAACTAGTAGCTGGTATTGGAATAAAAAACTCTGGTGTTGCCTCACGACTCAAGGGGCCGAAAGGAACTAAGGTAAAAGTGGGGATTCAGAGAAAAGGAGTGAAAGATTTGATTCCCTACGAAATCACGCGCGACAATATTCCGATTTATTCTGTGGATGCAGCCTACATGGTGGCTCCAGAAGTAGGTTACATCAAAGTGGCACGCTTCGCGAAAAACACAATGGAGGAATTGAAAGCAGGAATAATCAAGTTGAAAGGTCAAGGTATGACTAGTCTCGTGCTCGACTTGCAGGGCAATGGTGGTGGCTATCTCAATACAGCAGTAGAAATGGCTGATGAGTTTATTTCGGGAGACAAGCTATTAGTTTACACGGAAGGCAAGGCGTTTCCAAGAAAGGATGATAAAGCGAATCCCAAGCTTACTGGGCTTTTTGAAAAAGGGAAATTGATCATTCTCATTGACGAGTCAACAGCATCAGCAAGCGAGATTGTAAGTGGCGCTGTTCAAGATTGGGATAGAGGTTTGATCATTGGCCGACGTTCTTTTGGTAAAGGACTGGTGCAACGCCAGTTCAACTTTGGCGATGGAAGTAGCATTCGTTTGACGGTTCAAAGATATTACACCCCCTCAGGCCGCAGTATTCAAAAGCCTTATGATGACGGACTTGAAGCCTACTTCAGAGACAAAGAAACTCGATATAAAAAGGGAGAATATTTCACCATGGATAGCATTCAAATGCCAGATTCTTTGAAGTATTATACAAATATTAAAAAGCGATTGGTCTATGGTGGAGGTGGGATTTTACCCGACATTTTCGTACCCCTTGATACTACAGACAACAGTGATTACTTTGCCGACTTGATACGCACAGGAGTCAACAACGAGTGGGCATTGACCTTTACCGACAAAAATAGAGAAGCACTTTTGGCCAAGTATCCTACAAGTGAGAAGTTCGTGAGCGAGTTTGAGCTTTCAGCGGAGGATATGAAAGACATGATAGCAATGGCTGAAAAGGAGAAAGTAGCGTTTGTGGAAGAAGATTTTAAAAGATCGGAAGAAACCATAAAAATAAGAACTAAAGCGTTGATAGCTAGGAATTTATATGATAATGAGGCATTTTATCGCGTAATAAATCATCTTAACCCAGCGTTAAAAAAAGCCCTAGATACCCTAAATGATGGCACCTTTGATGCGATGAATCTCGGAGACGAGACTGACATCGCAAAAACGAATAAAAAACCAAATCAAAAACAAAAAAATAAGTAAGTCATGAGCAACGGAGTTAAAATTGGATTACTTGTAGTAATCGCAGGTGTTCTCGGTTTAGTAGCATTTAAAATGACGAGTGCAAACGATGAGCTAGGTGCTCGCCCAGCTAATGAAGCTGCTGCTACAAGTGTAGAAGCAACAGCTTCAACCACAGGGAAAGTAGGAGCAAACCCAAATCAGTCGTCTGCTGGTCAGGCGTCGCAAGCACGCGCTAAAACCTCCATTCAGTTTGAAAAAACTGAGCACGATTTTGGAAAAATCAAGCAAGGTGATGAGGCTGAGACAAAGTTTAAATTCACTAACACTGGTAAGGAACCATTGATCATTGAAAACGCTCAAGGTTCTTGCGGTTGCACAGTTCCATCTTATCCAAAGGAGCCAATTGCACCAGGAGCTACGGGCGAAATTTTAGTGAAATTCAATAGTGCGGGTAAAAGCAATGCACAACAAAAGACTGTTACATTGACTGCCAACACAGAGCCAATTCAAACTACCTTGACCATTAAGGCGTTTGTTGAAGCCGTTGAAAAGAAATAATTGGATCATAGCATGACCAGACAATCCCCCGCATTCGCGGGGGATTTTTTTTTCTACGATTATGGAATTTTATTTTTCTTGCGTCTTTCAATAAAGAAGTTTATGAGGATAGCACTTCTAACAATCATCTACGCATTGATGATGCTGAGTTTATCAGCGCAGAAAGACTCCCTTTGGACAGGAGACTTGAAGGAAATCGCTATTCGACCTTATGAACCCGATAGCGTATGGGGAAGCGGACAATTGAACGTAGCAGATTTTATTTTTTTTAATGATAAATTATTACTTCTAGTCTACGAAAAAGAGCTGCGCTGGAAATGTCAGAATGAAGGTGCAAAGACGCTTTATAGCGGCGCGCGTTGCATTCTTTTAGATGAGAATGGCAAAGAGATAGCGCATTCCGATATCATAGACCAGGAAGTAGAAAACTTTGACGGCTCTTTTCTTCAAGGGATTTATATAAAAGCAAGAAATGGAAGGCTAAAAGTGGTAATTGAAGATGAGCGCATAGACTTTTTTGGAGTTGCAGACAATGATTTTCTTCAATATATCCAACCGTATTTAGATTCATTAGGTAATTATGTATTTGTGAGCACGTTCGACGAGTATTATCCTTCATTTAAATATGCTCTGCTGAGTCCTGAAAAAGGCGAACAAAAACTCTTATGTGCCATTGAGGATAAGTTTGGAATGGAGTTGTTTCGAAGTGAGTATAAATATCTTGATCCTCGTCAGCGAATGGAAGTAAATCAACTTGCCATGGACCTCAAGATGGATAAAAAGGTTATTGCCGCTTACGCTAGGGGATTTCACCACTCCATGTATTTTGAAACACCCTATGCACCCGCATTTGTTACAAATCATAGTGCACTCATTTTTGATCATTATAACGATTCAGTTTTTGAGTTCAACAACTTCGGGGAAATGATGAATTCGTTTCATATTGACTATCACAAGTCGCAAAGGAATTTAAAATGGAAAAGAAAGGTGATATTTGACGATGTGACTGATCGCTGTTTCACACTATACTCGAAGGGCGCATCAATTTTCATTTGTGAAATAAATCTCGATGGTTCAGGTTTAGGCGAGCCAACGCAATTGTTTCATCCCTATGTAGAGGAAATAAAGGTTTCTAATGGTTACGTGTACTATATCTACCGGCCATTCGAAAGTACTCAGAAAAGGTATCTATATCGAGAACCAATATTCAGAGGAAGTTTAGATTAAGTTAGGACATTTGTTTAAAGAAGTTTATACCTTTGAACAAAACCTTTACTATGAGAACCCGAGTCATTGCTATACTAGTTGCGCTGTTATGCGCAAACATCAGAGTTTTATCCCAAACAGAAAATGCCGCTTTTTCAATTACTGGACATGGTCTTGGAACAACATTTAGCACGGATTATCAGGCGATAGGGATTAATCCCGCGAATCTCGATATTGCATCCCAATTTGAAGGTCGTCGTTATGCATTGGGGTTTTCAGAAATTGGGGCCTCATTCTACTCAGGTATTTTATCAAAGACTGATATAAGAAAGAATTTGTTTGGTGGCAACTTCGACCAATTGTCGCGAGAGGAAAAGGCAGCATACGCTCTTGAATTTGCACAAGAAAATAATGCCTTGGACTTGGACATCATGTCCACAGGATTTAGCTTCCAAACCAACAAAGCGGGAAGTTTTGCTTTTTCAGTGAGGGATAAAGTTGATTATTATTCAAAGCTAGGACCTCAAGTTTCGGATTTATTATGGTTAGGAAATACATCAGATTATTTCACTCAATACATTCTTTCGACTGGTGACACCATTAATGGCTACCCCAACATTTCGCCTGATAGCTTGGCCTTAATAGTTCAGGGATTAAATCTGGATAATCCTCAGTCGATAGGTGAAATAACGAGAGGCACATCGATTCGTTTTAGCTGGGTCAGGGAATTCAATTTGTCTTATGGCAAACTTTTACTTTCTACTGAAGATTTCAAAATCTTTGGGGGCGTTGGGCTCAAGTTGTTGGTGGGTCAAGGATATATGGAGATACAAAATGATAATGGCAAAGCCGAGGGCTTTAGCTCACTTTCTCCCATTTTTGATATTGACTATTCGGAAATATCAGAAAACAATCCTTCTGCATTACCCGATGATAAAAAGTTGAAACCAGTGGGCTTGGGCTATGGCTTCGATCTTGGAGCAACTGTAGTCGTAAAAGACAAACTGTATTTTAGTGCTGCTGTTACAGATATCGGCTCTATGACTTGGGATGGCAATGTTTACTCTTTGAAGGATGTTGTTCTTTCGAATTATATTTCTTCGGGAATCGAGAATTTACAATTGACAGAACAGTTGGAAGCACTCAATGGTGGCGATGGTCTGGTAGAATGGGAAGGAGAAGGCTCAATAACAACGAAGCTTCCAGCCATGATGCGCGGTGGTGTTTCGTTTATTTTCAATAATAAATTTAAGGCAGGTGTAGATATTGTCAATTCTCTAAACAATGAAGTGGGTTCATTAGAAAAGGCCAATATTGCTTTTGGCGGCGAGTTTAGTCCGCTAAAGTGGCTTCATTTCAGTGCAGGCTATATGACAGGAGGAAATTATGTGCGTAAAATTCCTGCAGGTATCCGATTTACTCCTGGCAATGGTAAATATGAGATTGGCTTCGCTTCAAGAGATTTGATTACCTTTTTTACAGACAACCAACCGACGGTGTCACTTGCAATGGGCTTCTTAAGATTTAGATTCTAGAGAAAGTACAAGGCATTAACACAATTTTGGAAGGCCACGTATGTGGCCTTTCGATTTTTTACGTTTACCTTCGAACAAACCAAATAAATATGTTCACTTCACGAAATCTCTTTGCGGCCATTCTTTCTGTAATGGTTTTGGCCATCACCGTTTTAGCCCTGCTCGGTATCTGGGGTCTGATTGAATGGTCTTTTGTACAAAAGTATTTTTGGAAAAGCGTACAGTCGCTTGTAGTATTGTTAATCAGCGCTGTTGTCATTTATTTAATTCAACAAATGTTTCACAAAGACCCTCCTGTTCAAGACAGAACAAGAGCGGATATTTAATGTTATTAACCTATGAAATTTTCAATTATTACAATATTCTTGTCACTCCAAATGTGGAGCTGTACCGGTCAACCTTCGGCCAGTGTCTCAAACACAAAGGTGAGTCAAGATGAAATTATTAAATCTATGGATAGTTTAGAAGTAGCCACCTTAGGGGCTGGTTGTTTTTGGTGTGTTGAAGCGATTTTTCAAGACATCAAAGGAGTAAAAAAAGTAGAAAGTGGATATAGCGGAGGCGCTGTAAAGAATCCCAGCTATAAGGAAGTTTGTAATGGAACTACAGGACATGCTGAAGTAGTTCAGGTAACATTCGATCCAAGAGAAGTTTCATTTGCGAGTATCTTGGAGGTTTTCTTTTCAACCCACGATCCGACCACACTTAATCGTCAAGGAGCAGATGTGGGAACACAGTACCGTTCAGCAATTTTTTATCACAGCGAAGATCAAAAACGTGTGGCTGAGCTTGCAAAGCAAGCCGCTCAATCAAGCGGTGATTGGACAAATCCAATCGTTACCGAAATTACTTCATATAGTAATTTCTATAAGGCAGAGGATTACCACCAAGATTATTACAATCAAAATGGAACTCAGCCATATTGCCAAATTGTGATTACTCCTAAGATTGATAAGTTCAAAAAGAAATTCGCCTCCTTGCTCAAGGAACAAGTGAAATAAGAATAAGAAACCTCGAAAGAGGTTTTTTTTTGCTTTTATCGGTCTCTTTCTGTTTTCATTTACTTTCGTGATAAAATAAGGTTTACAACCTATCTTTGGTTTTTAGCGTCAAGGATATATGAATTTACGAAAGAGGCTGACTGTTCTATTATCGGTGATTCTTTGTCTTGGCATCTTCGATGCCGCGGCGAATGATTTTTCTTTCGTGGAAAATAAGGGGCAGTGGCCTTCGGATGTTCGTTTTGCAACAGACATAAAAGGAGGAAAGGTCTTTCTCAAGAAAAATGGATTTCGCTTTCATTTCTATGATTTATCTGGAATTTCTCGGGTTCACAACGAAGGAAGCTATCCTAAGAACGGAGAGGAGAAGGCTAAAGGACACGTTTTTGACTTTGTCTTTTTTGAATCCAATTTGGAACCTCTTGTTTACGGTAACAGGGTGAAATCGACTCGATACAATTATTTTTTAGGAAACAAAAAAGAAAATTGGGGAAGAGGATGTCGATCGTATCAGGAAGTGGTTTATAAAGATGTTTATTCCTTAATCGATCTACGATATTACTCAACTGATTTTTCGTTGAAGTATGATTGGGTGGTTCGTCCAGGTGGTAGGCCTGAAAAAATTATGTGGCAATACCAAGGGGTAGGAAAACCAAGGATTGAAAACGGTCGATTGATCATTGCGACATCAATAAATGAAGTGATAGAGCAAAAACCTATCGCATTTCAAATTATATCTGGCAAAAAAGTATTGGTGCCTTGTGATTTTGTTTTAATAAATGGAAAGGTCTCTTTTTCTTTTCCCAAGGGCTTTGATTCTTCTTTGGAGCTGATCATTGATCCAGAATTGATTTTCTCTACCTATTCTGGAAGTACCGCAGATAATTTTGGCTTTACGGCCACTTACGATAGCGAGGGCAATTTGTATAGCGGAAGCAGCGCATTCGGTCAGGGTTATCCTACCAGTGTTGGAGCTTATCAGACCATTTGGGCAGGAGGCGACGGCCAGTTTCTTCCGGGCACAGATATAGCGATTTCGAAATATAGTAACGATGGTTCGGAGATGATTTGGAGCAGCTTTCTTGGTGGACCGCATGATGAATTAGTACATAGCCTTGTTTGCAATGCAAATGATGAAGTTATCATTTATGGAACCACGAGCAGTCCGACGTTTCCTACAACTACTGGTGCTTTTGATACATCATTTAACGGCGGTGCCATGTTTGCTCCCCAAGGGGTGGGGGTTGAATATGTGAATGGTAGCGACATCATCGTTTCTAGATTTAGCTTGGATGGTATTGATTTGGAAGCAAGTACCTTCATTGGAGGTACAGCTAATGATGGAGTAAATACAGCAGCTGCATTAAAATTCAATTATGCTGATGAGTTTCGTGGAGAAATTGATGTAGATGACAACGGAAACGTTTTAATAGCAAGCTGCACGTTCTCTTCTGACTTTCCAATACTCGGGGGCTTTCAGTCGCAGATCGGCGGAGGATTGGATGCTTGCGTATTTAGTTTAACTGCATCATTGACGGATATGAATTGGAGCACGTTTTACGGAAGCACAGGTCAAGAATGCGCAAACAGTATTGCGTTTAATGATGTTGGAGAGATTTATATTTGTGGAGGAACTACCAGTACGGGGTTGAATGTCCCAAGTAACGCTTACAACAGCGCTTATCTCGGAGGTTTGAGCGATGGTTATATTGCTCGTTTTTCGTCGAACGGAAGCGCGCTTGTTGGCGCCACTTTTTTTGGCTCAGAGGAATATGACCAAATCTATTTTGTAGAGGTCAATGAAAATCAAAATGTAAATATCTACGGCCAAACGCTAGCTGATGACTCAGAGTTGATTATCAATGCGGCGTGGGGTCAACCGAATAGCGGAATGGTGATTAGTGAATTTGCCCCAAGCCTCACATCGCTGCAGTGGTCTACTGTATTTGGCACAGGAACCGGGCGTTGCAATCTTTCTCCCGCTGCGTTTACAGTAGATGTATGCGGAAAGATTTATTTGAGTGGATGGGGGGGGAATACCAATACTTCAACCAATCCCAATACAGCATCAACCACTGGACTTCCCATCACCTCCGATGCATTTCAATCGACTACTGATGGAAGTGATTTTTATTTACTCGTAATTGAGTCCGACGCAAGCGATATCGTTTATGGTTCCTTTTTCGGAGGAAATATTAGCCAAGAACACGTGGATGGCGGTACTAGTCGATTTGATAAGCGTGGAGTGATTTATCAAAGTGTATGCGCAGGTTGTGGCAGCAACGATGATTTTCCAATTTTTCCGCCGGGAAATGTAGTGAGCTCAGTCAACGGCTCAGGAAATTGTAACAATGGTGTTTTCAAATTCGATTTTCAATTGCCTTTGACCATTGCTGATTTTCAAGTTCCACCCACCATTTGCACAGATCAGGCGTTTCAAGTGAATAACCTAAGTCAGTTTAGTCAAAGTTTTGAGTGGGATTTTGGTGGGGAGTTTCAAAGTACATTGTTCGAACCATCATATACATTCGAGAATCCAGGAACATACGAGATAGAATTAATTGTATTCAATCCCAATACATGCAATCAAACCGATACTTTGAGACGTGTTGTGGAAGTGATAGCTCCGCAATCTTCTTCATTGGAAGGAGTAGTAGCGTGCAACGATGATCCTATTTCTATTGGGCCTGAGGATGCTGATCCTTCCGCGACTTATGAATGGACTCCTGCGATATTTCTTAGTGATTTGAATGACGCTAATCCACTTTTTATTCCAGGCGAATCTACCGAGTACACCTTATTGGTGCGCTATGGAGCATGCACGGATACCATTCGTCAAAGTGTTGAAGTGATTGATTTGTCATTAACGGCTCAAGATGGTCTCACCCTCTGTGAACCAGAGGTCGTAACACTCACTGTGTCGGCGAGTCCAACCCCAACCAATTATACTTGGAGTCTCACAGATGATTTTATGAATCCTATTTCTTCGGGTCCCGCCGCCATCTCGTGGAGCTCATTGGTGTCTACACCAACTGTATTTTACATTCGAGCAACTTTGAATGGATGCAGTGTTATAGACAGCATAGAGGTTGACTTGGTGAGCTTTCAAACAGAAATACTAGGTGATTTTACAGCTTGTGCGGGAGATGAGATCAATTTATTCGTCTTAGATCCGAATGAGGACTTCAACTATACCTGGTCTCCAGAATCGCTCATCATAAGCGGACAGGGCTCTGCGTCTGTTGTTGTCATTGTGGATCAGACCACCAACTTTTCCGTGACGAGCACCACTGATGAAGGTTGTACAGCCAGTGATGAGGTCTCAGTACAAGTAAGTGCCTTGGAGTCTGCTTCGGTGCAGTTGAGTGCATCGGCTACAGCGATTTTGTCGGGCCAAGAAATTACACTTACAGCTCAGCCATCCGGTTTCAATTATACATGGCAACCCATTGAATTGATAGAAGGTTCGGGAAATGTGGTAGATTCAAGACCGCTGGAAACAACGACGTATTACGTTACTATTACAGATGGGGAATGTTCGAGAGAGGATAGCTTACGGATTACCGTGGTAGACTTTGTATGTGGCCCACCATCCATATATGTGCCTAATGCCTTTACGCCCAATAAAGATGGACGAAACGAAAGAGTATTCGTTCGCGGATTGAATCTAACAAAGATTGATTTTAAAATCTATAATCGTTGGGGTGAGCTCGTTTTTGAGACCGCCGACATTGATCGCGGCTGGGATGGAACGTTTAGAGAAAAAGAAGTGGATCCAGCAGTGTATGTTTATTACCTCGAAGCGGAATGTGTAGGCGGAGAAACCTATATCGAAAAAGGAAACATCACAGTGATACGTTGATTTGAAAATGAAAATGAAAATTGGGATATCATGTTGTTTTGTATTACTCAGTTTTTTGAGTACCGCGCAGGATATACATTTTTCTCAATTTTATCAATCTCCGTTTTCATTGAATCCTGCATTAACAGGGGAGTTCAGTGGTGGCTTGAGAATTATTGGTAATCAGCGAACACAATGGAGAAGTATTACAACCCCATTTTCAACCATAGGTATCGCCGCAGACGGGAAAACGGATAAATTTCCAGGAGTAGCGGCTGGAATAAGTTTTTTTAATGATCGTGCTGGAGACTCTCAATTGACCACCAACTTAATCAATCTTTCTGGAGCCAAGAAGTGGAGTGTTCTTCCAGAAAAGAAAGGAAACTTATCGGTAGGTTTAATGCTAGGCATTACCTCAATGAGTATTGATTATAGCGCATTGAATTATGACAACCAATGGACTGGTTTATTCTATGATCCAGGAGCAGCCTCTGGAGAGAGCTTCGCGCGTGATAGTAGGGCTTATATGAATTTTCACACCGGCGCATTTTATTCTCAGGAAGAGGTAAAAGGCACGTGGGGCGCAGGGTTTAGTATTTTCAATATCACAAGTCCCGACCAAAGTTGGTTTGATCAGGCTTTTGTTCGATTGAGTCCGAGATTCAATTTTCACGGATTTTACAATTACAAAATAAACGACATTTGGAGAGTCGAGCCCATGCTGCTTTTGATGGCACAAACTCCACACAGAGAGCTGACCCTCGGTGCAAGGGGACATTACATTGTGAGCGATAAAGATTGGATGTATCGAAGCTTTTATGGCGGTCTGTTCGCTCGTACACGCGATGCGGGCTACATAGTGGCAGGTGTAAGATATGATAATTGGGATGTGGGTTTGAGTTATGATCTCAATCTGAGTTCTCTTCGCCCCGCGAGCAACAATCGGGGAGGGCTAGAAATAGGTGTCATTTACATCCTTCAGCCGCCTGCAAGAATTGGAGAAATTAAGAAAGTTTGTCCAGATTATATTTAGTGTGTAAGTATCGACGGTCTATCTTTGAACCATGGAAATGGTTAAAAGTAAAAGTAAGTTCAATATCATCCTTGGGGTTATTGTGTTACTTGTTGTCTACAATTTAATTTATTGGTTCAGTAAGTTTTTCGTAGCCGATGTGCCTTCATTCATGGTGGCTCTTTATCTTGAATTCAAAAAGAATTGGAGCATTATGGTTTTACTTGAATTCTTAGCAGTAGCTTCAATATTTGTTGATACCATTAGCAACTACGATAGTTTAGTGACCAATATCCGACGATTTCGTTTTACAGCGATGGTGCTTTTAACCGCGGCATTTATTGCGCGTTTTATCATTGGCATGATAGATCTATACGTTGGAGGAGGACTAGATTAAACCTACAAACCGAACATTCGTTCGGCTGCTTGAAATGGCGTAATTTTTTTCTCGCTAAGTTCTTGTCGAACCGCTTTTAGTTTGCTCTGAAACTCTGGGTTTTCGAAATATTTGCTAAGTATTCGGTCTTTTATATTGTCTTCCATCCATAGAACGTCTTGTTGATCTCTCAGTTGCTGTAATAAGCCACGTTCTTTAAACCAGCGATGATGTTCTTGAACAATGGCGTAGACATCTTCAATGCCCTTGTTTTCTAAGGCGCTGCAAGAGCTCACCTTTGGTATCCATCCAGAGGTTTTGGCGGGGTAAAAGTGTAATGCACTGGTGTATTCTGCTTTTGCGCGCATAGCTTTTTTCTCATTTTCCCCATCTGCTTTCGTTATTATGAGGGCATCACACATTTCCATAATTCCTCTTTTGATTCCTTGCAGCTGGTCGCCAGCGCCGGCGAGCATGAGTAATAGGAAGAAATCTGTCATTTGATGTACAGCGGTTTCGCTTTGACCAACGCCAACCGTTTCAATAATAATGAAATCAAATCCAGCTGTTTCGCAGAGCAAAAGGGACTCTTTTGTTTTTCGCGCTACACCGCCAAGAGAATCGGCAGCCGGGGAGGGGCGAATGAATGCATTTGCATTTTGCGAAAGGAGTTCCATTCTTGTTTTATCACCAAGAATACTTCCTTTGGTAATAGGACTAGATGGGTCAATGGCGAGCACTGCAACGCGATGCTTTTGTTGGGTCAGAAAGGCGCCGAAAGATTCGATAAAAGTGCTCTTGCCAACGCCTGGCACTCCCGTGATGCCGAGGCGAATGGAATTGCCGGCAAATGGTAAGCATTTTTGAAGAATTTCTTCGCTTAGTTTTCGATGTTCAGGCTTAGTGCTTTCCACCAACGTAATAGCTTCGGCGAGCAAGCCAATGCTGCCATTTCGAATACCTTCAAAATAGAAATTGGCATCCTGAAGACGCTGCTTATGTTTTATTCGATCAAGTGCTTTACTTGCGGCCTTATTTCTGGCGTTGCTCATATTCTGTTTCAAAGAGAAACAAAAAAAATGGAACATCAAAATCTATTGATTAAATTCGCCCTTAAATGAGACCAATACTCTTAATAGTCCTAATATTTATTTGCGGTTGTGCTGCCAGTCCCGACTATACAGGCTCATTTGACCTATCAAAACTACATGGTCGGTGGGAGTCATTGAATCAAAATACAACGCAAATAGAAGAATGGGGGGTCATTGCGGAAGGTGATTTGCGCGGTCGTGGTTTTGTTTTAGAAGGAAAAGATACCACCTTTATTGAATTCCTTTCAATTAAGGAAATCGACGATACACTGCGTTATTTGGCTCAGGTTTCGGATCAGAATGATGGTGAAACAGTGGAGTTTAAAATGCGCTCCCAATCAAAAAATGTTATTGAGTTTGCGAATCCAGCACATGACTTTCCTAAACGGATAGTCTACGAAATAGAGGCAGACAGCGTGTTGCATACCTTTATTGAAGGTCCACGTGATGGACGCACAGTACGGATTAACTTTGACTACATCCGAAGAAAATAGCTATACACCAGATATTATTTCATTGAAATTGTCCATCGTAACGGGCTTATAATAATAGCCTTTGATACAAGAGTAGGCCTTGGATTTTTTGACATCATTAGTGTCTATTGAACTTGTCATGATTACGATCGGAAGTGAGCTATTGCTGAATTCTTCCACGAAGTAGTCGAGAAATTCCCAGCCATCCATCACTGGCATATTGATGTCAAGCATAATTAGATCTGGAAATGGCTGTCCTTCATCTCTGCGCTTGCGCATCTGTTGTATGGGAAGTTTGCCATTGTGAAAGGCCACCGTGATATTAGCAAATTGACCTCTTTCAATCAGTTTTCTCAATAACATGCTTGTGATAGGATCATCCTCAATCACCCATATTTCATTAATTTTTTTCACGAAAATAGATTTTAAAGGTTGTTCCAATACCAACTTCACTTTCAACGTCAATCTTTCCGCCCATTGCTTCAATTTGAGTTTTGGTAATATACAAGCCAAATCCGCGTGCATCTTCATTGCCGTGGAAAGTCTTATACATACCAAACAACTTATGAGCGTGTTTGCTCAAATCAATCCCAAGTCCATTATCTGAAATTGATAAAATGATATAATTCGTAATATGTTCGATAGAAATTTTAATACAGCACGAACGATCGGGCGAACGATATCGAATCGCGTTGCTTAACATATTCAATAATATGCTGTCGAGATAGGTGGGCACTGCATGAATATATAGATCTTCGGGAACATTATTTTCCACCTGAACTTGAAGTTGGAAGATTGACGCGTTTAAACTTTGAAGCGCTTTGTTGACTTCATGATGAAGGCGCAGAGGCTCTTTCGTTTTATCAGTGCTCTCTTCGATATTGATGATATCGCTCAAGTTGCGAATGGTTTCTTCGAGCTTTTGAGTGCTTATCTTGAGCATGCTGATGAAGTTGTTTTTTTCTTCTTCATCTTGAGTTTCAGAGATAAATTCGGCTAATGAAATCAGATTGGCACTGTGCGATCGAATATTGTGCGATACGATGTGGGAGAAGGATTTTAGCTTGAAATTTTGATCACTAGTAATTTTAAGCAATGTTTGTGCGCGCTCGAGATTCTCAAGTTGTTCAGAAATATCATATCCCACACAAAGTACTTCGATTGGTTCTCCATTTGCGTTTGTGATGGCTCGGAATTCCCAACGCCCCCCCTTCATGCTGCCGTCGCGGGTTGGTTTGCGAATAATTACCTCATGTGGTGCGTTGGGTTCTGTGAAACACTTGTTTACAGTATCAACGGTTTTTGCCAGATCATCAGGATGTATTGTGGTCATTGAGTTGACACCAATGACTTCATCACCAAAACCAAAGAAGTATTTGAAATGCTCATTGGCGTAAGTGTAGAATCCTTGCATATCCGTTTTTATGATGAACACATTCTGTGAATCAAGAATGTTTTTATAGGACTTAGCGAGGTCAAAGGCTTGTTTTTCGGAAGCAATAAGACTTTCCTCAATACTTTTTTCTTTTGTTACATCGCGAGCAACACCCAAAAAGAGTTGTTCACCATCTGACTGGAATATCTTTCCTTTCGCTGCGTACCATCTCCATTTTCCATCAGCATGCATTACTCGGTAATTAATGGGGTCGCGATAGGGCTCATTATTAAAAGCCTTTTCAATGTAATGATAACAAGCAGCCAAATCTTCACGATGCACTACCGCACCAAAACTCGCGCCTATCATCTGTTCCATCTTATAACCAAGTATATCCTCGCTATTAGGAGTGATGTATTTGAAATTTCCGTTTCGGTCTAAAGTGAAAATAATGTCATTGAGATTTTCGACAAAGGATCTGAATTTGGACTCACTTTCCTGAAGTTGTGCCTCTGTTTTTTTTCGTTCTGAAATATCTTGAATGGAACCAAACATTCGAACGCATCGTCCTTCACTCCATTCTCCTTTACCAGTCACCAATACCCAAACTTCATTTCCTTCTTTGTCAATTATTTGAAATTCATCTGCAAAAGGCGTTTGTTCTTTTACCAAAGCAGTGAGGGCTTCCTTTATCCTTTCTCTATTTTTTCCCTCCTTGTAAAATTGAATCACGTCTTCTGATTGTGGAATGAAGTCCTCTGGAAGTTTGTGAATGGCTTTGGTGACTGAAGACCAATAAAGTTTATTTTGACTTAAATCCATCTCCCAACCTCCAACTCGCGCCACCTCGTTGGTTTGTTCCAACATTCGGCGTACACGATGGTGTTTTCTCTCTTCCTTTTTTCTTTGTGAGATATCAACGAGTAGGACATTCCAAAGGCGACTATTATCTTCCAAGACTCTGAATGAACCACTACCATAGAGCCACACAATAACTCCCTCAATAATCACACGGAATTCACAGTTCCAAATTTCTTTTGATTTAATCGCGAGCTCAAATGATTCCTTCACCTTCAGCTGATCTTCTGGATGAATAAGCTGACTAATTATGTCAATGGTGAGATTCGGAAATTTACCTAATGAGGGTATTTCTTCTATACCCTTGCTAGCATAGAGTAACTTTGTTTCGCCTGCGTCATTGGCAACAAATCGTAATATAAGTCCAGGAACATTCTTGCTGACTTCAGAAAAGATTTGCTTGCTTTCAAGGAGTTCTTTTTCGATACGAATTTGTTCGGTGATATCATCACCACTTCCGTAGAGCAATTCATTTTTATAAATCGCCTTCCATTCAATTACTCGATACGATCCGTCTTTATGTTGGATGCGAACTGTAAACTTGGCGATGGGTTCTCCGTGAACAATGGATAATAGTTTTTTTCTGGTATGAGGCCAATCTTCTGGATGAACAATAGACTCAAAAGTTTTGCCGAGAATATCACTGGGATAATATTCAAGAATATTTTTAAATGCCAGATTTACCCTAAGGAATTCTCCGCGCACATGGCCGATGCAAAACAGTTGATTGGATAATAAAAAGAAATCTTGAAAGAGCGTTAGGTTATCATCTCCACCCTTTTGGTTCTCGATTTCTTGTGTGATATCCGTGTGCATTCCCATCAGTGCGCTGGCAGCGCCGCTTTCGTCTTTAATGGCAATGGCTCTGCAACGAATCCAAATGGTAGAATCGTCATTTTTGCGAAATCTTCCAACAATATCATATTTATCGCTCGTGCCTTTTGCGACTTCAGCAAAATAATTTAATCCTGTCTTTAAATCATCAGGATGGACAAGCTTTTGCCATTCTGTTGTTTTATTTGATGCTTCATCTCCTGCAACACCGAGAGTTTCCCAGAAATTGTTAGTAGCATAAGTAATTGACGGATTGTTCAGATATACCAACCATAATCCATTATCCACACCGGTGGTAAGTAGGTGACGCACATCCTCATTTGTTTCAATGAGCGATTGGATTAATGAATGGCCTTCTAGTGTTTGGCTGTTCACAAGAGAAAAGGTTTAATCAAGAGTTCATTCCAAAGTTAAGAAAAAACACTTACCAAAGAAAAGATAAACTGCAGTTACTCTTTTATTGGAGTGTTAAAACTGGAAATAGATAAATGGCTGCAATTCACCAGTGGTGATTTGATAGCAGAAGACGACAGCAAGTAGGGCAGCTAAAGCCATTAAAGGAATGGGTAGGCGGCTGAAATGATTACGATACGATTCCTTAAAATTCTCTGGAAGCCAGTGAATAATCATTCCCACGGCAATGACCATGAATACCTTCCAATAGAAGGAAATGACATTCGGAGCGAGTGTCCAGTCCATTTTCAAAAATATCATCTCCAGCATTTTGAGGGCAGAGGTAAATTCTGAACTTATATCGTGCTTTTCTTCCATTTCACTCCAGCCATTGTTGCTGCCGGTGCGGAACCAAACGCGTGTAAATGAGATGAATAGAAATGTGAGCGTAATCCCAATGGCCCTATTGTACCAACGCGTTTTATCGCTCCATGGGCTGACCTTTGTCCACAATTTTGAAACCACTAGCCCAAGCCCATTGAGTCCTCCCCAGATAATAAAGTTCCAGCTTGCGCCATGCCAGAACCCTCCCACAAGCATCGTAATCATGAGGTTTACATTGGTGTCAAGCCATTTTTTAAATGAAGCGATTAAAGCACTTATTATGATCAATGTCAATACCAGCACCGCTGCAATGACAACAGCAATCCATGATCCAGAGAGCAACGTAAATAACAATATGAAAGCGGAGATAATGATGTAAGATGCCAATGTGCCTTGCTTGTTACCTCCAAGAGGAATATAGAGATAATCTCTCAACCATCCGGAAAGACTGATATGCCAACGCCTCCAGAAGTCTGAGATGTCATGAGCTTTATAGGGTGAGTTGAAGTTCTTGTTGAGCCTAAAGCCAAAAAGTAGGGAAATCCCAATGGCCATATCTGTATATCCACTGAAATCGGCATAGACTTGAAGACTATAGCCAAGAATTGCAGCTAGATTTTCAAAGCCGCTATAGGCCTCAGGTGCAGCGAAAACGCGATCGAGGAAGTTGACTGCAATAAAATCGGAAAGCACAAGCTTTTTAATCAACCCATTCAGTATCCAAAAAACAGCAATACCAAATTCATGGCGCGAAAGTCTGTACTCCTGATATAGCTGAGGTATAAACTCGGTAGATCGAACGATGGGACCCGCTACCAATTGAGGAAAGAACGAAACGAAGAACGCAAAATCGGTAAAGCGCTTGAGCGGCTCAAGTTTTCCTCTATAAATTTCAACGGTATAACTTATGCTTTGGAAGGTAAAGAATGAAATTCCAACGGGAAGTATTATTTTATCGATACTAAAATGGGTGCCGAAAAAACTATTGCTCCAATGTGCAATGACATTGAATGCTTGATGATCGGTGGCAAATAATTGATTGAAAGCATCGGTAAAGAAATAGGCGTATTTGAAGTAGGAGAGAATGCCTAGGTTCATGAGAATGCTCGCCACTAAGAGGAACTTACGCTTGGTTTGATTCTTTAAATCGAAAAGAATTTTTCCGATTAAAAAATCCCACAGAGCGGTAAACAGCAAAAGAAGAAAATATAAGTCAGTTGTTTTATAGTAAAAGAAGATGCTCACCACAAAAAGGAATCCATGACGAAGTGCCTTTTGTTTGTAGACAAAAGCATCAACTAACAGCACGAAAAATAGGAATATCCAGAATTTTTCGGCTGTAAAAATGAAAGGTGATTTTGGATCAAAAAGAAAGAAACTCCAAAGTTCAACTTTGAATAATTCAAGCCAGTTGATGGTATCGCTCACGGTGGCGCGGTGTTATTAGGACTTAATTTTTTTCTCCTTTGTTGAGCTTGACTCCAAACTTGGTGATCACCACTTTTTGTTCTTTATATAAAACTCCCACTGCCTTTTTGAAGGTCTTCTTTGACATTCTTAAGCGAAGTTTTATTTCTTCTGGATCACTGTCGTCATTGAGGCGAATGTAGCCATTATTGTTTTCGAGAAACTCCATGAGTCTATTTTTCGCATCGATGATGAGTTCTTCACCTTCTTTGCTCATGCTGACTTGTATATCTCTACCTTCAATTTTTCTTACATAACATTTGATTTTATCTCCTTCTCTTAAGGTACGCAACATCTCTTGGGTGAAGATGATTCCTAAAAATTTCCCATTGATGATAACTCTTCTGCCGATGTCGATTTTGTCGGCAACAATCACATCTACTTCTTGACCACGTTCTAAATCGATAAAGTCATTCTTGAAATACATGCTAAGTCGGGTGGAAGCAAATAGTCGCTCATTTTTGTGATCTACTTGTAATGTTACCAGTGCTAGTTTTCCAGCTTCTAGCGGAACGCGCATCTCGCGCATTGGAATAAGCATGTCGCGCTTGGTGCCTATGTGAATGAATGCACCCAATTGATTTACCGTTGCAATTCGAAAACTTCCCACTTCGCCCACTTGAATGTCTGGTAATCGGGTGGTAGCTTCCAATTCTCTTTCTTCATTGTAAAATGTAAACACTTTCACCATGTCTCCGGGCTGCAAGGGTTCTTTTACATCGCGCTTTGGTAGAGAGATGGTGTACGCCTCGGTACCCAGTAAATAGCACTTATTATTCTCATCGAATACAGGTAGTTCCTGTATTTTCCCAGCGGGAATTCTCATATTTGTTTTTTTGCAAAGGTGGTGATTGTCTTGTTTTATTGCAAAAAGTATATTATTTTCGTTGCTCTTCTAACTAATCCGCTGGACCATGAAAAAACTATACCTGCTATCCTTTTTATTGCTCTTCACCATAATGTCCGCAGCTCAATGCGAAGGAAACCTAAATGAAATTGAAATTGTATTCTATACTAACGATAACACGGAGAATATATATTGGCAGCTAGATTCGGAGCTCGATGGTGAATTTGGATGCAACGATACCTTTTTACAAGAAGGAGGCAATACTGAATCAGGCTGCACGGGCTACGTTGAGGGTACTTCATCGGGATATGCTTCTAATTCAGTTATTCAAGAAGGTCCATTTTGTGTAAGTGATGAGTATCTTATTCTTCATATTACTTGCGGCACCAATGAGCTGACGGATGCTATATCTGTAGAGTGTTACGTCAATGATCAATTGTATTCAGTTTTTACTAATGTTTACAATGATTTTACGATTGACATATACCCTTTTTTCCTCCCACCAAGTTTTGATTCACCATGCACTGCGATGCCGCTTGTAGTAGACGCACCGGCTGTAATTTCCAATATCAATTGGATTGATGCGAATATCAACGAGATTCATCCGCCAATTGGAGGTTGCAAAACGCAAGGCTTCTGGTGCGATACAATTGTTGAAAAGAGTGTATGGTATCGGTTTGAAGTAGAAAACGGTGCATCCTATAAAGTTTCTACTTGTGGCACAATTGCTTCGGCAGACACCAGAGTTGCGGTATATGAGGCGGGGCTTTGTAATAATTATAGCTCCTACACTCTATTAGGGGCCAATGACAATGCGACGATATCTTGCAGTTCAGGGGCAATTAATGCTTCTGAGGTAGTCTTGAAATGTCTTCCTTACTCTGGGATTGCTCTCGTGCAGGTGGTTGTAGAACCTTTATTCTCTGGATTAATACAAATTCGTGTAGAGGAAATAGATCCAACTCCAATAGTATCAACAAATGTTACTCATATTCAATGCCGAGGATTGGATAATTTTACCGGTTACGGAAAAGTAGTAGTTAATTATTCCAACCTTTCAATGGGTGATGTATTTCATTGGCAAGGCCCGAATAATTTTGAAAGTTCAGAGACTACCATTGACAGTTTGGCTGCCGGTAATTACTCTTTAACGATTAACCAACAATGCTTCCCCCCTCTCGAATATGAATTTGAAATTACACAGCCCGATACATTGATCGTTTCTTTTACATCAGAAGCCCCATATTGTAATGGTACAGAAGATGGTTCGATTAGCGCAAGCGTAGTTGGTGGAAATGGACCGTTCGAATATAAGTGGATTAACCCTTCCGTAACCCCAGGTTTTCTCGGTAGCGATACATCAGTGGATGGGCTAGCTCCAGATAATTATATGTTTAGAGTCACGGATGCAAATGATTGTGTGTTTGTATACAGCTATAACCTACTTCCTGAGTATGTTTTCGAGTTTGAAATTCCTGCCATAGATACCATCTGTATCAATGAGCCTTTTCAGTTAACCCTTCCCGAACAATACACCTACATCTTTCAATGTTGTTTTTTTAGTTTAGAAGAAAATATCCTTACGATTTACCCTGAACAGTTCGGATTGGGAAATGGCGGCTTAATCGGTGGAACGACAACCGACGAAAATGGTTGTAGTAATCTTGATAAAGAGAGATTTGTCATTGTGGACTGTATCAATGTTGAGGAGGAACAGCCATTAAAAGTAAATGTCTATCCTAACCCAGTTGGAGATAATTTTCGTATCGATCTTAATAGGACAATTGTAAACGGTACTCTTGAAATTATTGATAGCTGGGGGAGAATAGTGAGACGTTCAGAAAATCTTCATGGAAGCTCCTTCGAACTATTCTATGAGTTAGCGTCAGGGTTTTATATCGTCAATTTATCAGAGGAATCAGCCCAAATTTCATTTCGTTTAATGAAAGAGTAGAGTTTTTAGGATTTCTAGTCAGCGCAAAACATGATTGGTTCTTTTTGTGATATTCAAATTATATTTGCTTGAAACCAAAACCAAACCTGCGCTTGTTATGAAGTATTTTTATTCTCTCATTTTTTTATTTCCTTTTATCGCCAATGCTCAGTGCGAAGACGGGCAAGTGTCCGTTGAATTTCGCATTTTCACGGATGCTTGGGCATATGAAACATATTGGCAACTTACTCCTGCTGGTGATGCTTGTGGCAATAATGTAATTTCAGAAGGTGCCAATTTGAATGTTGGTTGTGATGGCACGGCTTCAGAAAACTCCGCCAACGGTTATGAAAGCAATTCCATTTACCTAGAAGGCCCGTTTTGTCTCACTCAAGGTGAATTTTACGACCTACATTTTGTAGATAGTTATGGTGACGGTGGACTTACGTTCGAGATTTACGAAAATGGCGCTCTTACTGGACTTTTCACCGGTCAGGGCTTCGGTAATATTTATAATTTTCAAGTTGGCGTTTCCAATACTCCAGTTTATGACCAACCTTGTGGGGCACTTGAGGTAATGCCCGACATGGGAGCAATTGAGTTGGACAATACTTTCGCCATTGCAGGTTTCGGAGAAATCGCGCCCGAAGGCAATGGTTGCAACTTCCCTGGTCGCTGGTGTGAAGGCGCTTCGACAAAAAGCGTTTGGGCATACTTCATTGCTCAAGAGGGACAGGCCTATCGTATTACAACTTGTGGCGATGCTGCAACTGCTTTTGATACACAAATTGCGGTTTACAGAGCAGAAGACTGTGCAAATTTTTCATCCTACACATTACTGGCCGCTAACGATGACAGACCTGGTGGCTGCCCAACTTCAAATCAGTATTCATCCGAAACTTACATTTCTTGCGCCGAACAAGGTGAACTAATTTATATTCAGATTGATGGTTATTACGGTGAAAACGGACTCTGCACAGTCGAAGTAGAAAGCTATAATCAAGCTCCTACATTGGCGAGTGTCGTAAACAATATCAGTTGTCCAGTGGATAAGGGAGCTGATGGAACAGGAAGCATCACAGCTTATGTTTTTGGAACCGGCCTTGATTTGCAATCCTACTGGACTGGTCCAAATGAATTCGAATCATTCGATAATATAATCACCGAACTCAGCAGCGGCGTCTATTCATTAGAGGTAACCACAGCTTGCGGCGACGTATTCAATGGGGAGTATGAAATCGTTGAGCCCGCTCCATGGAATGCTTTTATCACTTCTCAACAACCTGCCTGCGAAAATAGCGGCGATGGTCAACTAAATGCTATCGTCTCTGGTGCCACTGAACCTTATGGCTTCGCATGGACAGGACCAGCCGATTTTACTTCAGATAGTCAAAATATTCAAAATATAGGCGGTGGACAGTACTTCCTTATGATTACAGACGCCAACGGCTGTGAATACCCATTGAATTTTAATCTTCTTTCAGAGAATGATTTCGATTTTGATTTTGGTGGTCCGATTACACTTTGTGCAGATGAAACCTACGAACTTTCAGGTCCAAGTGAATTTAGCTATTTGTGGTTCGATGGAAGCGATGATGATTTATTCCTCATCAATGCTTCAGAATTTGGCCCTGGAAATCATTCTATTCTTGCTACGGTCACTGACCCAAATGGGTGCAACGATGTTAGTACCTTTAGCTTTTTCGTCGACAATTGTTCAATCAACGTTAAAGAAATTGAGAATAACACTGCAGTTTTTCCAAATCCGTTCAATGATAACTTTACAATATCATTCGAACGTCAAGTGGAAAATGCCGACCTGATGATAGTTGATAAATTGGGAAGAAGTGTTTGGAATCTGCAGGGCTTTTCAGGCTCACAGTTGATAATCCAACCAGCCATCGCATCTGGTGTTTACACTTTGGTGGTGCATTCTAATCAAACACTGAACTCCATCAAGTTGATTAAGAAATAGTCTTTAAGACTTCAAACAGATACTGGTAATGGTCATCCGCTAAGTCAAGGTGGGTGACCATTCTTATTTTATCAGACCCAAAGGGAAAACAAAGAATGCCTCTTGATTTTAACTTCTCAACGTATTCAGAAGCACCATTTTCTTTACTGAGTGAAAAAATTACAATGTTTGTGTCAACGGGCATGATTGATTTCACCCATGACATATTCATTAGTTCTGAAGCAATGAGCTTGGCATTGTTGTGATCATCTTTTAGTCTTTCAACATTGTTTTGAAGAGCATATAAGCCCGCTGCAGCGATGATGCCAGCTTGACGCATGCCGCCCCCGAAGCTCTTTCTGCGCCGTCTTGCTTTATTAATAAAATCTTTTTTTCCTAATAAAATACTTCCAACAGGCGCTCCCAGCCCTTTGCTTAGGCAGATACTGATCGAATCAAAAGGTTCAGCATACTGAGCGGGCGTGAGGCCGTTTACATGAAGTGCGTTAAACAATCGGGCACCGTCGCAATGCAAAGCAAGTCCGCGCTGAGACGCAACAGACTTAATTTTTTTTATTTCATCAAAGTCGTATACCGCGCCCCCGCCCTTATTGACAGTATCTTCCAAACTAATAAGTCTTGAAATTGGACGGTGAATATCATCAGGGTTGATCATATTGATTACTTGTTCAGCAGTCAAACGACCGCGATCACCTTCTACCATAGCCATCGAACAAAGGGAGTTGAGCGCTACTCCGCCTCCTTCATATATGTAAATGTGTGACAGGGAACTGCAAATGACTTCGTCTCCAGGTTGGGTGTGAACGTTGATTGCAATTTGATTTGTCTGTGTGCCGCTGCTACAATACAACGCATCTTCCATTCCGAAAAGTTGAGCTGAAAAACGCTGTAACTCATTCACAGTGGGGTCTTCATTCAAAACATCATCACCTGTCGGGGCTGATATCATGCGTTCCAACATCTCCTTGGATGGACGCGTTACGGTATCACTGCGAAGGTCTACGATCATAGGAATTGCATTTTGAGGGCGATTTTACGCAATAAAATTTATCTTTTAACGTCCGAAGGAGAACAACAATATTGTTTTTTTGTTGGCTGATTCCAAACCGGACCATTTGAAAAATTATTTCACCATACTCGATCTGACTGCCGACGCATCTGATGATGATGTGCGACGAGCATACAGACGTTTGGTGAAAGTTTATCACCCTGATGTAAGCGCTGATGAGTCTAGTCAAGAGCGATTTATTGAAATTAAGGAGGCTTACGACTATCTGGTAGATCCTGCGCGAAGAAGGCGGCATGCGGCGTATCACAAAAGAGAACTGTCGGGCTATTATTCCAAACCCGCTCAGGATGCAGCATACAAGGCCTGGGCAGAACGTGAGGCCATGAAAGCCTACGTCAGAATGAAAAGAAAGCAACAAGAAGAAGAAGAGGAAGCGTTCAAAAATTCGCGGATGTATAAAATTATACAAGGTGCCAATTACGTCTACAACATTTTATTTTTATTATTCTGCGTGGCTGTTGTGAGTATTCCCATCTACAGATACCTTAATCAAGACGACATTCCCGTGGATCAGCGTCAGTCATTTATTGTTTTTCTAATTCCAATTGTATTAGGTTTGTTCTTTGCCTTTGCGGGCTATTATTATTTATTCGTTATCAAAACAGATGAAAAATAGAGTTTTACCAATTTTGACATCGCTCTTCGCGATGTTCTTTTTTACCATAAAATCAATCGCCCATGAAGGGATGTGGGTGCCTTCGGTGCTCGGTTCCATTCATGATGAAATGAGAGCGATGGGTCTTGAACTATCACCAGAAGATTTGTATGACATCAATGAAGGTAGCTTAAAAGATGCAGTGGTGCTCTTTGGTGGCGGTTGTACCGCTGAAATCGTGTCTGATAAAGGTCTTATGTTTACCAATCACCATTGCGGTTTCGACTATATCCAATTCCATTCTTCATTGCAAAATGATTATTTGAAAAATGGTTTTTGGGCGATGAATCAAAACGAAGAGTTGGTGTGTAAAGGGCTAACTGCGACCTTCGTCGTGCGCATGGATGATGTCACCTCCAGAATGCTACAGGGAATAAAAGAGGGTATGACCCCCAAAGAAATCGAGGCTATTCGTGCGGCAAATAAGAAGGCTATTGAGGAGGAGTTTAAGAACTCTGGAAGCGGTGATAGTGGACTTGTGAGAGCATACAATTACGGCAATCAGTACTTTCTGATTGTTCTAAGAACGTTTAAAGACGTTCGATTGGTAGGTGCACCACCAAGTGAAATCGGTAAGTTTGGTGGTGATACTGATAATTGGGTTTGGCCACGCCATACAGGTGATTTCAGCGTATTTAGAATCTATGCAGATGCGAATAATGCACCAGCGGAATACAACGCACTAAATCAACCATACAAACCAGGACACTTTTTTCCCATTAATCTCAAAGGTGTCAACGAGGGCGATTTTTCGATGGTTTACGGTTTTCCTGGTCGCACCGAACACTTCCTCACAAGCTATGCGGTAGATTTTGTTTTGAATAAAAGCAATGCGATGCGCATCAAAATGAGAGAAGCTTCCCTGAGCATTATCGACGCCAGTATGAAGAGCAGCGATCTATTGCGCATTCAATATGCAGCGAAGCAAAGTGATATCAGCAATGCTTATAAGAAATGGATAGGGCAGGAGCTGGGACTTAAAAAATACAACGCAATTCAAGTAAAGCAATTAGAAGAGGAAAACTTCAGGGCGAAGGCGAAAGAACTGGGCAAATACACGGATTTATTGGAAAAGATTCAGAAACTTTATACCGATAATGAAGTCAATAACATAGCACGCGATGGTTTTGTTGAGTATGTTTTTTACGGGCCTGAAGTATTTGCAAAGGCAAGAGAAGTAAATGACTTCATTGCGGGCTACAGTGAGTTGGAAAAATCAGGAAAGCTCGAAGAAGAACGCGCAGCTTTGATCGCTTCGCTCCGATTGTTTTACAAGGATTTTGATTTGAATACAGAAGTAAAATTATTCGCTAAGATGTCGTCCTTGTATTTGCAATATGTCAATGCCGATTTGGGGCCTGATGTGATCAGACCATACATGAAAAAAGGAGGCATGAATGCACTGTATGGGAAGTCTATCATGAGCGATAGTCTCAAGGCAATTAATTTTGTAAAAGCGCTTACTTCGAAGCGAGCACTCAAAATGAAAGGCAATCAGAAGGACGCGATTCTATCTACATCTTTAAAATTATTTGATATTTATATGAATCAAATTATGCCCGCTGCAAGAAAGTTTGCAAGTGAGCTGGATGTTTACATGTACGAATATGTAAAAGCGAAACAAGAGTTAATCCCTTCGAAATTGTATTGGAATGATGCAAATAGCACCTTGCGTATTTCATTTGGAAAAGTAGAGGGCAGCGCACCCCATGACGGAGAGATGTACCGACATTTTACCACTGCTGATGGTATTCTCAACAAATTCCAAACTGGCAATCCTGATTTTTATATTGGTGAAAAGCTTAGAAAAAAGTTGGAGGAAAGAGATTATGGCGTGTATGGGGTGAATGGCGTACTACCTGTTTGCTACACGGGAAGCAATCATACGACAGGCGGTAATAGCGGTAGTCCGGCGCTTAATAGTAAAGGACACTTAGTTGGAATTAATTTCGACCGTTCATGGGAATCAACGATGAGCGATATTTATTACAGTCCCGAGATTTGTCGCAACATCCTGGTCGACGTGCGTTATGTACTGTGGGTGATCGACTCCTACGCAGGGGCGGGATACCTGCTCAAAGAAATGAAACTTGTTCAATAAAAAAAGGCCTTCGATTTTCGAAGGCCTTTTTTTAATTCCTTTTGTCAGTCCTTATTGTGCCCAGAAGTAAATAATTACGATGGCAACGGCAAGACAGAACACAGCGAAAGTCACTGGACCTCCGATTTCGTTTTGCTCAGCTTCTTGATGACCGTGATGTTCTTCGTGATGTCCCATTTTTTACTTATTTATTGAGTTACGTCTACATTGTCAGGTGCCAAAAATAAACATTCAGACACATATTTTGACAATTGGTATAATAAATCCGTTAAACTTTTGTGTAACAAACCTCTTTCCACTAAGTTTGCACTTCTCGTATGAGGATTTCTCTTCACACGGGGTGATTAGCTCGTTTAATCAATTAGTTTTAAGTGTTTCAAGAACCCCTCGGAGAAGTCTGAGGGGTTTTTGTTTGTTAGGTGGGTATTAAGTGATTGTTTTGTAATGATTTCGTATTTTTGTAAAAACGTATAGGACAACGCAACTTTTTACGCTTGCTCATTGTCTTGTTTATAAGGAAAAAACCGCGACCAATAAATCTGCACAAAGTGAAGAAACAACTAATTTTAATCGGAACGATTGCCCTGAGCATTTTTGCGCATGCTCAAGTGGTGGTGAACGAGTTCAGTTTCGCCAATTACAATGGCGTTGCTGGGTTTCAAGATGAGGACTGGGTAGAATTTTATAATCCGACGGGTGCGCCGGTAAATATCAGTGGCTTCTACATATCTGATAATTTGAACAACCCAGCCAAATGGGAAATTCCCGCTGGTACCACTGTTCCCGCCAATGGATACCGCTGTGTCCTAGTTTCTGGAACTTATGATTATGATCCAGGTTATCTCGGTCAGCTCAACACATCTTTCAAGCTTACGCAAACAGCAGGTGAGGAGCTTGTGTTTTCGAATCCTATAGGAAATGTTCTTGAGACTTATGACTTCGATAACATTTCTCCAAATCAGGCTAATCATAGCTGGGGGCGCTCAACGAATGGAGCGGCAGATTGGAGAATTTTCGTCAATCCAACGCCCAATGCTTCAAATGCAGGAACTTCTGGATTGTCTTACGCAGCAAACGCAGACCTTTCTCTTCAGGCGGGTTATTATCCAGGCTCAGTTACAGTGAATATCACGACAACAGAACCAAATTCTGTGATTCGCTACACGCTCGACGGTTCTGAAGTTACCGCAGCAAGCCCCATCTATTCAGGCCCGCTCAATATCGCCACTACCACCGTTGTAAGAGCTCGTGTTTATAGCAACACAGCAGATGTTCTTCCTGGGTTTATGGAAACCAATACATATTTTATCGGCGGCGACCAGCATACGATAAAGGTTACAAGTGTATCCGGCACAGAGCTCGGTGATGGTAGCTGGTGGGGTGATGAATTGATGCATATCGAGTTTTTCGATGAAAATGGTGTATTCATTACTGAGGCCACAGGAGATAGCAACGAGCACGGCAATGATAGTAATGCCTACGATCAGCGTGGTTTCGACTATGTAACGCGCGATGCACTTGGCTATGACAATGAAGTGGAATATCCGATTATCAACACTAGAGATCGTCCTTCTTACGAACGTTTGATTTTTAAAGCGGCGGCAAACGATAACTATCCTTTTGCCAATGGAGCACACATTCGTGATGCTTACTGCCATCAGCTCTCCATCCTCGGTGGATTGCACCTCGATGAAAGAAGCACCGAATCATCTATCGTTTACATCAATGGTGAATACTGGGGCGTATACGAAATCCGCGAAAAAGTTGACGATATTGACTTTACAGAATATTACAAAAACCAGCCAGAAGGTTTTGTTGACTTCATCAAAACTTGGGGTGGCACTTGGGTAGAGTATGGTAGCGATGCCGATTGGAATGCACTGGTAAACTTCGCAACTTCGAATGACCTTTCAGTTCAAGCCAACTATGACTATGTTTTGACACAGTACAATACCATGAGTTTGATTGACTATTTCATTCTCAACGGATACGTGGTATGTACCGACTGGCTCAATTGGAATACAGCTTGGTGGAGAGGAAGGCACCCAGAAGGGGATGCCAAGCGCTGGAGATATGCTCTGTGGGACAACGACAATACTTTCGGTCACGGTGCTAACTACACGGGTGTTCCAAGCACAAATCCAAATGCGGATCCTTGTCAAATTGATGAAATGGGCGATGTGGGTGGACAAGGTCACGTTCCAATCCTCAATGCCCTTTTTGACAACGAGGACTTCTTCGCTGATTACGTTCAACGTTATGCTACTTTATCCAACTCCATCTTCTCTTGCGACCGCATGATAGAGGTTTTGGATAGCATGGTAAACGTAATTGCTCCTGAAATGCAAAGACAAGTGGATCGTTGGGGTGGAACATATGCGGGCTGGGAAGCAAACGTGCAAGAAGTGCGTGATTTCATCTTACAGCGCTGCAATAATACGGTTATCGATGGTCTAGAAGATTGCTACGACGTTACAGCTTATACGCTTACGATTCAAATCGTTGGTGATGGAGAGATTCAGGTACAAGAAGTACCTATAAGTAGCGCGAATGCGCCATTTTCAGGAACTTACTTTGGTGGTTTGCCAATTGATCTGTTAGCGGATGTTGAAGACTGCGGCTCATTCGGAGGTTGGGAAATAATCAGTGGAGATGCTGTTCTTTCAAGCGTTTCTGACCCTGCTACAGAGCTTACTATCAATGGAGATGTGACGATTCAGGTCACCTTTATCACCAATACCGGTTTGTCGGAAATGATTCTCGATGTGGTTCCTGCTGGCGCGGGTACTATCACATTGTCAGGTACTCCAATTGCGGCTTATCCACACAGCCAAGAGTTTGAGTTGAACCTCGACCAAGTCCTCGAAGTTACAGAGAATGAATGGTACGAGTTTGAAGAATGGCAATCGACAGATTATGATTTCGAGCCAAATGCAAATGCGACATCTGTTACTGTCAATACCTGTTCTAGTGGCACCATTACCGCCTTGTTTACCGAAATTCCTCACGCGTCTCTTACTGTAGATGTATTCCCTGCGGGAAGCGGAACAGTGGAAATGGAAGGAGCCTTGTTGGCAGGTTATCCATGGACTGACGTGATTGAGGCAAACCTCATGTACGACTTTGAGGCAATCAATATTCCAGACATCTCTGTATTTGATCACTGGGAGTTAAATAACAACGTAATCACTCCTGATGAGTTGAGTGCTATCATTCAATTGAACCTTCAGAATGATGATGTTCTAGTTGCACACTTTAGAATTTTACAGAGAGAAAATTTGGAAGTACGTGTGATGCCAGAAGGTTCGGGTACAATTACCATGGACGGTACTTTGTTAGAACTACCATTCAGTGAAAACATACTAATCGATGAGACATACGCTTTCAGCACGAGTCCTATTGATGAATGGAGCACTTTTGTGGGCTGGCAATTGAACAATCACGTTTTGGCCCCTAATGCAACGTCACCTGATGTGACTTTGGACTTCCAAATGGCCGATGAGTTAGTTGCCGTTTACAATGTAATACCTCACCAGCCCGTCACAGTAATTGTTGAGCCTCCATTTGCTGGAACAGTCATTTTTGACAATGGTTATAGCACCATGGATGAACGCATGGAAGTCATCGGAGCAGAAGTGAACATTCCTTTCAGAGCGACCCCTGAGGAGTACTTTGATTTTAGTCACTGGGAGGTTAAATCAGGAGCCATCTTAGGTCCTGTAGAAGACATGGCGAATGGAATTGTATTTAATACAATAGCCGATACGGTCATCGCTCACTTTGATAGACAAGAACTACAGTGGTTTGTTCCGAATTCATTTACCCCTAACGGTGATGGTGTGAATGATGTATTCAAAATATTCACCAATGCACAAGATCCAGAGTACTTCGAAATGAGAGTGTTCAACCGTTGGGGAGAGGTGATGTTTGAAACGAAAGACGCTGACAAGGCCTGGGAAGGTGATTTCAAAGGTGGAGAGTATTATCTCCCAGACGGAGTGTATACTTACTACATCAAGTTGAAGTGGATTCACGCAGAGGAGTTTGAAGAAGTGCGTGGTACCATCTTCATGTATCGCTAAGAGGACTTTTTTAGAAAAAAAAGATAGAAAACGAAACTTCTTTTTGATAGCTGGCGTTAAAGACTACAAACAACGCTATCTAACATTTCGGTTTAAACAGATGTACCCTATCATCTGCAAGGCATGAGAGCTCGTGAAAGAGATTACAAGAGCACCTAACCTAACTTTAAACACGTATGTTGGACTATTATAAAGTAGTTCTGGGAAACGTAACATTTGATGCTATGCTTTTCCGAAAAGAATTGCGAAAAGCAATGCGACATCTCACTGTCGATGACAGAACGAGATTGCGAGATTGGCTCAAGCAAACAGGATTGGTCTAATCAGACTAGATCATCTAAACAAGTAAAAAAGTCCCTTCAATTTGGAGGGATTTTTTTTTGCAATAATTAGTTGTTAAGCCCGTTATTTGCCGCCGTTGTTATAAACCTCCCCTATGAAAAAAATCCTGTTAAGCATAGCGCTTATATTCTTTTTCATTTTTTCATTCGCCCAGTCCAAGTTAACGATTTCTGGTATCATCACAGAATCAGGTAGTGGCGAAACGTTGCCAGGTGTGGTCATTTACTGCCCTGAATTAGAGGTGGGGACGACCACCAATAATTATGGATTTTATTCCATTACCCTCGATGCTCAAGAGGCCACGCTTGTCTATCGTTTCACAGGGTATGAGCCGATTGTGAAAAAAGTAGACGCTAAAACACCTACTCGTTTGAATATTGAGCTGGGAGGAACTGCTACTACGCTCAATGAAGTGGTGATTTCTGCCGAACAAACCAGAAAAGTTTCTGAAGAAACGCAAATGTCTTCTATAGATATTCCCATAGATCAGATCAAAAAGATTCCAGCACTTCTCGGCGAAAAGGATGTGTTGAAAGTGATTCAATTATTGCCCGGTGTGCAAAAAGGAAGCGAGGGCAAT
The DNA here is from genome assembly GCA_046309775.1 of Flavobacteriales bacterium. Lineage (GTDB taxonomy): Bacteria > Bacteroidota > Bacteroidia > Flavobacteriales_D > Sanyastnellaceae > JAIXWP01. The sequence continues at coordinate 74,576 of JBKCOM010000123.1, forward strand.
TCAGGATTTTATGTAAGAGGAGGTGGGCCGGATCAAAACCTAATTATCCTCGATGACGCCACTGTTTATAATGCGAGTCACCTATTTGGTTTCTTTTCCATCTTCAATGGAGATGCTTTGAAAAGTGTAGAGCTCATAAAAGGTGGTTTTCCTGCTAGATATGGTGGACGATTATCCTCTGTCCTAGAGATGCAAATGAAGGATGGTTCTAAGGAAAAAATACAAGGTGAGGCAGGAATTGGAATCATCTCTTCACGCCTAACTCTCGAAGGTCCCATCAAGAAAGGAAAATCCTCATTTCTCGTCAGCGGTAGGCGCACGTATATCGATGCTTTGATCTATCCATTTTTACCAGAAGATCAGAAGGCAGGTTATTTTTTTTATGATTTTAATGCAAAAGGAAACTTCATCCTTGACGACCGAAATAGACTCTATGTAAGTGGATATTTTGGTCGTGACAAATTTTATTTTAGACCCCAACAATCCGATGGAAGCCGAGAAAGAGGAAGTTTTCTTTGGGGAAATGCTACCGCGACTGCACGCCTTAATCACATCATCAACGATAAGGCTTTTAGCAATACTTCATTTATTTTCTCGCGTTATACATTGGGAATCGATTATGAAACCACTAGTGGAGGTGACCAATTTGAATTGGAGTTTAGAAGCGGAATTCGAGACTGGACAATTAAACACGATATTGATTTCAGGCCTTCAGCCAATCATTATATCCGCGCGGGAGCGATGTCAACTTATCATCGTTTTACTCCGAGCGCTTCTGTGGTAAGAAGTGCAGACTTATTTGAGAATAAAGATGAGGCAGAAATTTACGATTGCCTTGAAAATGGCTTGTATGTAGAAGATGATTGGACCATTACCAGCAAGTTGAAGGCAAATGTTGGTTTAAGACTGAGTCATTTTCTATTCAAGGATAAAAATTATTTTGGTTTAGAGCCTCGTTTTAGTGCTCGCTATTTAATCACGGATGATCTGAGCTTCAAAGCGAGCTATGCTCTCATGAATCAATATTTGCATTTATTATCCAACACAGGTGTGGGACTTCCCACCGACTTGTGGGTGCCTGCTACCGATCGTGTAGCGCCTCAAAGGGCACAACAGGTGGCGGCAGGGTTCGCAAAGGATTTGGATCGCCCACGATTGACCATTACCCTCGAAGGTTATTATAAGAAAATGAATAATATCATCGGTTATCGCGAGGGTGCAAGCTTCCTCGCTGTGGGGGCTTTTGGTGACGAAACTGAAGTGTCATGGGAAGACAATGTCACTTCCGGTCAAGGTGAAAGTTATGGTGCAGAATTAATGGTACAAAAGAAGGTAGGGAAAGTAACCGGTTGGGTAGGCTATACTTTGAGTTGGACGATTCTTCAATTTGATGAGTTAAATAATGGCAAAGAATTCTTCGCTCGTTACGATCGTCGTCATGATCTAAGCATTGTTTTGATGTATGAGATAAATGAGAATATAAACGTAAGCGCAACTTGGGTGTATGGCACTGGACAAGCGATTACGTTGCCACTCGCTGAATATACCAACATCACTCATGATCCAACAGGCAATCCATTCTCCTTTGAAGGTGTGGTGCAGTCAACAGATTATGGAGATAGAAATTCGTTTAGAATGGCGCCCTATCATCGTTTGGATGTAGCTGCGCAGTGGCACAAAAAACTAAAGCGATCTGAACGAACGTTTGAACTAGGCGTGTATAATGCCTACAACAGAATGAATCCATTCTTTTATATGATTGACTCAAGAGCCGATGGATCTCGCTATCTAAGTCAGGTGAGTCTTTTTCCTATTCTTCCATCAGTATCATGGACCTATAAATTTTAAGTGACTATGAAAAATTTTATAGCAATATTTTCAGCTCTCATCATACTTTCAAGTTGTACAAGGGAAGCAGACATTGAATTGCCAGATACAGAGCCGAAGCTCTCGGTAAGCTGTTTTATTTCCGATGATATCGATACGATTCGTGCTTCGGTGTTTTGGTCACGTCCTGTTTTTTCTAGTGGTAATAATTTGCCAGAAAGACCAAGTGATATCAGCGTGATCATTAAAAATGGCTCGCTCGAAAAATCATTTACTTGGGATGAAAACTTGTTCAAATACATTTTGCCTGTCACAGAATTCCCTCTCGTGGCAGGGGGGCAGTATGAGTTGATTGTCTCCGCCCCCAATGGTACACGTATTCGCGCTACCACCAATATACCTTCTACTCTTCCAGACATCGAGTCATCGGTGTTACAGCTCGATAGTTCGACAACAAGTTGGGGCGAGAAGCGCTATGAATTCACATTTAAGACATTCTTGCGAGATAGCGATCCGAATTTCAATTATTACCGTTTTGCTTACTACGAGTATTTCTCTCCCGATCCTTCCTATGAGGTAGAACTGTATCGCGGTGAGTCTTTTATTGACGACGAATCGCTAATTTCAGGTAAGTTATACGAAGAAGAGTTAGTAGAATTCATAGGCTACGGATTTGGTTTACCCGAGCTCACTATGTATATCATGAATGCTTCAGAGGATTACTATCGTTTTCATCAATCTGTAAGCAATCAAAGCGATGGGAATCCTTTTGCAGAACCAGCACTGATTTATTCCAATTTTGAAAACGGGTTGGGAGTTTTTGCTGGATATAGAAAGGTGCGCGTCACCTACTAGCGCATCAGCAGGACATGTCCTTTCATCACTTGCGCATCGAGGTTTTCCGCGGTGTAGCGGATGATGTAATTATAAATGCCATTGCGGGCAAAATAATCACCGCCGTTCACTTCTCCCGTCCAGACTTCGTCAGGGTCTGTTGATGTAAATACGACGTTGCCCCAGCGATCGAACAGTTGAAGCTCATAACTATCAAGATTAAATGCTTCCACCTTCCATACATCGTTGGTGCCGTCAGCATCGGGCGTAAAGGTGTTGGGAATGAAAATGTAATAGTTACATTCCTCGAAACTTACTTCTACGGTGTCTGCAATACTTCCACATTCATTGCTTGCGATAACGGAGTAGGTGCCTGGCTCAAAAATATTCAATGTTGAATTGGTGGAGCCATCATTCCATTCGTAAGTATAGGCATCCAAAAGCAGTGAACCAATGCGCACACTTTCATTTAGACATACCACTATGTCTTCTCCCAATTCCACCTGTGGCGCAGCGATACCTATCACCTCAGTAGACTCCACGGAGGTGCAATTGTTTGAGGTTACCTGAAGCGAATAGGTGCCGGGTAAATTCACTTCGATGGCAGCGCTGGTAACGCCAGTATCCCATAATCCTTGAACATTGGACGTTATAGTAATCGTTTCACCTTCACAAAGCCCGAGGGTTTCGGGGATTTCAATAGTTGGATATGGGTAAAATGTCACCTCAATTTCATCGCTATCCGTGCAGCCTTGCACCGCAATCGATGCACTGTAAGTTCCATTTTCTGTTACTTCAATTTCTTGCGCAACTTCACCTGTAGACCATTCTACAGGCCCTGATGCTTCTAATGTGATGACGTTTCCTTCGCAAGCTTCGATATCCGCTCCCAAATTAATTTCGGGCACTGCTATGGTATTTACATCGAATTCTGCTGTGGCAGAACAATCATTAGTGGTCACCGTCACCGAATGATTGCCAGCACCGAATGATTGTTCGGTAGCGTTGCTTCCATTCGACCATTCAATGAGATCGTAATTATTTCCTAGATCTATGACTACAACTTCATTAGGACAAACATGGAAATTGGGTGCGATGGTCAAAGCGGGCAATGGAGTTATTGTAAAAACTACAATATCACTTGCCGAACACCCTGCATCATTTTCAGCGCTGAGAGTATATGTTCCAGGGGCATCGATTTCAGGCGTCAGTGTAGAATTTCCCGACACAATGTTGCCATCAGGAGTATTCCATAGAATAATATTACCACCGCTCACACTACCTGCCAATGTCGTCATTTCACCTTCGCAAAAAGTTCCGTCAAGTCCAGCATCGACCACAGGCGCTGGTTCTACAATCACTTCAAATTCTCTTGTAAATACATTATTGCATAGATCTGTGTACTCAACGGTGTAGGTGGTCGTTTGACTCGGATTGACGGTTGGCGTTTGTGAGGTCACATCATCGATGGCTATATTGGGCGACCAATTGAATGTAAAATCGCCATCTCCACCAGCAGACAGTTGCACCGAGCCCCCTTCACAGATGGTAACGCTTTCATTGGATGGAAGGATATTGGTATTGAGACAAACACTTTGTAGATTGTTGAATCCCCCTGTGGATCCAGTAAAACCAAAATAAACAAAGGGTGAACTCGTGAATATTTCTCCTATCAAATTAATCACACGTGTCAAGCGTTGTTCACAATCGAAAAATAATGTAATTGTGAAAGTGGATGGATCCCATAACAGTCTCACCAAGTGGTCTTGGTTGTCTTCTATATTCGCATTAGTGGCAGATGCTTGCACTGGTCCCGCAAGATTGTTGGCAGTGATATGGTTTACATCTCCATTTCTCAAAAAAGCCACGTGGTCAAACAACGGATCATTCATGTTCTGTCCCGTGAATGGATCGGCGTTATTACTATAGGTGTCAAACTCTACTCCGAATGATGGGAAAAAACCTTGATAGCCCATACCAGATCCATTTACACCAATAGCATTCACTCCTTGTTGCTGCAACACGAATACCATCCCATCTGCCCCTTGTGCATCGTTGGAACCGAAGTTCATAAAGAATTGTATGTCGAATGGATTGTTGAGATTGAGCTGCTGTGAATACCAAACAGTACCATTTTGGAAATTAGTGGCAGGTGTAACGGCGTAGCATCCATTGCCCAAATTTGATGCGCTGCCATTCGTAACATACGTCTGCGAAAACACAGAAACATATCCGAATAGGAAGAGGAGAATATGGGTTATACAGACTACTGCGCGCATGGCATCAATAAAGTGTAAATATGACACTTTTTATCCAATTTTGGTTGCTACTGTGGGTTTATCTAATAGCAGTAGCGAATTACCTCTGGCTTCTTATATTTGAAAAAAAAACTCAAAGAGAACAAATAGATTGATATGAAGAAAGTTAGATTGTGTTTAACGCTGGTAGTTATTGTATTTTTTACAATAAGTAATCTTCAGGCGCAGGAGGTAAATGTTAAAAAGAAGAAGTCGAAGAAGGGGGCAAAAGAGGTTGCCGAGCCAAAAAAAGAAGATAAATATGGCGATTTGATCAAAAAGTGCGTCAAGTATGATGGGCTTTTCACTCTATATCGCGACACGGTAACAGGTAAAACCTATCTCAATGTTCGCGAAGATCAATTGAACAAAGAGTATATCTATTTTAATCATATTGAAAATGCTCCGCCCCGCACAGGATATTTCCGCGGTTCATTCGGAGGCTCGAAGATCATTCGTTTCAATAAGAATTTTGAACGAATGGAAATTCTTCAGGAAAACACTGATTACTATTTCGATCCTGAAAATGCTATTAGCAAAGCAGCGAAGGCAAACATCAATACTCCAATTTTAGCAAGTGAAAAAATTGAAGTGATTTCAAATGATAAAAAGAATTTTCTCATCGATGGCGATGCTGTTTTTTTATCTGAAAAATTTCAAATCGTAAAGTTCCCATCTCCGCCCGGTTCGTCACCAGTTCTCGGAGGTTTAAGTTCTTCTAAAACTAAAGTGGAGAAGATCAACAACTACGCTAAGAATACCGAGGTGATGGTGTCTTATGTTTATGAAAACTCTTCACCATCCATGTTTGCGGATGCGATGACGGATCCACGCAACATCACCATTACCTATCAGCACAGCATTCTTGAAGTTCCTCAGAATGAATTTAAGCCTCGTAAAGATGATGCGCGTGTTGGTTATTTTTCTACACAAGTCACAGACATGACCAGCTATGAAGCCGCACCTTATTTAGATATGATTCATCGCTGGAATCTAGTAAAGAAAGATCCGAAGGCTTTGGTATCTGAGCCTGTTGAGCCTATTACTTATTGGATAGAAAATACGACGCCCGTGGAGATGCGCCCCTTGATAAAAGAGGCTTGCGAGCGTTGGAATGAAGCGTTTGAGGTGGCTGGTTTCAAAAATGCAGTGGTTTGTAAAATTCAACCAGACACTGCTACTTGGGATGCAGGAGATATTCGTTATAATGTGATTCGCTGGACAAGCAGCGCAGAGCCGCCCTTCGGTGGTTATGGCCCAAGTTTCGTGAATCCTCGCACGGGAGAGATTCTCGGCGCCGACATCATGCTCGAATGGGTAGCCATCAGCAATCGTTTGAAATTTGACAAAGCCTTTGAAACAAAAGGTTTGCTCACAGATGACAAATTGGATTTCATGAAAAATAATCACATGCGCAATCCAATGTTCTGCATGGCTGGTGAGCTTTCAGCAATGCAAGGGGCATTTGGTCACGTACTCGCCGATGCTATGTCGGTAGGTGATGCAATGAAAGAGGAGATAACAAAACAAATGCTCTATCGCTTGATACTGCACGAAGTAGGACATACTCTAGGATTGACCCACAATATGCGCGCTTCAACGATGCAGAGTATCGCAGAAATAAAAAATCCACTGGTGGTGGAAAAAGAAGGTTTGTGCAGCAGTGTGATGGAATATCCAGCATTCAACTATCAAAAGAATCCAAAAGAGCAGACTTTGTATTGCGATGTGAAAGTAGGTCCTTACGACAAGTGGGTGATTGAATACGGCTACAGTCCTGAGGCGGCGGATGACATTACAGAGCAGATTCGTTTGAGAAAAATTACAGATCGCAGTGTGAGTCCAGATCTCGCTTATGGTAATGATGCTGATGATATGCGTTCGAGCGGTAAGGGCATTGATCCTGATGTGAATATTTATGACCTCAGCAACGATCCTGTGGCTTACGCGGTGGAGCGCTGTGAGTTGGTCAATTCGATATTACCAACATTAAAAGATAAATACACCAATACCAACGAGAGCTACGAAGAATTGCTCGAGGCGTATATGGTAGTGACGGGTGAATATGGAAATCAGATTCGTGTGATGACCCGTCAGATTGGTGGTGTGCATTACGATCGCAGCTTCTTTGGTCAAGCCACCGAAAAGTTGCCATTGAATCCTGTTTCTGAAGAGAAGCAACGCGCTGCAATGGCAGCTCTCAAGAAGTATGCATTTTCTCCTGAGGCTTTCAAAGGAAATGAAACTTTGTACAATTACCTGCTTGCTCAGCGCAGAGGTTTTTCTCATTTTGCAGAAAGCGATGATCCAAAAATTCACATGCGCGTAGGAATGATGCAATCTGAATGTCTCAATCATTTAATGCACCCTGCCGTGGCTCGTCGCATCATTGATAGCCAATTGTATGGCAACACTTACACGCTAGACGAGTTTTACATCGAGCTTACGAATTCAATTTTTGAGGCAGATTTAAAATCGCAAGTGAATAGTTTCAGACAACTTCTACAAATCATGTATGTGAAAAGATTGATAGAAAATTTGGATGCGAAAAGTTCACAGCCAACAGCAGCGCGCAGCATGACGTTGAGCGAGCTCAAGCGTATTGACCAAGCGATGGCTACTGCGGCATCTCCTGATGCTTTGACCAAGGCCCATCGCGATCATATTCGTCAGCTTATCAAGGATGCGCTCACAAGATAATTTTGTGAATGACCTGATTTAGTATATTCGACTCATGAAACCATCTACCGGAAGAGCCATCGTTCTCGGCATCGCCGTATCGGCGTGCTGTGTTTTATATCTTCAAATGAAGCCCCATCAAGAAAAGAAGCATCTTTATTTTCATCATGGGCAAATGCGCGGCAATGGTTTGGACTCCTTGTATGAAGGGGAGAATGCGATGTTTGCATCGGCTGGTAAATGCGACCATTGCCACGGCGCCGACCCCAATGGTCTTGCCAGTGTGGACTTTTTCGGAAATGATGTGAATGTAGTCGATGACTGGAGCAGTTCGATGATGGCTCTTTCTGCACGCGATCCGTACTGGCGCGCCAAGGTGAGCCACGAGGTGGCGGTGAATCCGGGACATCAGCAAGAATTGGAAAACCTCTGTACTAAGTGTCACGCTCCAATGGGCAACTACGCTTCGCAGTCGCAAGGTTTTGACCATTATAGTATCGAACAAATGGTGGAAGATCCGGTGGCTTTGGATGGCGTTTCGTGTTTGGCTTGTCATCGTCAAACGCCCCAACCCGAAGAGGCATTGCACACTGGACAATTATTCTTTGATCCTTTAAAAATTGCATATGGTCCGTACACGAGTCCGCTCATTACACCCATGGCCTTGAGCAGCAATTACACTCCTGAATACGGCGCTCACATTACGCAAAGTGAGCTCTGCGCTGGTTGCCACTCTTTGATAACACAAACAGTAGACCTTGAGGGCAATTCAACCGGATCGGAATTCGTAGAACAAGCTACATGGCATGAGTGGTTGAATTCTGCTTATCCCAACGAGGGCGTGAGCTGTCAGTCTTGCCATTTGCCGCGCCTTCCGAAGCAGTCTGTGATTCTTGCCGCAGGATACAATACTCCAGCACGCGAACCTTACGGACTTCATGAAATGGTAGGCGGCAATGTTTTGATGTTGGCTCTAATGAAAGAAAATAGATCATCTCTCGGCATCGCAGCTACTGAAGCTGCATTCGACGAAACGATTGCAAAAACAGTGGATATGCTTCAAAATAAGAGCATCACCACACAGATTACCCAGGAATACCGAAACGCAGATACGCTCGCATTTAATTTGAAAATCACCAATCTTGGAGGACATAAGATGCCAAGCGGTTACCCAGCGCGTCGCATGAGCGTTTTCGTTACTGTTCGGAATGATCTCGATGAGGTCATTTTCCAAAGTGGTGGTTTCAATGAAGACTTTAGCATTATGGGTGAAAACAGTGATTGGGAGCCACATTATCAATTTATCAGAAGCGAAGATCAAGTGCAGATTTATGAAATGGTAATGGGAGATGTGAGCGGCAACCGCACCACAGTGCTAGAACGAGGTGCTATTCATCTAAAAGATAATCGTCTTGTGCCGCGCGGATTCTCTACGCAGCACCCGCAGTACGATACCACTGCGGTGGTGCTCAATATGTCAGATGAAGATTTTATCATGAATCCAGGGCCTAACAGTGGTAGCGATCGCATTCACTACCGTGTACCGCTTCAAGGGGAGACATCACCGTTGAGTGTCGAGGTGAAGGTTTATTATCAAAGTGTGCCTCCAAATTGGGTCACAGATATGTTTACCTATGATACCGATCCTATCAATGCTTTTGAAGATATGTATGCGCAGGCAGACAAGAGTCCCGTGCTCATGAAGAGCCTTGCCTTTGAGTTGGATGAATATGTTGGTATTGGTGAAAATGAGCGCAGTCTGGTGCAGATGCGTTATGTTCCCTTGCAACAGCAGTTATCGGTGAAGTCGCAAAGTGGAGGAGAGGTGCGGGTGTTTGACCACAAAGGAGCATTGGTATTTTCACAAAAAGTATCTGGAGGTCAACAATGGTTGCCCATGCAGTTGAAGGCTTCGACTTACATGGCCGTGTTAAACGGTGAAGTGTATCGCTTTGTGGTGCAGCAATAAGAAAAAAAGAAATCATTCACCTATAAGCCGAGTTCTGTCTGCATTGCTGCAGCTTCATCATTTATCTATGCGACCTACCCTCCGGATCGGACGAGCAGCCCTACCCGAACGTTCATTCGGGCCGGTATACATGGTCTTA